>NZ_CP195314.1:1495000-1835000 GCF_054161275.1 Jutongia sp. SJQ-6 | reverse complement strand
TGCGTATCATGAACCCGTACCGTAAACCGACACAGGTGGATGAGGAGAGAATCCTAAGGCCGACGGAAGAAGCATTGTTAAGGAATTCGGCAAAATGACCCCGTAACTTCGGGAGAAGGGGTGCCTACGAATGTAGGCCGCAGAGAATTGGCCCAAGCAACTGTTTAGCAAAAACACAGGTTTATGCGAAACCGAAAGGTGAAGTATATGAGCTGACGCCTGCCCGGTGCTGGAAGGTTAAGGGGAGAGCTTAGAGGCAACTCGAAGGTTCGAACTTAAGCCCCAGTAAACGGCGGCCGTAACTATAACGGTCCTAAGGTAGCGAAATTCCTTGTCGGGTAAGTTCCGACCCGCACGAAAGGCGTAATGATTTGGGCACTGTCTCGACAATGCATCCGGTGAAATTGAAATACCAGTGAAGATGCTGGTTACCCGCGCCAGGACGGAAAGACCCCATGGAGCTTTACTCCAGTTTGATGCTGGGATTCGGTACTGCATGTACAGGATAGGCGGGAGACTAGGAAGATATAACGCCAGTTGTATCAGAGTCGCTGTTGGGATACCGCCCTTGTAGTACTGGGTTTCTAACCTGCCACCGTGAACCGGTGGAGGGACAACGTCAGGCGGGGAGTTTGACTGGGGCGGTCGCCTCCGAAAGGGTATCGGAGGCGCTCAAAGGTTCCCTCAGAATGGTTGGAAACCATTCGAAGAGTGCAAAGGCAGAAGGGAGCTTGACTGCGAGGTCGACGGACCGAGCAGGTACGAAAGTAGGACTTAGTGATCCGGTGGTAGAAAGTGGGATTGCCATCGCTCAACGGATAAAAGCTACCCTGGGGATAACAGGCTAATCACTCCCAAGAGTTCACATCGACGGAGTGGTTTGGCACCTCGATGTCGGCTCATCGCATCCTGGGGCTGTAGCAGGTCCCAAGGGTTGGGCTGTTCGCCCATTAAAGCGGTACGCGAGCTGGGTTCAGAACGTCGTGAGACAGTTCGGTCCCTATCCGGCGCGGGCGTAGGATATCTGAAAGGAGCTGGCCTTAGTACGAGAGGACCGGGCTGGACGGACCGCTGGTGTATCTGTTGTCATACCAATGGCATAGCAGGGTAGCCAAGTCTGGAAGGGATAAACGCTGAAGGCATCTAAGCGTGAAGCCCCCCTTAAGATAAGATATCCCTGGAGTTAATCCAGTAAGACCCCTTGAAGACGACGAGGTAGATAGGGCAGAGGTGGAAGTGTGGTAACACATGGAGCTGACTGTCACTAATAGGTCGAGGGCTTGACCAAAGGAGCGAGGATGTATCATGGATCACAAGACGGCGATGAAAGTTTACTTTCAGGAGTCGGATTGGGAACATGATTGCATTTGAGCGGGATAACATGAATATGTGAGCGCAGCGAGCATATGAATGACCGCGAAAAGGCAGTAACATCTGAGCGTAGGAACGAAGGCATAAGGCATCTGAGTGGGAAGATAATGACCCCGCGAAGAGGCGTAGACGATGCCGGAGTACCAAGAACAAGTTCAACTTTGTGGATGAAAGATACTATATGCAGTTTTGAAGGTACTAAAAAAAGTACCGGAAACATAGTCTAAAGAAGGGACTGTGTTTTTGTTATAATCCTCGATAGCTCAGTCGGTAGAGCACGCGGCTGTTAACCGCGCTGTCGTAGGTTCGAGTCCTACTCGGGGAGCGACAAAGAAAAACCTGTAAACGATTTCGTTTACAGGTTTTTTTTTGATCTTTTTGCCATACCGCCATTCAAGATAAGGATTGTACTCTTTATAATCCCATTTCTGGTAATAGATGATCTTTGGAAGCTTCCTATATAGAATTAAAGTGTCCAATTATGGAAAAAGGTGTCCAATTCTGCCAAATGGGTTTAAGAAGAGATTTTTTTTTACATTTAATGTGTTACAGGCACATTTATTAAAGACTTTGTATTATTGCATATTTGATACAAAGCGGTTAATTAGGGGACATATGAAAAAAGGAACAAGGGAATAAAAAAGACAAAGGAATTAATTTTAAGAACAGTAGAAAAAAAGCGAAGAAAAAATTGATTATGGATAGTGAGAGTTGACCTACATGCTTAGGCATCCTACATCAGCCAGTAAGACCACAGTCATTGCAACATAAAGATGTTACAATGAAGTAAACATCTTTATGTTGGCACCTTGTAGAGTTTCTCTACAAAAATCTCCAGTACTTGAGAACAGACCCTCTGTACCGCAGATCAAAACAACACACGATACGATAATTATAGCATATTAGGTCTGTGTATGCAATGGAATAACATAATTAATGTAGGAATAATGTAGGAACCTTAATGTAGAAATCGTAGAAATTTGAAATTTCATTTTTGGTTCATTAAAAAAAATAAAAAAAACACTTGCATTCTTGTAAATTATATGATAGTATATTATTCGTTGTCAGACAAAAATTGTCTAGCAAGATGGCTCCATGGTCAAGCGGTTAAGACATCGCCCTTTCACGGCGGTAACACGGGTTCAAATCCCGTTGGAGTCATATATGGCGACTTAGCCAAGTGGTAAGGCATGGGACTGCAACTCCCTGATCATCGGTTCAAATCCGGTAGTCGCCTCTAGCAACCCTCATTTGCACTATGTAAATGGGGGTCGTTTTAGTTTACGCTATATAAAAAAGGAGACTAAGATTGGAGAAGGAATATCAGGATATTTTTAACGAGATTCAGGACACCTTTGGAAAAAGTAAACTGCAGCCAAGCCAGTATTCCGCATTAGCACTTGCATATATTGGGGATGCAGTATATGATTTGATCATTCGGACGATAGTCATTGATCTGGGTGCTGGTCATGTCAAAAATTTTCATAGAATGACTAGTTCTGTTGTAAAAGCAGAGGCCCAAGCTAAGCTCATGAAAATTTTAGAGGACAAGCTTACTGAGGAGGAAGTGGCATATTATCGTCGGGGACGCAACGCCAAGTCAGCAACTTCTGCAAAGAATGCGTCTATTGTGGATTATCGTGTAGCGACCGGGTTTGAAGCGTTGGTTGGGTATTGGTATTTGACGCACCAGATGGAGCGAGCTATGAAATTGTTGCACGATGGTCTGATCGAAGCAGATCAGATGCCTCACAAATAATGTGCTCGCATGATCGAAGCAGATCAGATGCCCCACAAATAATGTACTCGCATGATCGAAGTGAATTAAATTGTTTTGGTACGGTAGTGTAAATTGTTAAATTATATAGGAAGGAAGACACATATGGCATACGAAGAATTAACAATAGAAGGGCGTAATGCAGTAATTGAGGCATTTCGTGCAGGGAAAACCGTTGATAAGATATTTGTTTTAGAAGGCTGCAAGGATGGCCCTATTCAAACCGTTTTGCGTGAAGCGAAAAAGCAGAGTACCATTGTCAATTTCGTCAAGAAAGAACGCTTGGATCAATTATCAGAGACAGGTAAGCATCAAGGAGTTATTGCACATTTGGCGGCTTATGAGTATAGCACAGTAGAAGAAATTATGGATCGTGCGGCACAGAAGGGGGAAGCACCGTTCGTTATTTTATTGGATGGAATAGAAGACCCACACAATTTGGGGTCTATTATTCGTACTGCTAACCAGGCAGGTGCACATGGTGTCATCATTCCTAAGCGACGAGCTGTTGGTTTAACTGCCACTGTGGCAAAGGCATCTGCAGGAGCGATTCATTATACTCCGGTGGCAAAGGTAACGAATCTGGTCAAAACCATGGAAGAACTCAAGAAACAGGGGATGTGGTTTGTTTGTGGAGATATGTCAGGAGAGACGATGTATTCGCTTGATCTGACCGGACCGATCGGTGTTGTGATCGGTAACGAAGGCGATGGTGTCAGCAGATTAGTGAAAGAAAACTGCGACTTTACGGCATCCATTCCGATGCAGGGTGATATTGATTCATTAAACGCTTCGGTAGCGATGGGAATTTTATCATATGAAATCGTGCGCCAGCGGATCACAAAGGGTATAAAATAAGCGCGTTATAGCCAGAGGAACGCTAAGGATATAGAAGTAAGTGTGTTATAGCCAGGGGCATGTTAAGGGTGTAAAGTTGGCACATTTGCAGAAGCAAGTCGTATTGGGTGAATGTGAGGTAAGTACGGGGTGTAGTATGAGAGAGTATGAACAGCAGACAATAGAGGAAGTGGTTGCCAGTGCAAAACATGGTAATGATGAGGCTATGGAGTATGTATTGGCTAAATATAAAGGACTCGTTAGAGGGCTTTCGCGAACATTGTTTTTATTGGATGGCGATGAGGACGATTTAATACAGGAAGGGATGATTGGCCTGTACAAGGCAGTCGTAAGCTACGATGAATGTAGAGGCGCTGCATTTGAGACATTTGCCAGTCATTGCATTAATCGGCAGATGTATTCTGCAGTCAAAAAGTCCAATCGTAAAAAAAACGGGCCTCTTAATACTTATATTTCAATCGATTCAGCCAGTGATAGCGATAATGAACAGGGACCGGACAGCGTCAAGCTGTTGGATCGTGTGTCGGCAGGTCTGCATCAAAATCCAGAGGACATTATTATTGACAGAGAAGAAGCCGGTGATATAGAGGAACGCTTATTTAGTGTTTTGAGTGGAATGGAACGAGAAGTTCTATCGTTGTTTTTGCGTGGTATGACTTATCAGGAGATTGCCAGATATATGCAAAAGCAACCGAAAGCAATAGACAACGCATTGCAGCGGATCAAGACTAAATTACGGACGATACTAAGGTGATGACGCCTTCCTCTCATCCAAAAGCTGCATTAAATACTACAATAGGGCTGCTGAAGATAAAAGAGAAGGAAATTAATCTGCTTTGCTCTTTAAGGTGGAAATAAGCTTTTCACTTCAGTGTTCGGGGACACGATAGAAAACGTATAAATGGGGCTTATAAAACAGAGAAAATGAAAAACAGAGAAAATGAAAAATTTGCTTGCAAATTTAGAGGCGCTATTATATAATATGGATTGTTGAGTGCTGCTATGGCTCAGTCGGTAGAGCGTCGCCTTGGTAAGGCGGAGGTCACGGGTTCAATTCCCGTTAGCAGCTCTGTTGAGGAAGTGAGGATTTCTGTGAAATTCTCACTTTTTTTACAATATAGGAAAATGCTCGTAACCTAGAGGGAAGCCACCAAGAATTGCGTCAGCAATTCTTGCAGAGCAAAACGCTGGTTTTGCTTTTTTTTGTGAAATAGAAAAATGCTGTTATGCAGAGTGGAAAGGACGGGGAATATGGCAAAAGCACTTATTTTTTTTGCAGAAGGATATGAAGAAGTTGAAATGTTGACGGTAGTAGATATGGTTCGCCGTGCAAAGATTGATATTGACATGGTGGCGATCGGGGATCAGAGAGTGGTAAAGAGCTCACATGGAGTATGCATTACCGCCGACAGATTATTAGATGAGGCAGATTTCGCAGAGGCACAGATGCTGATTTTGCCGGGTGGTATTCCGGGAACACCGAATTTACGTGCCTGCGATACACTGTGCCAGCAATTGCAGCAATTTGCAAAAGAAGAAAAATGGGTTGCAGCGGTGTGTGCAGCACCTACTGTGCTTGGTGAACTGGGGATTTTGAAAGATCATCAGGCAACTTGTTATCCAAGTTTTGCAGATCAGTTGATCTGTGGTCAGTATGTTAAGAAGCCGGTTGTTCGTGATGGCAAGGTTATCACAAGTCGCGGAATGGGAACGTGTATTGAGTTTGCAGCAGAAATCATTACGGTGTTAAAAGATGCGGAAACAGCAGAGCATGTTAAAACAGCTATCATCTACAACGATCAATATGAGGATTAATCCTTATGAAAGAATACTAAGCCGAGGTTGCATTGTGTAATACACAATACAAAGAATGAGAGATAGTCTCGGTAGAAGAACAAAAAAGACTGCCTTAGAAATTACAGAAAATCCTGTGATTTCTAAGGCAGTTTTATGTTATTTCATGCTTTCGCTCCAAGCCCTCGCATCCAGACGTTCCTCGTAGGCATCTGCTGCGGCATCGTACTCTTCTTCATCATTAATATCTTCTAATTCAAAATCATCATTTCCTAAATCTTTGATGCGGAACACATAATATTCTGTAATGTTTTCCACAAAACCCGGAATCAGAGCGGCATAGAGTTGACCGTCCACCTCATAGATTTCATCCACATAAAAGTCTTTATCAATCCCATCCTCATCGGTTAACGTAACCATAGTTTCTTCAAATTCGTATTCTGTATTTTTTGCCATAATTATCTCCGTTTCTGTATAAAATATTGTTTTAGTTCAAGTGACGGCAACAATATATCTGTGTTATTTGCAAAGGTATTTTCAGTATTCATTTGAAATACCCTCTGAACAGATCATTGCCGAAATAATAGCATATATTATAATGTGAAAGTGCCACAGATGCAAGTTTACCTTGACAAAAAGGCTTTTAGACCTTATATTGTACGAAGGGACTAAATCGTAAAATGTAGAGTTCTGTAACAAAAATACACAAATTTTAAGCGCCAGAGCCTAGTTTTGTGCACAAAAGTATAAATTTGCACGAATCAGGCTGACGAGGAAAGAGATTATCGAAATTTCGGCGGATGTCTCTTCGTACGCTCCAGTGCGTTATGTATTGGCAAATATGCAGGTGACTGCAAAACAAATTCAATACAGTGGAGATTACAGATCCTTCGTTTGCGATGATTGTTCTTAGAAGGCAATCGACGCAGAACCGCATGGGCACAGGATGAAGTCTGAAAATGCACCGGTAATGCTGCAGATAACAGTGAGGAGTGTGGAAATGCACCGGTAATGTTGCAGATAACAGTGAAGAGTGTGCAAATGCACCGATAATGCTGCAGGATATTGTGGGCAGTGCGGGAGGCGTCACAGTAACAGATGGAATCTGCCGATTTGGCAGTAGAACGGAGGAAATTATGTGCGGAATTGTTGGTTATAATGGAGCACGTCCGGTGACGGACTTTTTGTTGGATGCTCTCGAATTGTTGGAATATCGTGGTTACGATAGTGCCGGTCTTGCAACGATCAATGCTGAGACAGGACGGACGAAGTTGCGTAAATGTGCCGGACGCGTTGCTGATCTGCGCAAAGTATGTGAGAATGACAAGAAGCAGGCTACTTGTGGAATTGGTCATACACGCTGGGCAACACATGGTGGTGTCAGTGACGAGAATGCGCACCCACATCGTCAGGGTAATGTGCTTTTAGTTCATAATGGAATTGTTGAAAATTACGAAGAGCTTCGTGATCATTTTATGTTGAGCAAAGATCTGAAGTCGGAGACGGACACAGAAGTGGTTGCCGGTGTTTTGAACCGTTACTACGATGGAGATCCGCATAAAGCAATTGCACAAACGGTAAAGCATTTAAAGGGAACATTTGCATTAGTTATTATTTTTGATGATATACCGGATGTGATCTATGCAATCCGTAATGTTAGTCCGATCGTGGCTGCACGTACCGAGGACGGCACAATGTTAGCATCTGATGTTGCAGCACTTGGCTCTCATGCTACGGAATATATGGTTGTGCCGGAGTATCAGATCGTTGAGCTGCACAAAGACGATATTAAAGTGTTTGACCTGAAGGGCAAAGAGCAGAAGACAGAGTTTTTGGAGATTGATTGGGATACCAGCCGTGATGGTAAAGGTAAATACCCATTTTATATGGAAAAGGAAATTATGGAGCAGCCGGAGGCATTGCAGGCAACATTAGATCATCGTATTGTTGACGGACATATTGATTTGTCCTTTGATGGTGTGCCGGATGATGTTTTGCAGAATTGTGAGCGAATTTGTGTTGTTGCTTGTGGCACAGCTATGCATGCCGGATTGATCGCCAAAGCGATCGTTCAGTCAAAATTACAAATGCTGATGGATGTAGAGTATGCATCTGAGTTTATGTACTCCAATCCGGTCATTGATGAGAAAACACTGGTATTAGCAATTTCACAGTCCGGTGAGACGATTGATACTTTGGAAGCACTGAAGTATGCGCGCAAAAAAGGTGCCAAGAGTGTTGCGGTTATTAATGTTAAGGGTTCCTCTATCGCCAGAGAGAGTGATTATGTCATGTATACGGTAGCCGGTCCGGAAATCGCGGTTGCAAGTACGAAAGCATATACGACACAGGTAGAAACATTAATGCTCTTAATTGGGCGCATGGCAAAGGTAAGAGGTATTTTCAACGATGCAGCGGAGAAAGAGTATGTTGACAATATGCTTCAGATTCCTGCCAAGTTAAAGGAAGTATTGAATAAGAAACACGACATCCATAAAATTGCCAGAAAGCTGTTAGAGGCAAAAGATGCATTTATGCTTGGCCGTGGATTGGATTATTCTATCTTGCTGGAGGGAGCTTTAAAATTAAAGGAAATTTCCTATATTCATACAGAGGCATATGCGTCTGGTGAATTGAAACATGGTACGATCGCTCTGATCACAGAAGATACACCGGTCGTTGCTGTTGTCACACAGGAAAAGCTAAAAGATAAAGAATTATCTAACATTCGTGAAGTGCAGTCTCGTGGTGCAAGTGTTGTATTGTTTGTACGCGAAAGTATTTCCATGGCAGATGCAGAATATGCAGATGTATTATTATTACCGGATATGGCGGATGAGTTTATGGTATTCCCGGCAGCAGCGGCATTGCAGTTGTTGGCATATTACGTATCGATGGATCGTGGATTGGATGTTGATAAACCAAGAAACTTAGCAAAAGTAGTTACCGTAGAGTGATACGGTAAAAATGAAATTATGAAAGCAATATTGTATATTGCCGGTCATGACTAAAAAAAATGTGTATTTATGGAGGCGAAAGAATGAAATTTCAGGCAGATAAGAAGCATGTTAGTGTAACGGGTAGAACTATTTATCGAGAGGGTATTCGTTATCTGGGATATTCTGCGACATCTATTTCTTTCAAATTCGTAGGAACAAAAGCAACCGCAGAGATTGTCAGTGACGCATCAAAGCATACTGAGAAGGAGAGGGCTTGGATCGCTATTTATTATGGACAGGATAGAGATCCTGCTAAGCGTCTGCGCTTAGAGCAGGACAGGCAGACAATCGTGCTGTTTGAAACGCAACAAACTACGGAACAGCAGATTACTATCGTTAAATATTCTGAAGCAGAATATGCAGCGTGTGGTATTGTTTCCATAGAAATTACCGATGAAGTAAACCCGGGGGAAGAAATACTATTATCGCCGCCGGTACATAAGAAAAGACAGATCGAGTTTTTTGGCGATTCGATCACTTGCGGTTACGGCGTGGAAGGTGATGTGAGTGACGAAATATTTGATACCGCAGATGAAAATCCGGCCAAATCGTATTCATTGCTTACCGCAGAATTGCTTGATGCAGAACCTAACCTGGTATCGTGGAACGGAAAAGGTGTTATCACGGCATATATAGGGGAAGAAGAGGATGCACAGATTGATGATTCCTGGCTGATGCCAATGTTATATGAATACACGGATGCAGGATTGGAACGAGATTATTTTGCCAATGAGCAGTCAGACTGGGAAACTTGGAATTTTGAGGAATATAAACCGCAGCTTGTTGTCATTTATTTAGGTACGAATGATGCGAGCTATACAAGAGATATTCCAGACAGACAGAAACAGTTTAAAGATGCTTATGTAAAATTGTTGCATCAGGTGCACGAGCATAATCCGAATGCAGCTATTATAACAACGATCGGAGCGATGGATCAAAGACTGAATACGGTGATTGATGCTGCGACAGCATGTTTTGCCAAAGTTACGCCAGATTGTACGATTCGTTATGTACAGCTTCCATTGCAGGATGAGGCAGATGGCTTAGGAACTTATTGGCATCCGACGGAAAAGACGAACCGTAAGTGTGCCCGTTTAATTGCAGATGCTGCTAAGGAAATGCTGCAATGGTGATGATTTGAGAAACTTGAGTCTAAGGGAAATGTTGAAGTGGCGAGACGTGGAACTTGAATTCGAGAGAGATGTTGCAATAGAGACATGAGAAACTTGAATCCAAGGGAAATGTTGTAATAGAAATAACTGAAACAGCTCAAATGGGGTGTCGTTATGCGACACCCCATTTTTCAAACAGTTTACCAACAAATTCAACGATCGGTGCCAGTAAAAGCACCATCAGGACAGTCATAACACCAACTTCACCACCCGTGAGAAATCCAAGTATCGTTGCGATCAGATCAATAGAAAGACGAACCGGCTTGAAACAATTTCGACCGGTTTTTTGCCGTATTTTTTCGGTAACGGCAAAAGGTACGGCATCATAAGGTGCCATGCCGTGCCCGCTGTGCATATAGCAGGCTGCAGCAACCACAAAAAGCAGAAGCGCCGGGACCAGAATGCCAATGCGGGCTGCAAGTGGAAGATGTGCAGGCACATGGCATACGTTTGTCCAGACCCAGCCGAAGAAATCAGCCGAGTAGCCCACCACAACCATATTTCCGATCGTTCCGGTACCGATCAGCCGCCAATCAAGTAAGATGACCAAGATCAGAAGTATCGTATTAAATAATAGTTGATAATTGCCAAAACTAAGTCCCAGTGTCCGGGCTATTCCATAATTCATTGCCGAGCAGGGATCTGTCCCCATTTCCGTCAGAACGAGCAGCGACACGCCGAGTCCCATCATGATCACAGAAATAAGCATTAGCGCAAAGGTTTTCCACCAATGTTTATCTAGCACCGGCATTTGAAAAGTTGTGGTAATAGTCTCTTTTTCATTCATAGTAATTTTGCATTCCTTTCTCTGCCCACGGGTTTAGAGGTATTTCATACTATGTTATAGGCAAAATGCTTCTGCCGTTTTCATCGGAAAAATATTTCTGACTTTTTCGCAGACAAAATGTTTCTTTCGTTCCCGCAGGTAAATATAGACCTTTTGTCCCATGTATCCTATAATAGGGTTATTAGAACAGCCAACGAAAATCATAACATATTACAGAACCAGCGTCAAAAATCAGCATCATTGTTGGAAGATGCTATGGTGATTGACGGAGTTGGAAACTTTCATGATATGTTTGGATTATAAATGAAGGAGAATGATCATGCAGAGATTAAAAACAATGTTAAATTCGATAGATCACAAGGGATACCCAGCATATAAAGGCCTTAAGGGCAGTTACGATTTCGGCGATTATCGGCTTGGTATTGACAAAGTGCAGGGTGATCCTTTTGCTTCGCCCTCTCGGATTTCTCTGGTGGTGCCGCAGAGCACACATGCGATTCTAAAAGAGTTTTACGAGCAAAAGCATCGCAGGATCGCAGTGGAAGATCATTTACTCCGTCTGGTTTGCAGGGAAAGCGAACCATTTAATTTTAAGGCAAAAGGATCCGGCAAAAGCGGCTTGATTGCAGTTAGCCGTCCGGGACAGGAAATCGTGGAGCGAAGTGCCTGTCATATCAATGCGAAAAATGGGGAGCTAACCGTTCGTATGTCAGTTGGTTTTCCGGCAAATGGGAGAAGTATTAATGCAAGAGAACTGGGCAAAATATTTTTTCAATTTATACCGGAGATCGTGCATCACGCCTGCTGTTATGCGAATATTGACGCCCAAAAGCTACAGAGAGCTGCAGACCTCGCAGACGATCAGCGCTACATCAGAGAGCAGATGGCGGAAGAAGGGTATATTGCTTTTATTGCCAATGGATCAGTGCTGCCGCGCGAGAATGGAGTATCCCAACGTCCAATGAAGAAGGCGGTGCCATTTGCCTCGCCGGAATCCATGGAGGTTACGTGGGACCTTCCACATAAAGGCATGATCAAGGGTATGGGAATCAAAAAAGGTGTGACGCTTATCGTTGGAGGCGGTTATCATGGCAAATCCACACTTTTGCAGACGTTAGAAAGAGCAGTATATCCGCATATTGCCGGAGATGGTCGAGAGTACGTTGCCATGGAACAGAGTGCGGTTAAGATCCGTTCTGAGGACGGTAGGAGCATTTATCATAAAGATATTAGTCCGTTTATTCGCAATCTGCCGACCGGACGGGATACGACGGATTTTAGCAGCGAGGATGCCAGCGGTTCCACATCGCAGGCGGCCAATGTTGTAGAAGCTGTCGAGAATGGAGCAGGTGTATTGTTGATCGATGAAGACACCAGTGCGACTAATTTTATGATTCGAGATGAATTAATGGAAAAGGTTGTGACAGCAGGAGAAGAGCCGATCATACCGTTTATTAAACGGGTAAAAGGGCTATATGAGCAGAAACAGGTTTCCACCATTTTAGTTGCAGGGAGCTGTGGTGCTTTTTTTCATATTGCAGATACAATATTGCAAATGGAAAGTTATCGACCGAAAGAAATCACACAATTTGCAAAAGAGACAGCGAAAGCGTACCCGTTGAATGACACATCGATGGCAGCTGAATATCCGGACAGCGTAGAGCAGAAAATTTTCATTCCAAAGCAGTCGCTTGAAGCTGGCGGTCGTGAGCATAGACGAGCGGTCGGCAAATATAGCGGGGATGCTGCAAGTGCAAAGAGTGCCGGGAAATCTGATCGCGGTGCGAAGATCAAGGTGATGGGTACGGATGGATTTGCGATCAACAAGACGAATGTAGATCTTCGTTATCTTGAGCAGATCATTGACAGTGAGCAGATGGCGGCAATTGCACGTTCTTTGGTAGTGATCATGGAGCAGTATGCCGGACAAAAGATTCAGGTATCGCAGGCGGTGTCAGAACTTGTGGACGCACTGGAGCGAGATGGATTGAATGTGCTATCAAATGGCAATGGCAGTGATCTGGCTATGCCAAGACGAGCAGAGATAGCCGGATGCCTCAATCGATATCGTGGAATTATGAAGCGCTGATACGGATGCGTTACAATGGAAATATGAGGCATATAAGGCGTCGGAATATGATGATATATGTCATGCATAAGGCGATAAAATATAGTGAGCCCATATTGTCCTGCATAAGGCGTTGCAATGCAACAAGATAATATGTCAGATAAATGGCAGTTTCGAATACGATATAGAAAAAATCATGTGATTCATCACAAATAATTCCAGTGAAAAAAAGTGCGTCTCATGTTATAATTACGGAGTAAAGTACGTTTTTGCGTAAAATTACAATAAACCATAAAGGAGGAGGATTATTACAATGAAACAACGTTACACAAAAAGAATCGTTGCTTTTGCACTTGCACTTGCAATGGTACTTACAGGAGGAGCATTTTCTACTGTATTTAATACCGCCAGCGCGAGCGCAGCTTCTAAGAAAGCAACCCTGAAACTGAAGAAAAAAGTTTCAATTACAGCAGGCAAGAAAGTCACATTAAAGATCAAAAAGAAAAATGTGAAGAAGATTAAGTCCCAGAAGTGGACAACCAGCAAGAAGAGCGTGGCTACCGTATCCAAGAAGGGTAAGGTTACCGCTAAGAAGGCTGGTAAGGCAACTATCAAGGTAAAGGTTAAATACATTGCAAAGGGATCTAAGAAAGTAAAGAAAAAGACTTTGAAATGTACTGTTACGGTTAAGAAGAAAGCAACACCTGCACCTGCACCGGCAAATGTTGCTACTAAGAAACCTGCAACGACAACACCCGCACCAACCCCTAAGGTTACACCAACTCCGGATCCGGAGGCAGTAATCTATGGAAGACCATCCGGTAATGATGTTATTAAATATACGATTGATGACAAATCCAATATCGGTGATGAGAAGACAGTAACATTTACAGATGGTTCTACAGTAACATCCAAAGATAATGGAACAGTTCGTAAGGAACTTTCTTCTCAGGATTTAGCAGACTCTAAGATGGGTATGGGTGTAAACATTGGTAACACGTTGGAAGCAGTCCAGGGAATCTCTGCCAAGAAGAGCATGGCTGCTACTGATTATGCGACAGCAGATCCATCGTGGTTTGTATCTGCGTGGGGCAATGTTGAGATCACGCAGGAGTATTTAGATGCATTACATTCATACGGCATTAATACCGTACGTATTCCGGTAGCTTGGACAAATGGTGATAACGATGATGGATCATATACGATCAATGCCAAGATGTTAGATGCTGTAGAGAAAGCAGTGATCTACGCTTTGAATAATGGTATGTATGTTATCATCAACGATCATTGGGACAACCAGTGGTGGGGTCAGTTCGGCGCTTGCAAGCGTGATGAGAATGGCAAGAAAGTTGCAAACGAAGAAGTTCGTGCACAGGCATGGGTTCGTTATGAGAAATATTGGACTCAGATTGCAGAGCGTTTTAACAAGTATTCCGATCATCTGATCTTTGAGGGGGCTAATGAGGAACTCGGAGATCGTTTGAACGACAGCATTTACTCCAACGGTTATTCTACAACGGATAAACAGGGTGATGTTGCAATTGGTGGCAACTTAAAGACAGCTGATAAGTATAAAATGGCAAACGAGATCAATCAGAAATTTGTTGATGTTATCCGTGCTACAGGTGGTAACAATGCAAACCGTCATCTGTTGATCCCAGGTTACAACACTGACATTGAAAAGACAGTAAACGCTAGGTTTGTAATGCCGAAAGATACTGCTGAGAATGGCAAGACAAAGCTTTTCGTATCTGTACATTACTACACTCCGTGGGATTTTTGTGGTGATGGCGGTGCCGGTTCATATACGTATGGAGATCGCCAAAAAACAGTAGAGAATTTTGAGCTCCTTAAGAGATTTTCTGATGAAGGATATGCATATATCATCGGTGAGTGTGGTGTCTGCAGTCCTCAGACAGTCACCGGTAGTGTAACTACTTGGTTTAATGATACGTTCAAGGAAGCAGCTAAATATCATGCTGTGCCGGTACTTTGGGAGACTGGTCAGTATTTTGATAGAACTGCAGCAACTTTAAAATTTAAGGATGTTGCCGTATACTTTAACGAGATTAATGGTGCTAACGGCGACACAAGTATGACTAAGACAACGGGTAAATCTACAGATGTTTCTTTCATTAAGGAAGTTGGCGATAAGAAGTCTGTATGGAACTGGACCGGTGTTTGGTACAAGAACGGTGGTGACTATGCATATGGTGAGAACCGTTACAACGATAAGGCTGATAAGACTAACGGAGAAGATCCGGATGTAGCTAAGAAGATGATCCCATCCAGCACAGTATCTCCTACGATTGCAGGCGATACTACAACAATCACCTTTGATGGTACCGGATATCAGTCATTCCTCAACATTGATGTCAGCAAGTACAAGAAGCCGGCCATCGCAGTACAGTTCGCTCCTGAGACATTGGACAAGGCAAACTGGAAATCAGATGACGAGGATAACGTTGGACATATCCAGTTGGGTGTATCTGATACAGCGACGTTCAAGGATGATGTAGATATTGATTATGCTGATTTCGCAGGTAAGCTCATCGTATTAGATGAAGCAGGATTAAGCTTGACAAAGGATAGACATTATCTGTCATTGACATTTAGTGGACGTCCAACGATCACAGGCATCCAGATCTACGAGTTAGGCGAATAATTACCGCTTAATTATTGATTGATGGTAGTGCAAACGATGATTCGTGATTGACAGTAATTGTTTTAAGATAAGTAATCAGAACAAGAACGACCTCCGTGAGGTATCTTATAGATACTCCGCGGAGGTTTTTTATGTTTATACTGCGTAAATAAAAAGGACCATTGGTGCATTTATATTGTAAATGCGGCGTCAAAGCTTATGCTATGGAATAGGAAAATGCTGTTATGTAGCGTGACATCGCCAAGAATTGCTTCAGCAATTCTTGCAAAGCAAAGCGCCGGCAGGTATAGGTCGTTGATAAGAGAGTACCGGGTGAATGGAATTTGTTGGATTGAGCTGTTGATTATAGGTAACGGCAAATACGGATTCTATATGTAGAGAGGGAGAAACAAGCTGGAATCAGCGAAAGCCCCAAAGCAGTCACCCGAAAGAAGCCAATAGGCAAGCTGGAATCAGCGAAAGCACCAAAGCAGTCACTCAAAGAAGCTAATAGGCAAGCTGAAATCAGCGAAATCGCCAAAGCAGTCACTCAAAGAAGCCGATAGGCAAGCTAGAATCAGCGAAAACGCCAAAGCAGTCAACCAAAGAAGCACGATAGGCAAGCTAGAATCAGCGAAAACGCCAAAGCAGTCAACCGAAATAGCCCATATAGGCAAGCCGAAATAGAGAAAGCCCCCAAAGCAGTCAACCAAAGAAGCCAAAAAGCAAGCTGAAATCAGCGAAATCGCCAAAGCAGTCACTCAAAGAAGCCGATAGGCAAGCTAGAATCAGCGAAAACGCCAAAGCAGTCAACCAAAGAAGCACGATAGGCAAGCTAGAATCAGCGAAAACGCCAAAGCAGTCAACCGAAATAGCCCAATAGGCAAGCCGAAATAGAAAAAGTCCCCAAAGCAGTCAACCGAAATAGCCCAATAGGCAAGCCGAAATAGAAAAAGTCCCCAAAGCAGTCAACCAAAGAAGCCAAAAAGCAAGCTGGAATCAGCGAAAACGCCAAAGCAGTCAACCGAAATAGCCCAATAGGCAAGCTGAAATAGAGAAAGTCCCCAAAGCAGTCAACCAAAGAAGCCAAAAAGCAAGCTGAAATCAGCGAAAGC
Organism: Jutongia sp. SJQ-6; assembly: GCF_054161275.1. The sequence goes on along the minus strand of NZ_CP195314.1, from coordinate 1,818,415 downwards.
GCCAAAGCAGTCAACCAAAGAAGACCGATAGGCAAGCTGAAATAGAAAAAGTCCCCAAAGCAGTCAACCAAAGAGGCCGATAGGCAAGCTGGAATCAGGGAAAGCATCACAGACACCAATATAAGTAGTCTCAGTTATAGATAATGGTGGATTGAGTTGACAAGTATTCAATATGATACCATTCGGAGACAAAGTTGAAATAAGCTGATCGAGATTGAATAAATTGCATCGCTGTCATACAAAAGGGAAGATAATAAATATGGCAAGTCAAAGAAGTGAAAATCGTATCATGACAAAAACAATAGGGTCTGTGCAAATGCACAGACCCTATTCGACGTAATGTCTTTCATAAATGACTCAATAACTATCAAAATTTGATGTTAATTTCTTTAATTATTTGAATTTTTTGTAACCACTCTTCTTTAACTTCTTAACATTAGCTTTAGTTATCTTCTTAGAAGCACCCTTAACTTTGATTGTCTTCTTGCATCCTTTGAATGCCTTCTTAGTAACCTTTGTTAATTTAGCCTTTACTTTCAAAGTAGATAACTTCTTGCAGTTAGCAAATGCGCCTGCAGGAATAGACTTAATGTTTTTGCTAAGAGAGATTGTCTTAGCATTAGCACCCTTGAACGCGTTCTTACCAATGCTTGTTACTTTGTAATTGTAGCCATTGATCTTAGCAGTAGCAGGTGAAGAAAGCTTAGATGCCTTCTTACCGGCCTTAGAGAGACCAACTAATGACAATGTACCAGCTTTCTTAGCTGTAGCGGCTTTTGTTACTTTATAAACAACCTTGCCGCTCTCAACCTTAGCACCTTTTTTAGGAGCCTTAGGTGCTTTTGTAGGTGCAGGTGTATTAGTAGGCTTATTAGTAGGACCAGGTGTCACATTTGGATTATCACTTGGCTGTACTGTAGGAGCTGGTGTGTTTGTAGGACTTGGAACATCCTCTGCTTCGCAGATCACAATTTTTGTAATCGTACGATTATGTCCACAAATATAAATCTCATCGCCCAAACCTGCAATATCAGCTGAAAATTCAGTGAATAAAACGCTTGTTGCATCAGCACCATCTACGCTGTTTCCGTCTTCATCCTTGAAACCAGACTGATCGCCAAACTGATTTCCTTCAGCTACCGTAAAATAGGTGCTATCAGCGGTACGTCCATACAAAGGAGCTGTTTTTTTCCAACTTGATTCTGTAATTCTGAAAGTAGTATCCTTGCTAGGATCACCGGTATATGCGCTGGTAATCAACTGCAATACTGGTTGTTTGTATTTTGAAGAATCATACTTTACAGTAATAACGCAAGCGTTGGAGCCATCTTCCTGAACAGTCAATCCATCTGATACAGTTGTGGTCTCTGTCTCAAACGTATCATCGCCGTATTGATAAATATTGGCAGTACCATTCCATGTCAATGTTTCACCATGGAGATTAGGATCAACGGTTGGTGTTGCAGTTGGTGCTGCAGTCGGTGCTGTGGTTGGTGCTGTGGTTGGTGCTGTGGTTGGTGCGTTTGTAGAAGTTGCATCTGGTAAAGAATGTGTAGCATCACCAATTGCATATGTGATTTCCAATTTGTTAAAAGCTTCATAGGTATAGTCGTCAGCGAAAATACCCGGGACATCACCCCAAGCATTACAAATTGTAATGCGACCGGTTGTCTTTTTGTCGTTTTCAGTACCGTAAACGATTTTAGACAGGTCAACATTTTCTAATTCTTTGCCATCGGCTTTGATAGAATAAATTTTAGCAATCTGTCCTTCAGCATATGTCAGGTTTGTATCAATTCCGATGAAATTACCAGAAAAGCAAGCTTTTTTGTCGCTATCGTATGTGATAGTTGAAAGTTCACCGAGATTGCCTGTGCCTTCAACATTAAAATCCCATTCAGCGACATCGGATTTAGAAACATCCATCTGCGCACTTAACTTTGCAGTAAAATCGCTTTCAACAGTAGGTGCATCTGGTAAAGAATGTGTAGCATCGCCAATTGCATATGTGATTTCCAATTTGTTAAAAGCTTCATAGGTATAGTCGTCAGCAAAAATACCAGGGACATCACCCCAAGCATTACGAATTGTAATGCGACCGGTTGTCTTTTTGTCGTTTTCAGTACCGTAAACAATTTTAGACAGGTCAACATTTTCTAATTCTTTGCCATCGGCTTTGATAGAATAAATTTTAGCAGTTTGACCCTCTACATAGGTTAAATCAGTGTCAATTCCAATAAAATTTCCTGAGAAGCAAGCTTTCTTATCACTATCGTATGTGACAGTGGAAAGTTCTCCAAGCTTACCTGTACCTTCAGCACTAAAATCCCATTCAGCGACATCAGATTTAGTAACATCCATTTGTGCACTTAATTTTGCAGTAAATGCAGTTGCATCGTCTGCGCTTGCTGGTGCAAAATTAACATTTGCTGTAAGTCCTAATGTCATTGCACCGGCAAGAACCCATGACAAAACTTTTTTTGTTTGTTTTCTCATTATTTCTCCTCCTCTTTTTATTATTGAGTCATCGTACATAATTGAAAAACGTATGTAAATTTTGAACTTAAGAGTTATGAAATAAAAAGTTGTAAAATGTCGAAATCACATTCCGAATTTTTCTAATTTCTTCATATTTTCCCGACACATATCTGAAGAAACATGAGTATATAAATCCATAGTGATCTGTATACTACTGTGTCCCAATAGTGTCTGCACTACTTTAGGCGGAATACCGACCTCAAAACATCTAGTCGCAAAACTATGCCGTAGTGTATGGGGATGAATGTGTTTAATATAATAGGAAGAAGATGATTTTAACGCTTGTTTATTTAGTTCATCAGTCATACGATCCAAAATAATTTGGATATCACGCCGTTGCATTGGACGACCAAGGCTGTTTACAAACACAAGGTTTTCAAAATCCTCAATAGGTGACCATTTGGCAGAGTTTTGTTTTAATTGTTTTATTTTGTCACATTGTTGCAAAAAGGCATTATGCACAGGCGTTGACATAGGGATACAGCGTTTGCTGTTAACTGTTTTCGGGGATTGAAACGAAAACGTATATTTTTGCAAATCTGTATTCCATAGGTAAAGTAACGTTTTTTCGATATAAATTGTTTTTTGTTTCAAATCAATATTGTCCCACGTCAAAGCAAGTAATTCGCCGACGCGTATTCCGGTTCCAAGCAACACAGTAATAGGCAAAGAACGATCGCGCCACTTTGGCTGTTGCATTAAATTAGCGAAAAGCTGTTGCTCTTCCGATGACAAAACACGTCTGTGTTTGTTTTGTAATGACTGAAGCTTGGTACCGCAACATGGATTTTTCACGATCAAATCATTTTGAACCGCGATTTCAAACATATTCGAGAGTATAGCATGGATGCAATGCTGGTACTTGGATGATAGTTCGAGCGAATTGTGCATTTGCTGGATATGCATTGTGCGAATTTCGCAAAGCGGCATATAACCTAAAAATTTTTTGATATGATTATTATAGATGCAGCAATAATTTTGGATTGTCGATGGTTTAACAACGCCGGTTTTATAATTCTGTATCCAAAAAGAATACCATTCGTTTAGCGTTAGGCTGCTTTTGGCTAAATTGCCATTTGTGTTATTAGAATTACATTTTTGCTTTGTCATAAAAAGCCTCACTTTCAAGTTTTTGAAAGGTATTATAACAAGATATAAATAAACTTATTCTTTCCGTTTTTTTGCCATAATGGAAATGCGAAACACGTATTCGTGGCAGGAAAGTTCTGAATAATGCTTGCATGGCAGGCTTGTCGTATTGTGAATATTTACGGTAAAAATCATCGATATAGACAGGATTAAGATATAATTTTGTGTATATTTAACAAAATCGGCAATAGATTTTCCGAAAAACAGGTAAAAATGATTGATTTTTTTACCGTATCGTGTTAGAATATATTTTGTAAATTTTTATGTATATAAATGAAAGGCTATGGTGTGTTTTGACTGAAATATGAGCTTTTGTTTCATGGCTCTTAAGTTCAAAACTTACGTACAGCATTTCAATTATGTACGATGACTCAATAATAAAAAGAGGAGGAGAAATAATGAGAAAACAGACAAAAAAAGTTTTGTCATGGATTCTTGCCGGAGCAATGGCGTTAAGTCTTATTCCTAGCGTCGGCCTTGTGTCTGAAAAAGCAGATGCTGCGGTATCTACTGTGGACAAGGTTGTATTTGATAAGGCAGTTGAATCTAAGTTAGTAGGCGGAGATTCTGGAGAAGCTCGTTTGTTAGTATTTAACAACTGGGGCAAGTATGATCCAAATGCACTTGAAGGAATCAGCATGAAAGATGCATCTATTACTTTTAATGTTGAAGGTGTAGCTGATGTGTTGGCGAAGACAGGTGCTAAGTCTATTAAAGCATTCCTTGGATTGAATTCAAGTGATTGGTCAGTGAATACTCTTGGTAACACTGCACCTGCAGATGGAGTAACAGAAATTGAGAAAGATGGAACCTATACAGTAACATATACTGGTTCCTCAACAATTACACTTGGAAATCAGATGGGTGTAATGTTTACTGACATCGACTCTGCTTTAGAGAAAGATGATGACAAGAATGTAACAGCAGGTTTGAAAGTTTCTGATACAAAGCTTCAGATTAAAGCTCCTGCTTTAATGAAAGATGTTACATCTTTCGATAAAGCGGTAGAATCTAAGTTAGTAGGCGGAGATTCCGGAGAAGCTCGTTTGTTAGTATTTAACAACTGGGGCAAGTATGACCCGAGTGAGCTTGAAGGTATTGATGTAAAGAATGCATCTATTACTTTCAAGGTTGCAGGTGTTGCTGATGTATTGGCAAAGACCGGTGCTAAGTCTATTAAAGCATTTCTTGGCTTAAATTCAAGTGACTGGTCTGTAAATACTCTTGGAAACACAGTTCCTGCAGACGGAGTAACAGAAATTGAGAAAGATGGAACTTATACTGTAACATATACTGGTTCTTCTACGGTTAAATTAGGAAACCAGATGGGTGTAATGTTCGCTGATATCGATTCTGCATTAGAGAAAGATGATGACAAGAATGTAACAGCTGGTTTAACAGTATCTGATGCATCTCTCAAAGTTGAGGTGGCAAAGGAAGTTAAGAGCGTTGCAAAATTCGATGGTGCTACAGAAAGCAAATTCGTAGGTGGCGACAGTGGAGAAGCAAGACTTCTTGTATTCAACAACTGGGGCAAGTTTGATCCAAATACAATGGAGGGTCAGACACTTAGAGACATCTCTATTTCTTTCAAGGCAGCAGGCGTTGCAGATGTATTAGCAAAGACAGGCGCTAAGTCTATCAAGGCATTCATCGGTGTGAACTCAAGTGACTGGTCTGTAAATACATTAGGTAACACAGTACCATCAGCTGGTGTTGTTGAAATCGAAAAAGACGGAACATATACAGTATCTTATACTGCAGCAGGAGAAATTACTCTTGGAAATCAGTTAGGTGTAATGTTCGCTGACATCGATTCTGCATTAGAGAAGGATGATGACAAGAACGTAACAGCTGGTTTAACAATTTCTGATGTAACTATGAAGACAACAGAATTGAAATTCACAGACGATACAGAAGGACCGGAAGTAACACCTACTCCAGAAGCAACAGAGGCTCCTAAGGCTTATGACGAGGCTCTTTGGGCTACAAAGGGTATCCATGCTTACATCGCATATCAGATGGATGGAACTTGGGATTATCGTAATGGTTACAAGCCAAATGATCTTGGAAAACAGGATACTTACGATTACATCAAAGCAAGCGGTGACGCTGCAAACTTTAAGGCTACTGACGTATTACTTACAAGAGATGGTGAGTATACAGTAGCTATTAGCGGTATCGATTTAACAGCAGCTACGAAGTACAACTTGTTGTCTATCGCAACAGATCTTTCTGCTAAGACAGAAGAAAACCCAGATGGTGCATATGCAGATGTTAAGTTATCTGTTACATCTATGAAGGTTGATGGTGCTGAAGTTGCTAAAGATCTGAGCCTTGTTCAGAAAGCAGATGAGTTGTATTACTACTATCCACTGATCAACAAGTGGAATGCTGATGATAAGGGACCTTTGTTTGACAAGACAGATGCTGAAGAGTTAGCAATTCCAGAGAACAGCATTGAGATTACATTTAAGGTTACAGGACTTAAGGCTGCATTGAATGACCTTAAGGAAGGTACTTATAAAGATCCTGAGACAGGTGAGAATGTAAAGAACGATACTATTACAAAGGACGATATTGATGCGTCTGAGGGTGTTCTTCCTACACCGAGTGAAAAGCCAACTGTTAAACCAACTGTTAAACCAAGCGAGAAGCCAAATGTAACATCTGCGCCACTGAAAGACAAACCTACTAAGGCGCCACAGGCTCCTAAGAAGGGAAAGAAGGTTGAGAGCGGCAAGGTTGTTTACAAGGTAACAAAGGCTGCTACAGCTAAGAAAGCTGGTACATTATCAATCGTTGGTCTTTCTAAGGCAGGTAAGAAGGCATCCAGCCTCTCTGCACCAGCTACAGCTAAGATCAATGGCTACAGCTACAAAGTAACAAGTATTGGCAAGAACGCATTCAAGGGCGCTAATGCTAAGACAATCTCTCTTGGCAAGAACATTAAGTCCATTCCTGCAGGAGCATTTGCTAACTGCAAGAAGTTATCTACTTTGAAGGTAAAAGCTAAATTAACAAAGGTTGCTAAGAAAGCATTCAAGGGATGCAAGAAGACAATCAAGGTTAAGGGCGCTTCTAAGAAAGTAACTAAGGCTAATGTTAAGAAGTTAAAGAAGAGCGGTTACAAGAAATTCAAATAATTAAAGAAATTAGCATTAAATTTTGATAATTATTGAGTCATTTAAAATATGGTGAAAACCGGAAAACAGTCGTGCCGAAAGGTGCGGCTGTTTTTTAATTATCGGAAATATTTTATCGAAAATTGCTGTTGTGTGGAGTAATGCTATCAAGAATTGCTTTAGCAATTCTTGCAAAGCAAAGCGCTGATATTGCCTTTCATAAAGTGGTTTTGAATTGCAGAAGCCTCTGCATCAAGAGGATTCTCTATTTTTGTAGGTAAAATAAGCCTTTTTTTTAAAGGAAAAAGGGCTGGAATTTTCAAAGAAAATTTTGTATAATAGTACATGATTTGGGGGACATCAGCATTCAAGTATGATATCCTGACCAGAATGTTCAAGAACTTGTCAATGTTTGACCAAAACATTGCAAAATGAAAAGGAGGAAAATATTCATGAGAAAACAGTCAAAGAGTATACTCGCTATGATTCTCACAGCAGCTATGGTTGTTTCTTTAGGTGCTGGTGTGACTGGTGAGAAGTCTAAAGCTGCAGATGCAACTAAGATCGCACCAGAATTTACTGCATATCTTGTGCAGAATAACAGTAAGATTTTCAACACAACAGACAGAGTTGTAAAGGACAGCACAGGTGCTCTTAAGCAGGTTGATGATACTTACAAGCTTGCAACAGGCGAGACAGAAGAGGTTAATGGTGGTTTTGTAGCATCTTCAGGAGCCATCTCTACGACAGGCACATATACAGTATCTGCAGTAGCAGAGGATGACGCAGATGACCTTTTGACAGAGGCAAAATATCTTGGAATTGAGTTTGGTACTTTGGGTGCAAAGGATGTATCCGGCAAGAAGAATTATGTTGTACCTAGCACATTTTCTGTAAAGCCTAAGACTATCACGATCACTGGTGCTGACGGTAAAGTAAAGCAGACACTTGATTGGTCTAAGGCAAGCGTTTATAACGATGGTAATAAAGTGACAGGAAAGCTTCGTGCTGGTATTGTTAATAACTACTGCAGCACATCCGCAAGTAAGGCAGACGAGTTCCAGAAAGCAAACCCATTTATGACAAATGCTAATGGTACATGGACAAACGCAGGCGATCCGGTTGAGGTTGTCGCAGGTGATACATTCGCAGTTACATTTGAAGTATCTGCTGAGGCACCTGTAGTAACACCTACTCCAAAGCCAACCGCTGCTCCTACACAGGCACCGGCATTGAAGACATATGATGCATACCTTGGATTCCAGACGGATAACTACATCTTCCGTAACGCTTGGAATGACAGCACACTTGGTCTGAAGAGCAAGGATATTAAGTATAATTCTCAGGTATCACTTAGCACAGGTGATAAGTACAAAGCTTATCCTGCTAAGATTGCTAATGCTACAATGAAAGCAAATGGAACGAACTATACAGTATCTATCTCAGGTGTGAACTTTAAGACGATCAAGGGCGCTGAGAAAGATGCTAAGACAGCTAAGGGCTTCAACATGCTCTATGTTACAACTCAGATTCCTTTGACACAGAAGGGTGTAACTGCTGTTAATGCTACATTAAAGATTGATGGCAAGGTTGTTAAGAGTGGTTTCTCACTTCCTAACAAGCCGGACGCTGACGAGTATTATCAGTTCATGGTAGCTGACGGATATTCTGAGGATGATGGAATCAAGAATGTAGCTTATCCTAAGGGAAAAGATGCAAGTTCTGCATTGAGTACTTTGACAACACTTCCTACAAGCAGCATGGAGATTACATTCCAGCTCAAAGGTGCTAACTTCGAAGCAGCTAAGAGAATTGGCTACAAGAAGGGTGCTAAGTTCGAGTCTGGTAACTTCAAATATCAGGTAACAAAGGTTGCAACAGCTACAAGCTCTAAGAAGACAAAGGGTGTTGTAACAGTAGTTGGCTTGTCCAAGAAGGGTAAGAAGGCTTCTAAGCTTAGCGTAGGTACTAGTGTATCTAAGACTGTAAGCAAGGTTAAGGCTACTTACAAGATCAACAAGCTTGGCAAGAATGCATTCAAGGGTGCTAAGGCTAAGAAAGTTACTCTTGGTAAGACGATCAAGTCTATCCCGGCAGGTGCGTTCAAGAACTGCAAGAAGCTTTCTAAACTTACATTGAAAGCTAAAGTTTCTGTAAAGAAGGGCGCATTCAAGGGATGCAAGAAGACAATCAAAGTTACTGCTGCATCTAAGTCTAAGAAGGCAAAGAAAGCTCAGATTAAGAAACTTAAAAAGAGTGGATACAAGAAATTCAAATAATTTTCGATAGAAAATTAGAAGGAATTGAGTCAAACAAATTCTTGAACACAAAACATTGGTTTTAAGGGAGACCGTGATTCGATCATAGATCGGATCACGGTCTTTTTATGGAGTAGGAAAATGCTGTTATGCAGCGTGACATCACCAAGAATTGCTTTAGTAATTCTTGCATAGCAAAGCACTGGCTTTGCTCTTTTTTATGTCATGAGCGAACTTCTCACCGAAATTAGCATGAAATATCAAAATAATGTTATAAATTGCCCTAATAATTATAGACGAAACAAATACATGCAAGTATAATAGAACTATCAAGTCGCAAGATATGCGCAAGCAGATGATCTCATCTTACTGATCTGACAGGTGAGGATAAAATCATCAAAATTAGAGAAAAGGTATTTTGAAAGGAGACGAAACATGAAAGTAGCAGACGGATTTTGGTTAAGCAAACAGGGTTACAATGTGAACTACGCTTCTCAAGCTTACAAGGTGGAGACAACAGAGAATTCCATCAAAGTATTAGCTACACCATATACGGTTTTGAATCGTGGTATGACATTGGGCGGACCAAACCTTGAGATTACATATTCTTCTACATCAGAGAATATCATCAAGGTACACATTGATCATTACAGAGGAGGATTGGACAACATTCCTCGTTATGAGTTGAACGAGGATACAGGATATACTCCTGAGATCACTCGCACAGAGGACAAGGTAACATTGAAGTCTGGCGATACTCGTGTAGAGATCAAGATCGCAGATGATTGGGAAGTACAGTATTACTACAAAGATAAGCTTTTGACAGGCGGTGCATGGAGATCTACATCCATCATCAACGAGAGCCAGTATACAGCAAATGCGCGCATGAACACACAGGAGGACGATCAGTTCTTCAACTACCCACAGGATCCTCACACAACATATTTGCGTGAGCAGTTAAAGACAGACATCGGTGAGTGCATTTATGGTTTCGGTGAGAAATTCACTCCATTCGTAAAGAATGGTCAGACAGTAGAGACATGGAACTGTGATGGTGGTACATGTTCTGATCAGAGTTACAAGACAGTACCTTTCTATATCTCATCTAAGAGCTATGGTGTATTGGTCAACAGCTCTGACAAAGTGTCTTTCGAGGTAATGAGCGATACAGTTTCCAAGGTAACATTTACGGTACCGGGTGAAGAGTTAGAGTACTTCATTATCGGTGGTGAGAACTTAGAGCATGTATTAGAGAACTACACAACATTGACAGGTAAGCCTGCATTGCCACCGGCATATTCCTTCGGTCTGTGGTTGTCTACTTCTTTCACAACAAGCTATGATGAGAAGACAGTAAACAGCTTTATCGATGGTATGGCAGAGCGCAAGATCCCATTGCAGGTATTCCACTTTGACTGTTTCTGGATGAAGGGTTACGAGTGGTGTAACTTTGAGTGGGATGATGAGATGTTCCCGGATCCTGAGGGAATGTTAAAGAGACTACACGACAAGGGCTTAGAGATCTGTGTATGGATCAACTCATACATTGCACAGCAGTCCAAGTTGTTTGATATTGGTAAAGAAAAAGGCTATTTCATCAAGAATCTGGACGGAAGCGTATTCCAGTGTGATATGTGGCAGCCTGGTATGGCAATTGTCGATTTCACAAACCCAGAGGCTTGTGCTTGGTTCAAGGGTCTTTTGAAGAAGCTGTTTGACATGGGTGTTAATAACATCAAGACAGACTTTGGTGAGAGAATCCCTACTAAGGTAAAATATTACGATGGATCTGATCCGATCAAGATGCACAACTACTACACATACCTTTATAACAAGTGTGTATTTGAAGCATTAGAGGAGTATTATGGTAAGGACAAGGCTTGTCTCTTTGCTCGTAGTGCGACTGTTGGTGGACAGAAGTTCCCGGTACACTGGGGTGGTGACTGCTACGCAGAGTATTCTGCAATGTCAGAGACACTTCGTGGTGGACTTTCTCTCTGCTCATCCGGTTTCGGTTTCTTCTCCCATGATATGGGCGGATTCGAGGCTACAGCTCCTGCTGATGTATATAAGAGATGGTGTGCATTCGGACTGTTGTCTACACACAGCCGTCTGCATGGATCTACTTCTTACCGTGTGCCTTGGGCTTATGATAAGGATGGCGATACAGAGGCATGTGATGTACTTCGTCACTACACTGTATTAAAGGGTAAGATGATGCCTTATCTTTGGGCACAGGCTAACAAGACTCATCAGGTTGGTGTTCCAATGATGCGTTCTATGATCATCGCATTCTCTGACGATACTGCTTGTAAGTATCTGGATCAGCAGTACATGCTCGGCGACAACTTGTGCATCGTTCCGGTTATGAATGAAGAAGGTATTGCAGAGTTCTATGTACCGGATTGCGGAACATGGACAGATATCCAGAGCGGTGAGACATACGAAGGTGGTAAGTATTACACAAGAAAATGTGATTATTTCCAGACACCGATCCTTGCGCGTCCAAACAGCATTGTTACTTATGGTAATTTCGATGCAGAGGGCAAAATGAATGTATTGTATGATTATCTGCAGGATGCAGAGGCAGTAGTATATGGATTAGAAGATGGTAAGACTGCAACAGCAACTATTTACGATCAGGAATCCAACAAGCTTACTGATATCGCAGCAACAAGATATGGTGATAAGGTTACTGTTTCTTACACTGCAACAGACAAGAGCTTTAAGATTACTGTAGCAGGCAAGACTGTTGAGGCAGCAGCAGGTACAACAAGTGTTGACATTACTCTGTAATAACAAAAGAGCATATTAAAGTGTTTCCCCTTAAGCGGACAGGGCAAATATCCCGGTCTCGCTTAAGGGTTTTTTATTATGCCAAAGAATGGAAAGAGCCGGTCTGGCAAGCTCTGTGCCAAAGAATGGAAAGAGCCGGTCTGGCAAGCTGTGTGCCAAAGAATGGAAAGAGCCGGTCTGGCAAGCTGTTTGACAAAGAAATGAAACTACGGTATTCTGATGTTTATATGAAACGGAGTTTCTCTCTGTGCATGGAGATAACGGGATTGCCTTGCTTTTTGGCTGTCTTGGCGCAGAGTGATGAATAGTGATTAAAGTGAGGATGAGTATAAAGTATGTTTGATGGAAATGGAGTGACAGGGGCAGTTTTAGCGGTAGGTTATTATGCGTTGTTTCTGGGCAGTGGAATGTATATTGGCAGAAAACTTTTGTGCAAAGAACGATATAGTATTGTGATGCAGTATCTGGTGGGAAGTGTCGCCGGTGTCTTGGCATTACAATGGTTTCCTTTGCTTTTTGCCTTTGCGTTTGATTTTTCGATGACAGCACATGTATTGGCTCTGCTATTACAGATAGTTCTATGTGTGCTGGTTGGTTGGAGATGCCATTGTTCAGAATCTTCACTACAGCAGCATCCATATCGGAAGGTGAACGAATGGAAACGTTTGTTCCGGGAAAATCCGGTTTGGATCCTGATGGCAGTTACATTTGTCTTTTTTTGCTATTGTCTGTATACACATACAATCGTAGGAAATGCTGATGGCAGTATGCACACGGGGCAGTCCACCTACGGCGATATGAATATGCATTTTAGCTTTATTACCAGTATTGCAAATCAGCAGACGTTTCCGCCGGAGTATTCTTTGCTGCCGGGGCATAAATTATCCTATCCGTTTCTGTGCGACAGTGTTAGTTCCAGTTTGTATCTGATGGGCGCAAGTCTACGGCTGGCGTACGTTTTGCCGATGCTCGGAGCAATTTTGCAGGTGTTTGTGGGATTTTACTGCTTGATCAAATATTGGCTTGGCAGATCAGCGACAGCGTTGATCGCTTGGATACTATTCTTTTGGAATGGTGGACTAGGCTTTGTGTATTTTGACAATGCAGAAAAGATACATAAAATCTTTACGGAATTTTATATGACACCAACGAATTATTTGGATAAAAATCTGCGCTGGGTACAGGTTATGGTTGACATGCTGATCCCGCAGCGTGCGACATTATTTGGCTGGTCTATATTGTTTCCACTGTTGGCGTTTTTGTTCCGGGCGATAGCGGAGCGCAAAAAGAAATTGTTTGTTATGGCGGGCGTGGCGGCTGGTGCGCTTCCAATGATCCATACACATTCGTTTTTGGCGCTGGGGATGATATGTGCGGTATGGCTGCTGTTGGATTTGACAGAAAATAGTCTTTTTGAATCAGAAAGAATTGCACTTGGGCGAAAAGCGTCAGCGAGCAGGGGATCTGGCCGAAGAAATGGCAAAGCGACATCTTCTGGACGTAGAAATAGCAAAGCGACATCTTCTGGACGCAGAAATGGCAAAGTAACATCTTCTGGTCGAAGAAGTGCAAACGTGTCTGCGTCAACCGGAAATCGCATAGGAAGCTCAAGTGCTGATGCAACGGCAACGGTATCAGACAGCTGGATTCGATATGCTCTTTATATTGGACTGGCGTTCTTTAGCGTGATGCAGATGATCAACCGCTCGAATGAGTTTGCAGACAAACATGGATTAGCGATAATGATCATTGGGGTTGTGGTGTTTGTCCTGTTTTTGGGATACAAGTTGGTGCGTTATCTGCAAAATAGATTGTGGAAACGTTTGGCATTTACGTGGGGCATTTTTTTGATCTTAGTATTGATATTTGCACTTCCACAGTTATTTATGTGGACATTTTCACAGGCCTCCGGCGATAATTTTGTGCGCAGTCATTTCAATTGGTCCAATAATGGTGATCAGTATATCGTATTTTATCTTAAAAATCTTGGATTGCCATTTGTGCTGCTTTTGCTGTCCTCCTTTGTGGTCAGTGTGAGAAATTTAAAAATAGGTGCACCATATTTGCTGATTTGGTTTGTGGCTGAGCTTGCGGCTTTTCAGCCGAATGACTATGATAACAATAAATTGCTGTTTGTTGGAGCGGTCTTTATATGCGGATTGGCGGCAGATGCGTTAGTTCAGCTTTATGAACGGTATGGCGCAGTGTATTGGCGCAGTGCTATCGGAAAGACTGGTGTAGTGCTTTTGGGTGCCTGCCTGTTATTTGTTAGTGCAATATCCGGCTTTTTGACGATGGGTCGTGAATGGGTATCTGATTATGAATTATATACCGCACCAGCGGTAAAAGCGTGTCGATATATTGAGGACGAAACTACGCCGTGGGATGTGATCTTGACATCAACGGCTCATAACAGTCCGGTCCCGGCGTTGACAGGACGCAGTATCGTGTGTGGTTCCTCTTCGTTTTTGTATTATCATGGTTTGAACTATCAGCAAAATGAACAGGACGTCGAAACGATGTATACGAGTCCGGCGAGTGCTAAGGAGTTGTTCCGGAAGTATGATGTCAATTATATTTATTTGAGCAATCAAGAGTATGGCACGTATAATGTTGACGTGAATGGATTGTATGAAGTGGCAGATGTGATCTGGCAAAAAGATGATGTATCTGTATGGAAAGTGAAAGACGAGATATTTGAGTGACGAGTAGACGGTGATAAGGCAGGAGCTTTGCACGGTAAGTGACAGTTAGAAAGTGAAAAATCCAGAAGCAGATAACGGTAGGAAGGTGAAAGATGAGGTTATTAAGAAACAAGTGGGATGTACTAAAATGCGGACGTATGAACTATTGGAAAGAAAGTGTCTTCGTTGTATTGCTGGCGGTAGTTGTGGTCGTGGGACTTGCTCTGCGTGTGACAGCTTCTCAGACAGTTAAAGGAAAGTCCGCACAGAAAATAACGGCAAGTGGCGGGAAGCAGACCGGGGCTGTTAAAAATGTCGGGGACAAAAACAGCACGGGAGATATGCCGCAAACAGCAGGGAAATCTATCCAAACAGCAGGACAGAACAACGTGGTAAAACCGGAGGATGCAGTGTATACGTTTTTGCAGGGGCCGAAGTCTTGGGGTAAACGTTTGACTTGGTCCGGGAAATGGGCAGAGACGTATTATGACGGTGGCAAATTCGGTGCATTCGGTTGCGGATTTTGTTGTATGGCCAATATTTATTCGTCGCAGACCACTTATGAGGCTTCTCCGGTAGATATTTATAAGTATACCAAGAGGAATACGATTTACGGTGGTGGCGGTGCAGTCGCCTGGGAGTATATGGAAAGTGCTATGCAGGGCCTTGGCTTTGAGGTGTCCCTGCGGCGCAAACCGACATCGTATCGCAAATTTCAAAAGATGATCGCGTCCAATGACTCAGCGATTGTACTTGTCAGCAGCAGTAACTCAGCTTGCTATTGGAAAAATACACCGGGGCATTATGTTACCGTCTTTTTATATGACAAACAGAAAGACGCAGTATTTTTGGGAGATTCCGGTGATCCTAAGCACAACCGCCAGTGGGTTGCACTCAAAAAGATTTATCGCTCGCTGAAGACGGAGAGTGATTATCAGGTAATGACGGTGACAGGATATCAGGCATCCAACGACTCGTGGAAACATAAGAAAGCGAGCGGGACTTGGATACGGCCGGAACAGAAGTAGAGAGCTGTTTTTGGATTTGTTCGTCAATGAGCGCGATGTCATGGTTAGCGAGTATCTATGCAGTCTATGCAGTGGAATATCAAAAAGTGTGGACTTCTGCCGAGAAAACAGGTATAATGCTACAGGGATGAAACGTTGTTAGGCGTGTAGCTGCGTGGACGAGTAATCGCACAAGAAGAAAATTCGCTGTCTTTTCGGTGGATACCAGAGCAGGCAGCAGTAGAAATCGGAGGAAATTATGGGATTATTACAGGAATGGAGAGAGTACGCATATGGCGTAGAATTGAACTCCAAAGAGGGAAAAGCAATTTGGGATAAGTATTTCGAGCAGGAAAAAGCCATTTATCAGCAGTTACTTGCGGCTCCGGAGGAAGTGGTATCCGGTACTGTTCAGGAATTAGCAGATAAATACGGCATGGAATTGAATTATATGGTAGGTTTCTTAGATGGAATCAACGAAAGCTTGAAAGAACCGAACCCAATCGAGGAAATGGAAGCTGACACGGTTGTAAAATTGCCGATTGATTTGGAAAGCTTATATTATCATATGGTAGAAGCGGGTGCTGATTGGTTATATGAACTGCCGGAGTGGGATGAGCTGTTGACACCGGAGCGACGCAAGGAGCTTTATCGTGAGCAGAAAAAGTCCGGTACAATTGTTAAGGAGCGCAAGGTTGGGCGTAATGAGCCATGTCCATGCGGATCCGGGAAGAAATACAAATATTGCTGTGGCCGTGCAAAATAATAGTTTGCCGGCAATGATCGCAATACGTAAGTATTGCAAACGGTAATATAGGATAAGACAAAGGGGCTGTCGCACTAAGCAATTAGTGCGCAGCCCCTTTTTAATTGATAGGATTAGGGTGTTGTGTAGCGTGATAAAAGCAAAACGCTGGTTTTGCTCTTTTTAGTGAAAGTAGTGTTCGAAAGAAGGAAGCACATCAAGGGTTTGAATGCCATTGTTAGATCGTGCCGGAAGCACATCAAAAGCTTGAAGGCTATCGCTAGATCGTGCCTGTGACAACTAATGTGCTAACACCGGGTGTTGTAATCCAAGCCCCCGTTTCCGGATCCTGCGTAAAGGTGGCAGCAGGTACCGTGATCTGACCAGCGGCAGTGGCAAACAAACCGGTTGTTTCGTTGTACGTGTAATTAGTCGGCGCAGTCCATGCGGTTCCGTTGAAAGTTGCGGTCAGACCGGATAAAATCGGATTGAACGTATCAGTGATCGTGGCACCTGTTGTGACGGTAGCAGGTGCACTTCCCATATTCTGGATCAGGAAAGTGTAAGTTAAAATGCCGTTTTCGGTAACAGGGACCGGGCTGACAGATTTGGTAATGTTAAGGATAGGCGTGCTTTCTGCAGCAATCGTTTCGGAGATCGTGATCGGTGTAATGCCGCCACCGGTAATTGTTGCGGTGTTTACAACATCAGAACCGGTTGCAAACGGCGCAAATTCATTTACGGCTGTTTCGTAAATAATTGTTGCATTGCCGTTTGCAGGAACGCTAATACCGGATACGGTCAGTGGCGGCCCGGCTTCAACTGTAGGAGCAGTCTGAAGCGTTCCATTGATATAATAATTTATGGTTCCCGGAATATAGGTAAGAGGTGTAACTGTACCGGTACCAAATGTGTAAGCACCAAGATCATCCGTTAAAGTAAGTCCGTTGAATGCTGTTGCACCGGAATTGACAATGCTGATAATATAGGTGACAGTGTCATTTTGTCCGTAAGTGGTTTTTACAGCGGTCTTGGTAGCAGATAAAACTTCCAAAATTTCACCAACTGCAACGTTGGAATTGGTCACAGCATTACCGTAGCGAAGCTGTGCCTGATTTGTAAAACGTGCCATAGTAACCTCCGTTCTGCCGCTTGTTGCAGCGGCATAATCGATAATTGTAAAAAGATGGTTTCATGTGTCTTACCTTACTGTATGAATAATCTTGCAAAATGTGCCAATCCCACGTATTATATAATTAAAACTTTTGCGCAGAAGAAGTATCATTATACAACGATAAAGCGGCAAGGCAATTACTATAGTTCTCTGTCGGCAGAAGCCGCTATATTGTGGCTGCAAAACACTTAGCATGCTTTGACATAATAAGCAATATGTGGTTGCGTGAGATAATGAGGTGTGGGAAGTTTCAGTAAATTATATGTCATAGAGAGGAGTGATTGTATGTGTACTGCAATATCGTATAAAGCAAAGGATTTCTATTTTGGAAGAACATTAGATTATGAGAGTTCATATGGTGAAGAAGTGGTTATCACGCCGCGGCATTATCAGTTTTCGTATGCACATATGGGAGAATGCACAACGCATTATGCCATGATAGGAATGGCACACGTCGCGGAGGAATATCCATTATATTATGAAGCAGTAAATGAAAAAGGTCTGGGAATGGCAGGATTGAATTTTGTTGGGAATGCCTGCTATGGAGAATATGAGGAAAATGCCAAAAATGTGGCGACATATGAGTTTATTCCGTGGGTATTGGGGGCTTGTGAGAGTGTGGAACAGGTGAGAGACTATCTGATCGGTCTTAATCTGATCGGGGAGACATTTGCCGGCAAATATCCCGCATCTTCCCTGCATTGGCTTATTGCGGATGAAAAGCAGTCGATCACTGTGGAGATGGTGGAAGAAGGTCTGCGTATTTATGACAACCCGGTTGGGGTACTTACCAACAATCCGCCTTTTGACAAGCAGATGTTTTTGCTGAACAATTATATGCAATTATCACCAAAACAGCCTGAAAATCATTTGGCACCCGGCGTTCTTGGCACCTACAGCCGAGGAATGGGAGCACTCGGTCTGCCGGGAGATCTATCGTCGACATCCCGTTTTGTCAGAGCAGCATTTACAAAGTTAAATGCGATCAGTGGTGAGACAGAGGAATCACAGGTGGGTCAATATTTTCACATAATGGAAACAATTTCGCAGCAAAAAGGATGCTGTGAGGTGAGGGATGGTGAATATGAGTATACCATCTATACGTCCTGCTGTAATGCATCTCAGGGAATCTTTTATTACACAACATATGAAAATCGTCAGATTACAGCAGTTCGTATGAGACCGGATATGTTAGAACGGGATCAACTGATTCGTTATCCGATGCAGCATCAGGAAAAGATTGCATATGAAAATTAAGCGGATCCAATTGTAGTATTTATTTGTGCAGGTTTACCAATTGACAGTCCTTTGGGTTGCTACGTATAATAAAATAAATAGTGGCAGACTTTCAGGAGTACTGCGGAGTAAGATGTTTGACCGATGCAGAGGCAAGGATGTCTCATTGTAAGATTCCAGGGAAAGGAGAGATGCGGTATGGCGATGGATTTAAATGTATATAATTATCTCATGACCGGATATAACACGAAACCGGCAGCTTCGAAGTATGGTGCGCATAAGACATCAGAACTTCGTTCCATTGTGCGCGACATTGCGAAACGTACAAAGTCCTCACCAATCTATCTCGTAAAACTTTCTGATGACAAACAGGCATATGCCTTGAATGTGAAAGAGTCCTCCATTGCTTTGCATGATGCATTTGAGGATTTGATGACAGAAGATGAAAGTTCAGTCTTTGGTGTACGGAAGGCAGTCTCTTCGCAGTCTGGGGATGTATCGGTGAATATTGATACGGAAGATTATGAGAAGCTGCCGTCACCGTTTTCGATGGAAGTGCACGGTTTAGCGAAGCAGCAGGTCAATGTGAGCAAAGAGTTTTATGATTCCAGCAGGAGCCTGGAAGAGGGATTGTACCGCTTTCGGATCCGAGTGAATGATGATTCCTATGATTTTCAATATAATATTAAGAAAGATGCCAGACACGGAGAGGTGATCGGTGGACTGGCGGATTTCATTACGAAAGCGAGAATAGGCATTCAGGCACAGCCGGTTTCGAGAGAAGCCGGTAAGATCGCAATGAGGATTTCAACGGATATGACAGGAAGCCCGGATGGGGAGCCGATATTATCGTTTGAAGATCGACCTGACGGACAGCATTCCGAGGGAATTACTTCATACTATGGGTTAAATCGGATTGTTCAGAATCCGGAAAATGCATCATTTGAGATCAATGGTGTGGAGAAACATTCCATGTCCAATCAATTTAAGCTTGCGGGAAGTTTACAGATACAGATGAAACGCATTTCGGAACAACCGGCACAGATCACATACACACCGGATAGTGATAAGATTATCAATGGTGTGAGAAACGTTTTGGATCATTATAACCAGATGATTGACAGCTCTTGGAATTATGCAGAGAAGAGCGGACATACACCGAAACTTGTGCGTGAAATGCAAAGTGTGTTGATGCCGTTCCAGTCAGACTTGGAATCCTGTGGTCTGACCTTTAATGATCAGGGATATTTGGAAATGGATGATTATTTGGCAGAACAGTCGGCTATGGACGGTTCCTTTCAAGAATTGTTTGGAGCAGGATCCCGATTGAGCAGCAGAATGCTTGCAAAGATGAATTATGTTAAGCTGGATCCTATGGAATATGTTGACAAAACATTAGTGAGCTATCCTAATACGAGCAAGCCGGCAGTGGGATATGCCTATACAACATCCCTCTACAGCGGTATGCTGTTTAACTATTATTGCTAGTATGGCGAGCTCATGGAGAAGTAGTGTGAAGAAAGCAGATTATATGATAGTAGGTATTGCGCTAATGCTTGCGTTGGTGAGTTTTGGCGTGTATCGGCTCTATTTTGCATCGACAGGCAGAGCAGCGATTGTGGAGATTACCGTTGATGGTAATGTATATAAGACACTTTCGCTGAAGGAAGATGCGACGGTGGATGTGCCGTCGGATGGGGGCCACACGAATACAGTGCAGATAAAAGATGGGAAAGTTTTCATGAAAAAGGCAGATTGTCCGGACAAGATCTGTGTACATCATAAAGGGATCCGGAGCAATGGAGAAACGATTATTTGTCTGCCGCATAAAGTAATAGTAACAATTCAATCTTCCAAAACAGGAGATCTGGATGGTGTTGCCCAATAGCACTTACAAGGACTTCGCAATTTTGCGAAGTCCTTTTTGTTTCTAACTCCAACTTCCCATACCGGAGGTTATTGTCAAACCACATATTACTTATTATGTCAAAGAATACTAAGTATTTTGCAGCCGCTAGATAGTGAGTCCTGCCATCAAGAAACGATAGCAATTGCTTTGCCGCAATTAGTTTTCACAGTGATTTCTAGATTTTGTTGTCTCTGATGATTGATTTACATGCCCAGAGGATTGTCTGAGATAAGGCGGTATGGGAAGTTTAGTTTCTAAAATCTTTCTAAAGTTGAAGAATATTTGGTTGACAGTGAAAGAATGGGGTGTTATTATTTAACGCGCATAATAATTAACAATGTTAATGAATTGGAGGAGACTGGAGCATATGACAAAGTATCATGAGAAAATGTTCCGCATTATGAATCAGTTTCGTAAGCTGAATATTAGTGATATGCTGCCTGGAATCAGCCGAATGGAGTATCTTACGATGCTGATTGCAATGAAAGCAGAAGATGATCGTCGGATTTCCGTGTCGGAATTGATCAAGAGAGCGTGCGTGAAGCCCTCGGCGATATCGCGGACGCTGCGGGGACTGGAGCAGAAAGGATATGTGGAACGTGTTGTGAATCCGGAGGATCGTCGCAATACCTATGTTGTCATGACAGAGGAGGGCATTGCGATAATGCAGCAGGCGGAAAAGATCATGAAGGATTTTTCGGATGCTGTTGGCAAACGGGTTGACCAAGAAGAAGGAGAACGTCTTCTTTGCTATCTGAATGATGTTTATATTGCAGCACAGGAAGAAATTTCCTGTAGAAAATGGAAGAACAGAAAGGAAAACGACGATGAGTAAAATATTTAAAAACATGATTCCGTATTGGAAGATCGTGATCGCAATCATTGGTCTGTTAGTTGTGCAGGCATGGTGCGACCTATCTCTTCCATCGTACACGTCGGATATTATCGATGTGGGAATCCAAAATCATGGCGTCGAGCATGTGATGCCGGAGAAGATTCAGGAAGAGGAATTTCAAACTGCGCAGTTTATCATGACGGATCAGGAAAAGCGCATTTGGAATGATATTTATGTGAAGAAAGGCGACACAAAGGTGTTGAAAAATTTGTCGCAGGACAGATTAGAGGAGTTAGACAAACAGCTTGCGCTGCCGCTGATCATGAATTATCAAATGAGTGCCATGGAGGAGAAAACCTTCGAAAAAATGGTGGCGAGCCAGATGGCATCCGGAAGCAAAAATAACGGCAGCCAGAATGACGCAGCGAGTCAAGGCGGCAAAGATGTCGGCAGCCAGAATGGCAATAGTGCAAAAGTAGGACGATCATCAAAGAATCAGTCCGGACTTAGCGTAGATCAGATCGAGAAATTTATGGGTGTGAAACTGCATCGTTTCCGCCAAAAGAAAGAAGACTCTGATGGAAATTCCAAAATGGTACAATGTGTCGATGTGCGTCCGGTATTTATCGCTATGCAAAAAAACGGAATGCTCGACGAAAAGACGCTGTTTTCTACGAGAGACAGCATGAAAAACACGATCGACACAATGGGCAGTTCGTTGGTCAAGACAACAGGCATTGCCTATGCGATTGCCTGTGACAAAGCGGCAGGCGTCGATGTGGATAAAATACAAAAAACATACTTAGTATATGCCGGCCTGAAAATGGTTGGAATGGCATTGCTGATGGGAGTTGTTACCGTACTAGTTGGTTTCTTTGCCTCCAAAGTAGCTGCCGGAATTGGTATGACGCTGCGAGAAAATGTGTTCAAAAAAGTCGTTGGATTTTCCAATGCAGAAATGGATCGTTTCTCAACGGCTTCCCTTATTACGAGAAGTACGAATGATATTCAACAGATTCAAATGGTATCGGTAATGCTTCTTAGGATGGTTGCGTATGCGCCGATACTAGGCATTGGCGGTGTTCTGAAAGTGGTACAGACAGGTGCCGGAATGGGATGGATCATTGTTCTTGCGATCATCGTTATCATCGGCTATGTGCTGTTACTCATGTCGTCGGCCATGCCAAAATTTAAGTTGATGCAAAAATTAGTGGATCGAATCAATCTGGTCTCTCGAGAGATCCTTACAGGACTTTCCGTTATTCGCGCATTTGGTCGGGAGGACACAGAGGAAGAGCGTTTCGATGCAGCTAACAAAGACCTCACCAAAACGACGTTGTTTACGAATCGTGTGATGACGTTTATGATGCCGGGTATGATGATGATCATGAACGTTTTGACGGTTGGCATTGTTTGGTTTGGTGCCAAAAAGATTGATGCGGGAAGTATGCAGGTAGGGGCAATGACTGCTTTCATCACGTATGCGATGATGATCGTGATGTCATTCCTGATGCTGACAATGATGTCGATCATGCTGCCGCGTGCCGCTGTCGCAGCAGAGCGTATTGATGAGGTCATTCAGACAGAATCTTCAATTGTTGATATCGATGAGCCGGAAACACTTACAACGCATAACGGACGCATTGCTTTTGAACACGTATGTTTCCGTTATCCGGGCGCAACAGAGGATGTACTTCATGACATAGATTTTGTCGCAGAACCGGGCAAAACAACCGCAATTATCGGAAGCACCGGTTGTGGCAAATCGACATTAGTTAATCTGATCCCACGTTTGTATGACGTTACCGATGGAAAGATTACGTTAGATGGCAAAGATATTCGTCGAATCGCGATGTCGGATCTGCGTGAGGAGATTGGATATGTGCCTCAGAAAGGAATTCTATTTTCGGGAACCATTGCATCCAATTTGCGCTTTGGTAAAGGTGATGCCACCGAGGAAGAGATCGAACGTGCAGCGGATATAGCACAGGCAACAGAGTTTATTGATGCCAAGGAAGAACACTATGACAGTGCGATTGCACAGGGCGGTTCGAATGTTTCCGGCGGACAAAAACAGAGATTGGCAATTGCAAGAGCAATCGCTAAGAATCCGAAGATCTGTATTTTTGATGATAGTTTTTCGGCATTGGATCTCAAGACGGATGCTGCGCTTCGTGGGGCACTTAGCGAGAATGTAACAGATAGTACCATAATTATTGTAGCGCAGAGAATCAGTACGATTCTGCACGCAGAGCAGATTTTGGTATTGGATGAAGGACGAATTGTAGGGAAGGGAACACATGAAGAATTGCTGGAACACTGTGAGGTGTATCGACAGATTGCAGAATCTCAGTTGTCTGCCAGCGAACTTGGAATGGAAGAAAGCGAGGTGACAATGCATGAGTGAGAATCGAGAATTAAGACAAAGACCACAGCGGAGAGGCCCGATGGGACGCGGTATGCAGCCGGGCGAAAAGCCAAAAGATCTGGAGAAATCCGTCAAAAAGTTGATGCAGTACATTGCAAAATATAAGATCGGTATTTTTGTAGTGATGCTCTTTGCAGCGTTTTCTACTATATTTAATGTGGCAGGTCCTAAAATACTTGGTAAAGCAACGACAGCACTTTCGGAAGGGCTGATGAAAAAGATCCAAGGCACCGGAAGCATAGATTTTCATAAAATCGGATTGATCCTGCTCATCGTGTTGGCACTGTATTTGGCAAGTGCATTGTTTAGTTTTGTGCAGGGATGGATCATGACCGGGATCACCCAGAAAGTCTGTTACAGACTGCGCCGGGAAATTTCCGAAAAGATTAATCGTATGCCAATGAAGTATTTTGAGAGTCGTACTTACGGCGAGGTGCTGTCGCGCATTACAAATGATGTGGATACACTTGGACAGGGATTAAATCAAAGTATTACAACGATCATTACGTCCGTTGCAACGCTGATAGGTGTGCTGGTCATGATGTTGAGCATTTCACCGTTGATGACATTGATCGCCTTGATCATACTGCCGATCTCGATGGGATTGATCGCATTGGTAACCAGAAAATCTCAAAAATATTTCCACGCACAGCAGGAATATCTGGGACATATTAATGGTCAGGTAGAAGAAGTATATGGTGGGCATTTGGTTGTCAAAGCATTTAACCACGAAAAAGAAACAATAGAGGAATTTGAACGCACAAACCGTATTTTGTATAATTCGGCATGGAAATCACAGTTTTTGTCAGGTATGATGCAGCCGATCATGATGTTTGTCGGCAATCTGGGCTATGCGTGCGTTGCATTGACCGGTGGACTGCTTGCCATCAAAAACGTGATCACCATTGGCGATATTCAGGCATTTATCCAATATGTCAAGAACTTTACGCAGCCGATTCAGCAGATTGCACAGGTTATCAATATGGTGCAGTCGATGTCTGCGGCATCGGAACGTGTATTTGAATTTTTGGAGGAAGAAGAGGAGATACAGCTTGCAGAACAGCCGGCAGATATTTCTAAAGTAACCGGTGAGGTTACCTTTGACCACGTAGGATTCGGGTATCAGCCGGAGCAGCCGATCATTCATGATTTTAGTGCACATGTAGAACCGGGACAGAAGATTGCGATCGTTGGTCCGACCGGAGCCGGTAAGACGACGATGGTGAAATTACTAATGCGATTTTATGATGTAGATCGGGGAAGTATACGGCTGAATGACCGAGATATCCGCGATTTCAATCGTCGTGATCTGCGAGATGCGTTCGGAATGGTGCTGCAGGATACATGGCTGTTTAAGGGTACGATCATGGAAAATATTCGCTATGGCCGTTTGGATGCTACTGATGAAGAGGTCATTGCAGCGGCAAAAGCGGCGCGGGCACATCACTTCATTCAGACACTGCCGGGCGGATATCAGATGGAGCTCAACGAAGATGCAAGCAATGTGTCACAAGGACAAAAGCAGCTTCTCACGATTGCACGTGCAATCTTGGCGGATAATAAGATCCTTATTTTGGATGAGGCAACCTCTTCGGTTGATACGCGTACGGAGATCGAGATCCAAAAGGCGATGGACAATCTGATGAAGGGGCGCACAAGTTTTGTGATCGCGCATCGTTTATCAACAATTCGCAATGCAGATCTTATCTTAGTGATGAAAGATGGCGATATTATTGAGCAGGGTGACCATGATACCTTGTTAGCGGCGAATGGTTTTTATGCAAATCTGTATAACTCACAGTTTGAAGAGGCAGTATAAAAGCATAAGCGTCGGGGAGCATGCGTGTATATAGACAGAATAGGAGGATACGAGAAAGAAAAATCCCGTATCCTCCCTAAATTTCTGAATTTATGTAGAATTTTTCTTGACGGACAACCTGTTCTGTGCTATAGTAGATGGGCGATGTAACAGTCTTTTTTTTATGCCCAAAATTCGGGCGCCAATAATTTAATGGAGGTGAAAGCCGTGAGAGTAAAGATTACTTTGGAATGCACAGAGTGCAAACAGCGTAATTACGATACGACGAAGGAGAAGAGAAATCATCCGGATCGTATGGAAACGAAGAAGTATTGCAGATTCTGTAGAAGACACACATTACACAAAGAGACGAAATAATCGTTTCCCGCGTGAATGGAAAGGAATGAGGTTGAACGATGGCAAATTCTGAGAATAAAGAAGAAGTAATGCAGGACGAACCAAAAAAGACCGCAAAGACCGCCACGGCTTCTAAGAAAAAGAGCCGTCTGCAAGGACTGAAAGCAGAGTTTCGCAGAATTATCTGGCCGGATAAGGAAACGATCACGAAAGAGACTACAGCAGTTGTAGTTAGTACGGTTATTTTGGGTATTATCATTGCCCTGCTTGATTTGCTGATCAAGACAGGCCTTGACAAGGTTTTTCAGATAGGATAAGGTGATTGACTATGGCAGATGCAGAAGCGCGTTGGTATGTGGCTCATACCTATTCAGGCTATGAGAACAAGGTAAAAATGGATATCGAGAAGACCATTGAAAATCGTGGTTTGCAGGATCAGATTTTGGAAGTTTCCGTTCCGATGCTCAATGTAGTAAAGGAAAAGGATGACGAAGAGAAGATTACTCAGCAGAAGATGTTCCCTGCATACGTCTTGATCAAGATGATTATGAACGATGACACATGGTACGTGGTACGCAATACACGTGGTGTGACAGGGTTCGTAGGACCGGGATCCAAGCCGGTACCATTAACAGATGAAGAGATGGCAAGCATGGGATTGAAGGTGGATGCACCGAATGCACCATTCAGCATTGGCGATTCTGTGATTGTTAAGTCTGGTGTCTGGGAAGACACCACCGGAATTGTTCGTCAGATCGATCATCAGAACCGTATGGTTACGATCAATATCGATATGTTCGGACGTGAAACACCGGTTGAAATCAGCTTTAACGATGTTGAGGTTTTATAATGATTTCGTTTTGAAGGGATGAAGAAGTCATTCCGAGCTGGACGCCATATAGATGTGGCATCCGCAATGTTAGATAGTAACCGCGTAAGCGGTATTTTCACAGGAGGTAAGAGACAATGGCTAAGAAAGTCGAAGGATATATTAAATTACAGATTCCTGCTGCAAAGGCAACACCGGCACCACCGGTTGGTCCTGCACTTGGTCAGCACGGAGTAAACATTGTAGCATTTACAAAGGAGTTTAATGCAAGAACAGCTGGACAGGAAGGTATGTTGATTCCTGTAGTTATCACTGTATATCAGGATAAGAGCTTCAGCTTTATCACAAAGACTCCTCCAGCAGCAGTGCTGATCAAGAAGGCATGTGGTATTGAGCATGCATCAGGTGAGCCAAACAAGAATAAAGTTGCTACAATCTCTAAAGCAAAAATTCAGGAGATTGCCGAGACAAAGATGCCGGATCTGAACGCAGCTTCTCTTGAGGCAGCAATGAGCATGATCGCAGGAACAGCTCGCAGCATGGGTGTTACTGTAGAGGAATAATTAAGTGAACGCCGGAATTATCGCATAAAAAAGATTGTTGTTGATTGAACGATGTGGGAGGCGACACAAGGGATGTGTCATGGACCCGCCGTTACTACCACTAGGAGGTTATATAATATGAAAAGAGGAAAGAAATACGTTGAGGCTGCTAAGAAGATTGACAGAGCTGCACAGTACGAAGTTGCTGATGCTGTAAAGTTGATCAAAGAGACAGCTGTTGCAAAGTTTGATGAGACTGTAGAAGCACATATCAGATTGGGTGTAGACGGACGTCACGCAGATCAGCAGATCCGTGGTGCTGTTGTACTTCCTCACGGAACAGGTAAGACTGTTCGCGTGCTGGTATTTGCTAAGGGTGACAAGGTAGATGAGGCTCTTGCAGCTGGCGCTGATTACGCTGGTGGCGAGGAGTTGATCCCTAAGATCCAGAACGATGGATGGTTCGAGTTTGATGTAGTTGTAGCTACACCGGACATGATGGGCGTTGTTGGTCGTTTGGGTCGTGTACTCGGACCTAAGGGTCTGATGCCAAACCCTAAGGCTGGAACTGTAACGATGGACGTGACTAAGGCTGTTCAGGATATCAAGGCTGGTAAGATTGAGTATCGTTTGGATAAAGCTAATATCGTACATGTACCGGTAGGAAAAGTTTCCTTCTCTGAGGAGCAGTTGGTAGAGAACGTCGAGACATTGATGGGTGCTATCACAAAGGCTAAACCGGCAGCAGCTAAGGGTCAGTATTATAGAAGCGTATCCTTGTCCGCAACAATGGGACCAGGAGTAAAGCTTAACACTGCTAAATACGTATAATTTTTAACGGATTGTAATACGGTTTTAACCAATAAAAAGGCACTGCATAAACGGAAGTTTATGCGGTGCCTTTTGTGGTATCACATGGAATGAAAGAATCACATCCACGGTAATGCCAATATGCAGCGATTAAAGAATCACATCCACGGTATTGCCAATGAGAGAATTGGATGCAGAGCCGGAAGTATTTGCGGTATCTGTAGTAATGCCGGCGAGATCTGCAGTGTGAACACTGCCCGCGATTTCTGCAATGGCCGCTACAGAGGAAGTATCAGCAGCATTACTGGTACTATCCTGTTTTGTGCTCGCTTTGGCTTTTTTAGGCGGGATCACGATCTGACTTGCATGTCTTTTTATCTTTTTTGCAATGGAAGACATTTCTGTCAGGTAATCACTGTCACTGCCAAATAATTGCTTGAACCTATAAGTTGCGGCCTGATTTACAGTGCCTTTCTTAACACTGAGTTTGCCGTTGGAACTGATCGAGATACCAACGCTTTCTAAAGCGTCTTTTTGCTCTCTGGTCAAGTGTTTCATCCGTGAGACAAGACGTTTTGCCTGGCCGGAAGTCGAGTTGCCTGCACTTTCCAGTAAATTATTATAAGTATCTGCAAATAGTTTTGTAAATTTATAATTGGTGGAATCGCTGACCGTATTCATCGAATTGGAATCTTTATCTTCCATTACGGTTGGTTCACTCCACTCCAACTGACGCAATTGCTCAATGATCTTTTTCATAGCTGAGGAATCCGCCTTGGTAAGTTCACTATTCTGCATGGATGAACGACGCTCTGCTTTGCGTGCACCACGGTTTGAAGAGTATATCCCCCGCAAATAAAAGTCATACGAATAAGTTGTAGCGACCATAATACCTACATTCCTTTCCGAGTCCGCAGCTCTTTGCTGCCAGACTGTGTGTTCGTTAATGAGCCCGGAAAAACAAATGTCTGCTTCGCAGCTGCTTGTTTTTCTTTGGGACTTTGTATATTATATCGGCAAGGGAGACAGAAAACATAAGTATTGTTGATGTTTTGAATTTTTCATGGTAACATGAGGAGAATTAAGAGTAAGATAAGAGTAGAAAACGAGGTGAAACAACGGGAAACCGTTATGAGTTATGCAGGAAAGAATACGATATCATAAAATTAATTTGGAAGATAGAGAGCTTATGATGACCATGTATGCACAGGATCCACGAAGAACTTGTGAACATTGTTTTGCTAATAATTATTTGTGGCAAAGTGTATATCCGGCAGAAATGGCAGAATTTGATGGCTGCATCAGTGTGCGGTTTTATGATGGCGCCGATCTGTATTATGATTTTCCGTCCGGACCGGGAGATAAGAAACAGGCTTTGGAACGTATTTTGGAATGGACTAAAAGACAGGATGCATTGCGGTTTTACGGTTTGTTGCGGGATGAGGTTGAATTGTTAGAAAAATGGCATCCGGGGGAATTTATCATTACGCCGGAACGGGATATTTACGATTATATTTATGAGACAGAACGTTTGACGACGTTAGCAGGTAAAAAACTGCATGGAAAGCGTGGCCATATTCACCGTTTTGAGGAAAATCATGACTGGCGATATGAGTCGTTGGGACCGGATAATTGGCAGGCTTGTCTGCAGATGAATCAAATTTGGAAGCGCAAGCGTGCTGATAAATGGGATCCTGATATGGAAGAAGAATTTCAAGTTGTGAATCAGGCATTGCAGCATTATGACAAATTGGGAATGGTTGGAGGTGTGCTTTGGGCAGATAGAGAAGTTGTGGCCTTTACGATGGGAGAATCGCTTGGTGGAGATACGTTGGCGGTCCATTTTGAAAAAGCATTTCCAGAGATCCAAGGAGCATATCCGATGATCAACCAGCAGTTTGTAAAGCATGAATGCCAGCAGTACCGCTATATTAATCGAGAAGATGATGCCGGAGCAGAAGGGCTGCGCAAAGCAAAAATGTCTTATGTTCCTGATATTTTATTGGAAAAGTATATGGTAGTGCGTAAATAGCAGAATATTCGGTATAAGACGATATTGCAACACGGAACGTTTATTTAAAACTGCAAAATATCTGTTTATTGCAGACAGAATAAGCAATATGTGATGAAGTGACAATTTTCGTTGCTTGAAGTTTGAATGAAATTTTTTACAATTTTCTTACAATTTTAGTTGCAATTTGTAAGGAATGCTGATATACTATAGTCAGTCGTTAAGATAGCGACTAGATATACCCCTCAAACCCCTCTCCTCATCAGAGCATATCATGTGTTTTGGTGAGGAATTTTTTTTCAGAGGGAAATACATTCCGAAATAAGGAGGAAGCGTATGGATCGTGCAGATAAAAAAACGGTAGATGAAGTGAAGACTACAGATGTGGTGGAAGAACCAATGGTAGACGAAGTGAATACTACAGACGAGGTGGAAGAACCAATGGTAGACAAAGAGAAGATTACAGATGCGGTGGAAGAACCGGCGGCAGATGAAGCGAAGGCTACAGATGCGGTGGAAGAACCGGCGGTAGATGAAGTGGAGACTACAGATGCGGTGGAAGAACCGGCGGCAGATGAAGTGGAGACTACAGATGCGGTGGAAGAACCGGCAGCAGATGAAGTGGAGACTACAGATGCGGTGGAAGAACCGGCAGCAGATGAAGTGGAGACTACAGATGCGGTGGAAGAACCGGTAGCAGATGAAGTGGAGACTACAGATGCGGTGGATGAACCAGCGATAGATGAAGTGAAGACTGATAAACAGAAAAGAAAAGAAGAGAAGCGTTTAGCAAAACAGCGCAAGAAGAATGAGAAGAGGCAGGCGAAAGAAGCCGCCAAGATAGAGAAAGCTAAGAAAGCTGCAGACAAGGTGAAAGCAACAGCGGAAGAGTCTGCGGAGAAGGTGAAGAAGTCTGCGGAGAAATCTGCAGAAAAGGCAAAGGAGCTCGGAGAAAGAGCAAAGGAAGTCGCTGAGCAGGAGAAGACGAGAGCGCAGCAGGTTGGCTTTGTATCTTCATTGAAGTTTAGAGTGTCTATACTTGTAATTCTGGCAGTTGTGCTGACCGGTGCGATCATGCTGTTGATCGTAGTGCCTGAAGCAGAATCGGCAATTCAAGTTGAGACGGAGCATTACATGCACGATATGGTAACTGCGAACGGTATTTCTTTGGATCAATTTATTGCGGCAGGTAACCTGAACAATAAAATTTCTATGAAAAATACATTTGGTAATGTAGCTTTGCAGGGCGTTGATTCCAGTTATGCATATATTGTATCCGGAAGCGACGGCATGATGCTTTGCCACCCGGAAGGGGAAAAGGTTGGACAACCGGTAGAGAATGCAGTGATCAAAAAGGTCGTAGAAGATATTCAGATGGGATCCAGACCTGAGACAAGTGTTGTTGAGTATAAATATAAAGGAACAGCAAAGATGGCAGCATATTATGTCACCAAAAAAGAGCCGACGGTTCTTGTCATTACAGCGGATAAGGATGACATTTTAGCACCGATCAACCATATGATAAAGACCGGAACGGTAGCATTTGTTATTGTTGTTGTTATATTCGCATTTTTGGCAGCATTTATCACGGGCAGAATGACAAGACCGCTGATCATGATCTCAAAAATTGTGGAAAAGATGTCCAGAATGGACTTTACAGAAAACAAGGCTGCAGAACGTTTGCTAAAGCGAAAGGATGAAACCGGCATGATGAGCCGTTCAGTTGCATCGCTTCGTAAAGAAATGGTTCTGATGATACAGGACATTCAGGCACAAAGTAATAGTCTGTTCAATGCGTCTGAAAGCTTGGATAAAGATGCCGCCCATACAGCACGTGCGATCGAGCAGGTAGAAAGTGCTGTGGGTGATATCGCCAGTGGCGCGACAAATCAGGCTGATGAGACACAGAGTGCGACAGAAAATGTCATTACGATGGGCAATATGATCGAAGAAACGAATTCCGTTGCAGAAGCATTACATAAGAATTCAAAGCAGATGCAAGAGTCCAGTAATCAGGCAATGTCCATTTTGAAAGAGTTGATGGAAGTGAATGACCAGACCAAGCTTTCCATCGATGAGATTTATGAGCAGACCAATATTACGAATGCTTCCGCGCAGAAGATCAAGGCAGCGACAGATATTATCGCATCAATTGCAGAAGAGACCAATTTGTTGTCACTGAATGCATCTATTGAAGCAGCACGTGCCGGCGAGCAGGGACGTGGTTTCGCTGTGGTTGCTTCTCAGATTCAGAAGCTGGCAGAGCAGTCAAATGATTCAGCCAAACAGATTGATGATATTACAAATGTTTTGATACAAGACTCGACGCATGCCGTGGATACTATGCAGGGAGTACAACAGATCATGGCTGTTCAGAGCGATAAGATGCAGCAGACAGAGAAACGCTTTGCGGATGTCTACGAAGGTGTTGAGAAGGCGATCGGAGGTGTTGTTACGATTTCCGGACGAACAGAAAGCTTGGATGATTCCAGAAGTAAGGTCGTTGATGTCGTGCAGAATCTTTCTGCCATTGCTGAGCAGAATGCAGCCAGCAGTCAGGAGACATCTGCATCAGTTGTGGAGGTCAGCAACACATTGGCGAACATATCTGATAGTGCAGCAGGTTTGAAGGAGATCGCTTATCAGTTAGACCAGAGTGTAAAGAAGATTAAATTGTAATTTGAATTAGAATTTTAAGGAGACGCCCATGTTTGATTTGCAGGAAGAGTTAAAAAAACTGCCCGCCAAACCGGGCGTCTATTTAATGCACGACAAAAAAGATGCTATTATTTATGTGGGCAAAGCGGTTAGTTTGAAAAATCGTGTGCGACAGTATTTTCATGCGAGCAGAAAAGTATCGCCCAAGATTGAAAAAATGATTTCGCAGATTGATCATTTTGAGTATATCATTACGGATTCCGAGGTGGAGGCGCTGGTACTCGAAAACAACCTGATCAAGGAGCATCGTCCAAAGTATAATACGATGTTAAAAGATGATAAAACATATCCGTTTATCAAAGCAACCGTATATGAAGAGTATCCGCGGTTGATCTATTCGCGGGAGCAGAGGCGGGATAAATGTAAATATTTTGGCCCGTTTACCAGTGCAGGGTCTGCAAGAGATATGT
The DNA here is from genome assembly GCF_054161275.1 of Jutongia sp. SJQ-6. The sequence continues at coordinate 1,785,056 of NZ_CP195314.1, read as the reverse complement.
TGGATCTGGTTCATAAAATCTATCAGATACGAACATGCAATCGTGTGCTGCCAAGAGATACCGGTAAAGAACGACCGTGCTTGAATTATCATATTAAGCAGTGTCAGGCACCATGTCAGGGATATGTGACTCCGGAACAGTATCAGCAAAATTTCAGCAAGGCACTGAAACTTTTGGAAGGAGATTTCTCAGAGGTTTTAGAAATGCTGGAAGCAAAGATGGCGAAAGCAGTCGAGGAACTTGCCTTTGAAGAAGCGGCTTCTTGCCGCGATCTGATCGCCAGTGTCAAAAAAGTTGCAGTGCATCAGAAAGTTACAGATTTTGGCGGGGTTGACCGCGATGTGATCGCTATGGCGCAGACTGATCTGGAAGCGGTCATTCAAGTGTTTTTTATTCGCGAGGGCAAATTGATCGGTCGGGATCATTATCATTTAAAAGGGATAGACGGTGATGCACCGGAAGAGTTAGTGCAGTCGTTTATCAAACAGTTTTATGCAGGAACACCTTTTATTCCGCGAGAACTCATGGTAGAATATGAATTAGAAGAAAAAGACCTGATCTCGGATTGGCTGTCGGAACGTCGTGGTGGAAAGGTATCTATTCTTGCACCCAAAAAGGGACAGAAAGAGCGTTTAGTCGAGCTGGCGCATAAGAATGCAGCGCTGGTTTTGACGCAAGATGCAGAAAAGCTGCGGAGAGAAGAAGAACGTACATTAGGGGCAATGCAGGAGATCGCAGATCTGTTAGGCATGTCTGAAGTAAAGCGGGTGGAATCATATGATATATCGAATATCAGTGGATTTCAGTCGGTTGGCTCTATGGTTGTTTTTGAAAACGGAAAGCCGAAGCGCAGCGATTACCGTAAGTTCCGCATTAAGACGGTGCAAGGCCCGGATGATTATGCCAGCATGGAAGAGGTGCTTGGAAGAAGATTTCGTCACGGTCTGGAGGAACGACAACAGATAGATCAAGGGGAAAAAGTAACGGGAGGCTTTACGGTGTTCCCGGATTTGATCATGATGGATGGCGGGAAAGGCCAAGTGAATGTTGCAGAGTCTGTTTTGAGGGAGCTGGGAATAGTGATACCGGTCTGCGGCATGGTGAAAGATGACAGGCATCGCACCCGTGGATTGTATTTTCAGGGGAGTGAGATACCGGTCAATACATGTAGTGAAGGATTTCATTTAATGACACGCATTCAAGATGAAGTGCATCGTTTTGCCATTGAGTATCACCGCTCTTTACGTAGTAAAGTGCAAGTCAGATCCATATTGGATGACATTGCGGGGATTGGGGCGAAGCGTCGCAAACAGTTGATGAAGCGGTTTGTTTCACTTGATGCGATCAAGGCAGCTTCCGTAGAGCAATTGGCTGAAGTTGAGTCCATGAATGAACAGGCAGCACAAAATGTATATGAGTTTTTTCATAAGAAAGACTCATAACAAAATAGATGATTTTCTGTCAGTTGACAGGGATTGTCAGCAAGCTGTATAGGAATTTGCAGCAATCTGTATAGGGATTGCCAGCAAGCTGTATAGAAATTTGCAGCAGGTTGGCAGGAATTTGCGGGATGCAGGGAATATGCACTATGGTTAGAAAGGTTGGTAGAATATGCAGAATGCAGAGTACAGTGTCGCATTGACACATTTAGTAGACAAATTAAAATTAGAAAACTGTACACCGAATGTACCTATTGAGGACGTGAAAGTGACGCAATCGGATGTTAATCGACCGGCTTTGCAATTGGCAGGGTTCTTTGACTATTTTGATTCTAACCGGATTCAGATTATTGGGCAGGTGGAATATACTTATATGGAGCAAAAAGGTGTAGAATACAGTGTTCAAATGTTAGAAGAGATTTTGTGTGGCAATGAGAAGTCACCCAAACCACCATGTATCGTTTTTTGCCGTAACCTTCCGGTGGATGACCGTCTGATCGAATTGGCAACGAAATATCAGGTGCCGATCTTACGTACCAAGCGTGCTACGAATGAATTTATGGCGGATCTGATCCAGTGCCTTAACTATAATATGGCACCGCGCTGTACGGTTCACGGCGTGCTGGTAGATATTTACGGAGAAGGCATTTTGATCATGGGAGAAAGCGGTATCGGTAAGTCGGAAGTCGCATTGGAGTTGATTCATAGAGGACACCGTCTTGTTTCGGATGATGTGGTAGAGATCAAACGAATCAATGAGAGCACATTGCTCGGCAGCGCACCGGACATTACGAGACATTTTATCGAATTGCGTGGTATCGGTATTATTGACGCAAAATCACTGTTTGGTGTAGAGAGCGTTAAGGATGATCAGAATATTGATCTGGTCATTAAGCTTGAGGAATTTAATAAAGAACAGGATTATGATCGTCTTGGCCTGGAGGAGCAGTATACGGAATTTCTTGGCAACAAGGTTGTGTGCCACTCTATTCCGATCCGCCCCGGTCGTAATATTGCGATCATCTGTGAGTCGGCAGCAGTTAACCACAGACAGAAAAAGATGGGTTATAACGCAGCTTGGGAGCTGTATAACCGAGTAACGAACAATCTAGCAGAAAAAAATAAATAAAGCGCAGATCTAATGCGTAGATAGGAGGGCTGTCATGATTTTTGTAAAAGCAGATGAATTAAAAAAAGGGATGCGTTTGGCAAAACCAATATACAACAAAAATGGAGTTATGTTGTACGAAAGAGATTCCAGACTGACAGAGCAGGGAATCATTAGTATTCAGAACTTTGGACTGATCGGTATTTATGTATTAGAGCCGGCGGAGCCGGTACCACCTATGTCAGCAGAAGATATTGAGTTTGAACGCTATCAGACGATGGCAGTATTTGCAATCAAAGAGATCTTGGATGCAGTCAGCAAACAGAAACCGTCTGCGAAGTTGAATACGTTTGTGACGCAGCTTGTTCAGAAGTATGGTTCTTTGGACCACAAGATAAATTTCATCCAAAATCTTCGCAGCGTGGAAGATTATGTGTATAAACATTCACTGAACACAGCGCTGCTCTGTGCGATGATGGCAAAGCGGATGAATTTGTCCGAGAAAAACCAGACAGATCTGGTGACAGCAGCAGTACTGCATGATATAGGTACCTTATTGATCCCGATCGGATTGCGACGCAAATCGCAGTTGGAATTGACAGAAGAAGATCTCAAAAAGATCAATACGTATTATGTGGCGGCTTATCAGATGTTTAGCAGAGATTATTCGCTTGATGCCGGTGTCAAGATGATATTGTCAGTAGCATTGCGAAGAATCTTTCATGTCGGCGGCAAAGATGATGAAATGGAAAAGAAGAAGATCCCGGAGGTTGAAATATTGCGTACAGCGTATATTTATGACCAGTTGACGGCAATGAACATACAAGAAGAGCCAACATCAGATGTGCAGGCGATTCGCTTTCTATTAGATGCCGGAAATGGATACGATCGTGTTGCGGTACAGGCGCTGATTCACAGTATTAATATTTTGGAACCGGGTGTATGTGTCGAGCTGACTAACGGTGATAAGGGATTAGTCATTATTCCTGGCATGTACAATGTGCTGCAGCCATATGTACTTTCATTTAGGGATAATCAGGTTTATAATCTGAGTACACCGCATGTCGCTGCACAATTGCAGATCAAAGACATTATGCGCACGATGGATAATCGTCATGTAATGGGAATGGATATGTTAAAGCAGTACAGTGGAGAGGCGGTACATATTGGGGAGTACCGTGATAATAAGACGTACTAGCAATAGCCGACACAACAAACAAATAGCAATATAAGAGCCGGGGGCAGCGAGAAAAAGGCAGTATCGCTGAACCCGGCTTAGGAGATTGTGCGATTGTAATAACAGACAGCATAGAAACGAGGTTAACAATGTATATTATAGTAGGATTAGGAAATCCGGAGCGTAAATATGCCGGAACACGACACAATATTGGATTTTCGGCGATTACGGCGATCAGCGATGCCTACAGCATTTCGATGGACATCAAGAAACACAAGGCGGTATGCGGTAAGGGAATGATCGCCGGGAATAAAGTGCTGTTGGCGATGCCGCAGACATATATGAATCTTAGCGGTGAGAGTGTACGCGAACTGGTGGATTTTTATAAGATCGATCCCGAGGAGGAATTGATCATCATTTATGATGATATCGCATTGGCTCCGGGAAAGCTTCGGGTACGTGCCAAAGGAAGTGCCGGTGGACATAATGGAATCAAGAATATCATTGCGCATTTGGGGACGCAGCAGTTTTCGCGGATCCGGATCGGCGTGGGAGAGAAACCGGCAGGCTGGGATCTGGCGGACTATGTGTTGGGGAGATTCCCGGCAGAGGAAGAGCCGACGATCCGTACTGCGCTGGAGCAGACGGTAAAGGCATGTGAGACTATTTTGACAGACAGCGTTGAAGCGGCGATGAATCAATTTAACGGAAAGTAAGAGGTTGGGGCAGTGATGGAAACATTATTGGCGCCTTTGGCGGAGATTACGGCGTACCGCAATGCCGAAGAGGCAATACAAAAGCAGCAATTCCCATTGCAGATATCGGGATGCATCGAATCACAAAAGTGCCAATGGATCTATGGACTTACCGGTGAGTCTCTGAAATGGAAAGTGATCATTGCGGCGAATGAGTTGAGGGCACGGGAAATCGCAGAAGACTATCGCATGTTTGACCGGGAAGTTATGTATTATCCGGCGAAAGATGTGATTTTTTTTAGTGCTGATGTACATGGTAATGCACTTAGCACACAGAGACTTAAAGTCAGAGAGGCATTACTGGATCGCAAAGGGGGAACCATTGTCACCTCGATCGATGCCGGCATGGAGTTCGTACTATCGCAAAAGATCTATGAGCAGGCGAAGCAGCAGGTAGCGGAAGGGGAGACATATGATCTTGAGACTCTTTGTAAAAATCTAGTCAATATGGGTTATGTGAGACAGGCACAGGTTGAGATGCCTGGAGATTTTTCTGTGCGCGGAGGAATTTTGGATGTATTTCCGGTAACGGAGGACTGCCCATATCGTATTGAGTTTTGGGATGATGAGATTGACACGATCCGTTCGTTTGACGTGGAGAGTCAGCGCTCAATTGAACGCATTGCAGAGTTTACCATCTTTCCGGCATCGGAATTAATTTTGACTACTGAGCAAATTGCCGATGGTTTTACAAAAATGGCGAAAGACGCAGCAAAGATCAGCACAAAATTAAAAAAGGCGAAGAAATTCGAAGAAGTGAATCGGTTAAATGACCATTTACAGGAAATAAAAAATGATTACGAACAATATCAGAGCCGTATTGGGTTGGAAGCCTACCTGCCCTATTTTCCGGTGGAAACATTGTCCTTTTTTGATATTATGCCAGAGGAGGAGACAATCTTTTTCTTAGATGAGCCATCCCGCTGTTATGAGAAAGCTCAGGCGGTGGAAACAGAGTTTCGTGACAGTATGGAAAGCAGATTGGAGAAAGGCTATCTTTTGCCAAAGCAGCCGGAGATCTTGCAGGGAATGGATCCTTTATTTGGATTGCTGCAGAACAAGCAGCTTGTTATTTTGTCTTTGCTGGATGGACTGCCAAAGCAGCTTGCGAGCAGGGCGCAGGTGAATGTACAGGTACAGCCGGTGGGGTCCTATAATAAGCATTTTGAACTACTTGTAGACGATATGCTTCGTTGGAGAAAGAATGGATACCGTGTACTGCTCCTTTGTGGATCTCGGACGCGTGCACAGCGTTTAAGTAAAGACTTGGGAGAATATGAAATTCCGGCATTTTATCATGAGAAGCCGGATATGCCGTTGGAAGCCGGACAGGTTATGGTATCGTATGGATTTATGCGTCATGGATTTGTTTATTCGATGACGAAGTTTGCTGTTGTGACGGAAGGTGATGTTTTTGGCACAAAGCAGAAACGGCGTAATGTCAAGAAGAAAAAATACGATGGAAAAGCGATACAGAGCTTTAATGAGTTAAGCGTTGGCGATTATGTGATCCATGAGAATCATGGAGTTGGTATTTACAAAGGTATCGAAAAGATTACAGTCGACCATGTGTCGAAGGACTATATTAAGATTGAGTATGGAGACGGCGGAAATCTATATGTTCCTGCATCGGGACTGGATCTGTTGCAGAAATACGCCGGGCGTGAGGCGAAGCAGCCGAAACTAAACCGCTTGTCATCGCCGGAATGGAAAAAGACCAAGACACGCGTGCGCAAGGCTGTGCAGGAAGTGGCAAAAGAATTGGTTTTGTTATATGCCAAGCGACAAGAACAAAAAGGATATGCTTATAGTCCGGATACTGTGTGGCAGCAGGAATTTGAGGAGGTTTTCCCATTTGAGGAGACCAAAGATCAGTTGACAGCCATTGCCGCCGTTAAAAAGGACATGGAAAGTGACAAGATCATGGATCGGCTGATCTGCGGGGATGTTGGCTATGGCAAAACAGAGATCGCATTGCGTGCGGCATTTAAGGCGGTAAATGATGGAAAGCAGGTAGCGATGCTTGTTCCAACTACGATCTTAGCGCAGCAGCATTACAACACATTGTGCGAACGACTCGGAGACTTTCCGGTCAAAGTTGAGATGTTATCACGTTTTCGTACTCCGGCACAGCAAAAAAAATCGATAGATCTATTGCGAAAGGGACAGGTTGATATTATTGTCGGCACACACCGTCTGCTGTCTAAGGACGTGGAATTTAAGAATTTGGGATTATTGATCGTTGATGAGGAACAGCGATTTGGTGTGACACACAAGGAAAAGATCAAGCAGATGAAAGGAAATGTTGATGTCCTTACGCTTAGTGCAACACCGATCCCACGAACGCTGCATATGAGTTTGACCGGCATTCGGGACATGAGCGTGTTAGAGGAGCCACCGGTAGATCGTCTGCCAATACAGACATTTGTGATGGAGCATAATGATGAGATCATTCGTGAGGCGATCAATCGCGAATTGGGAAGAGGCGGACAGGTGTATTATGTGTATAACCGCGTTGCCCGTATTGCAGAGGTGGCGGCAGAAGTAGCAAAAATGGTGCCGGATGCCAATGTTGTTTTTGCGCATGGGCAGATGAGTGAGCGAGAACTTGAAAAGATCATGATGGCATTTATCAGCGGCGAAATAGATGTTTTGGTAGCAACAACGATTATTGAGACCGGATTAGACATTTCGAATGTAAATACGATCATCATTGATCATGCCGATAAGATGGGGCTGTCACAGCTTTATCAGCTTCGCGGTCGTGTCGGAAGATCAAATCGTACAGCATACGCGTTTTTGATGTATCAGCGAGGACGTATGCTCAAAGAGGTGGCGGAGAAGAGACTGGCCGCTATCCGTGAATACACGGAACTGGGTTCCGGGATCAAAGTGGCGATGCGGGATCTGGAGATCCGCGGAGCCGGGAATCTGCTTGGTGAAGCGCAGTCCGGGCATATGGAAGCGGTTGGATATGATCTGTACTGTAAAATGCTCAATGAGGCGGTACTTACACTGAAAGGCGAACAGCCGGAAGAGGAACCGTTTGAGACTAGTTTGGAGCTGCAAGTGGATGCGTTTATTCCGGCAACTTATATTCGTAGTGAATTTCAAAAGCTGGATATGTACAAACGTATCGCCGGGATTGAAAATGTGGAAGAATATGCAGATATGCAGGAAGAAATGATCGATCGATTTGGAGAATTGCCTAATGCGGCTGAGAATTTATTGCGTGTGGCACTGCTTAAAGCGGAAGCACACCGTGCCGGAATCACACAAATTGTGCAAAAAACGAACCAAATTCGATTTTATCTGAAACCAAATGCAAAAATCTCTTCCGTAAACCTTGTAAAAATGGTAGAATCGTATGAGGGCGCTTTTAAGGTGGTGCAGGCGGCCAAAAAGGAAGAACAATCCTATTTTATTTACACGATGAAACCACAACCACAGCCGGCAGGCAAAAGTTATCGCAGCGGATACGGAAGGATCCCTGCTGCGGTGAAGGTACCGTCTGTTTCCAAAACAGTAAGTAAGCAGGAGACAGCAGAAAAATTATTCCAGACAGTGAATCAGTTGATCCGTGAGATCGGAAAAGTCGTGGAGTAACGGAAAGGCATGGTGACTATGATAAAGAAAAGTAAATGGATGGCAGTTGGTTTAAGCATATGCATTGCCGTGGCAGGAGTATGCACGGGCTGTGGCAATTCCAAGATTGGCACAAAAAAGGTAAAGCTTGCGGCAGGAACACCGGATAAGGATTCGATCGTTATGTCAGTGGGCAGTGACGGTGTAGAATATAGCGAGATGATGAACTATGCCTACCTATTAAAAAGACAGTATGAGGGCAATTTTGGAAGTGAGCTATGGAACTATTCGCTGGGCGGAAATAAAACAGTGGGTGCTCAGGCAAAGCAGGAAATCGTCAATATGGTAACACAGCTTAAAGTGATCGCGCAGGCAGCGGATCGTAATGAAGTTTCACTTACCAATGATGAGAAAGACGAGGCAATGCAAAAGGCAGAAAAGATCATGGAAAAGGTGTCTGACAGTGATAAAAAGAAATATTATTTATCCGTTCAGGGACTTAGTAAATTGTATGAAGAAAACGTGCTTGCCAATAAAATGTTTTATGTGGCTACTGACAAGGCAAACACCGATGTGTCAGATGAGGAAGCAAGGCAGGCTGCGATCCAGTATATCGAGATCATGACGAAAGGGATCGGAAGTTCCGGACAGAAGATCGATATGGATGAGAAAGCCAAGGCACAGGCTCTTAAGTGGGCAGAACAGCTGCAGCTTCGTGCAGTTAAGACGAAAGACTTTTTGACATTGGCCAAAGATAATACCGATGCAACAACGCAGGAACTGGTGGTTGGCAAAAGTTCCACCAAATTGGAGAAAGCGGCATTGGATGCGGCGTTAGCCCTCGAAAAGGGTGAAGTCAGCAGTGTTGTAGAGGGAACGCAGGGATATTATATTATATATTGCGTCAATGACAAGGAAGAGGATGCGACACAGGCTCGCAAGGAAGTTATCATTGCAAAACGCCAGAATCGCCTGTTCCAAAAGAAATATAACATCTGGCTCAATAAGTGCGATGTTAATATCAGTGAAGATTTTTGGGATTATTTCCAGTTGTAGGGGGAGGGAGAAAGTTTGAAAGCAGAGCATGTCAATCCATTTATCATATCTGTGTGCAAAGTGATGAAAGATATGTGTATGTTGGATTTAAAAATAGGGACACCATCTCTTAGACAACAGAGTTTCCCGGAAGAAAATTCTTTGATCCGTCTCGGGCTGGTAGGTCAGCTTTCGGGAGAAGTATTGCTTAATTTTGAACCACAGACAGCACTTGGGGTCGTATCTAAAATGATGATGATGCCGGTCAATGCCATTGATGCGATCGGACAGAGTGCAATTTCGGAATTAGGAAATATGGTGGCGGGCAATGCGGCGACGGTATTTGCAAATAATAATATTATGATTGATATTACACCACCGGATTATTGTGTTGGTGCAAGTTATGATGGTGCGGCAACGGAAATGTTTACGATTCCTTTTTCAACAGAAATTGGAGATATGACGATCGATGTGCGCATTGAACAGGAAGGATAAAAGATGGCAGGATATAAGAGATACCGCAAGGATTCCCCGGTTTCCTATGCATTAGGTATAACGCTGACATTTGAACTGTTGCGCTTTCAGCCGGACAAGGTGACGAGGGTATATATTCACTCCGGCATGAAAGAAGGGGAAACATTAGACAAGCTGCGTAGTTTGTGCAGGGATGCCGGTATAGAAATGGTTCAGACAGACAAAATATTTCATGTATTGTCTCAAAAAGAAAATTGTTACGTGATCGGAGAATTTACGAAATATGAAGGGCAGCTGGAGAAAACAGCATCCCACATAGTTTTGGTAAATCCTTCTAATGCCGGCAATATGGGAACGATCATGCGGAGCGCCTTAGGATTTGGTTTGAATCAGATGGCGATCATACGTCCGGCAGTGGATGCCTTTGATCCCAAAGTGGTAAGAGCGTCCATGGGGGCGATTTTTTCGACAAACTTTGTTTACTTTGAGGATTTTGATGAATATCAGGCACAGTTTGGTGAACGTGAATTATTTCCATTTATGTTGGACGCCAAGAAAAGTCTGCATGAGATCAGACCACAGGGGACGTTTTCTTTGCTTTTTGGCAACGAAGCGACCGGACTGCCGGATCGCTTTGCGCAGATCGGGACAAGTGTGATCATTCCGCATTCCAATCGCATCGACAGTCTGAATCTGCCGATCGCGGCGAGTATTGCGATGTATGAGACAACGAAACAGCAATTTGAGAGTTGACAGGTTTGTTATAATGATAGTTAGAGGCAAATGCAAATGACGATAGAAAGGATTGATGAGACAATGGCAAAGATTGATATTATTTCAGGATTTTTAGGAGCAGGTAAAACGACGTTGATCAAAAAGCTGATCGCAGAAGCATTTGAAGGTGAGAAGTTAGTCTTGATCGAGAACGAGTTCGGTGAGATCGGTATCGATGGCGGATTTTTGAAAGAGGCAGGAATCCAGATTACAGAGATGAATTCCGGTTGCATTTGTTGTTCTTTGGTTGGTGACTTTGGAGAGGCACTCAAAGAGGTGCTTACAAAATATAGTCCGGATCGTGTTATTATTGAACCATCCGGAGTTGGCAAGTTGTCTGATGTGATCAAAGCAGTAAAAAATATTGGTGATGAAGTACAGATCAACAGTACGGCAACGGTTGTAGATGCATCGAAATGCAAGATGTATATGAAGAATTACGGTGAGTTCTACAACAACCAGATCGAATACGCAGGAACAGTAATCTTGAGCCGTACACAGAATGTGTCAGCCGACAAGCTGGATGCTTGTCTGAAGATGATTCGTGAGAAAAACGAGGAAGCATCTATTATTACAACACCATGGGATGATATTCAGGGTAAAAATATCGTAGAGGCTATGGAAAAGGTTAATTCTTTGGAAAAAGAGCTGTTAGAGGAGCATGAACATCATCATCACGATGGCGAGTGTGGATGCGGACATCATCATGATCACGATCATCACGACCACGAGCATGATCACGATGGCGAGTGTGGATGCGGACATCATCATGATCACGACCATCACGACCACGAGCATGATCACGACGGCGAGTGTGGATGCGGACATCATCATGATCACGACCATCATGACCACGAGCATGATCACGACGGTGAGTGTGGATGCGGACATCATCATGACCATCACCATCATCATGCAGATGATGTATTTACAAGCTGGGGCGTTGAGACAGCGCACAAGTTTACGGAGGAAGAGCTTACCGAGATTTTGCACAAGTTAGCTGAGACGAAAGACTATGGTGACGTTTTACGTGCAAAGGGTATCGTAGCGGCAGCAGAAGGAGAGTGGTTCCACTTTGATCTGGTACCGGAAGAGACGGAAGTTCGCCGCGGAGCAGCCGACTTTACAGGACGTATTTGTGTTATCGGTGCTGACTTGAAGGAAGATGCGATCAAAGAATTATTCCACGTTGCGTAAAGAGGATTATGATTTAAGGCTTCCATTTCAAATGGAAGCTAAACATAGAGTTGATGGAGGTTTTGAATGTTTGGTAAGAAGAAAGAGGAGATGATGGTATACGTCATTATGGGCTTTTTGGAAGCCGGTAAGACGAATCTGATCCGTGACCTTGTCGTGGATGATATGTTTGATGACAAGATCAAAACGATGATCTTGGCATGCGAAGAGGGCGAGTTAGAATATGAAGCGGACGTGTTAGAGAAGGCCAACTGCGTTGTGGAATACATCGAAGACGAAGAAGCATTTAATGGAAAGATCATTCAGAAATTTTTGAAAAAACACCGTCCGGACCGCATCATCATTGAATACAACGGTATGTGGCCGACAAAGCACATTCCGGAATTGTATGATGATATGGAAGAAATTTGTTTTGATCGTGAAGTGATCTTTCAGACGATAGATGTAGTCAATGATGAAACATTTGCTTTATATATGAAAAATATGCCTTCTATGATGGTAGATCAGTTCCGCGTGGCAGAAATGATCATCATTAACCGTTGCACCGTCGAAAAGACGAATAAAAACTCGATCCGTGGAAGCATAAAAGCGGTCAATCCGCGGGCGCAGATCGTCTATGAATCCGCACAGGATGAGTTTTATGAGATGAAAGATCAGATGCCGTTTGATGTCAATGCAGATGTCATTGAAATTAGTGACGATGATTTTGGACTTTGGTATATTGACATGATCGACCATCCGGAAACATATCAGAATAAGACGTTGAAGGTGACAGGTTTGATCCAGAAGCCAAAGGGGATCCCGGCAGGCTTTGCAGTATTTGGACGTTTTGCGATGACCTGCTGTGCAGACGATGTACAGTATATGGGATTTCTGTGCAAAGCAGATGATTGGTCAGAGTTTAAGGCAAAGCAGTATGTTACCGTGACGGCCCGATTTGAATACAAATTCATGAAGGAATATGGCGAGGAAGGTCCTGTCTTTTATGCAGAGCAGGTGGAAGCGGCAGAAAAGCCAAAAGAGGAGCTTGTTTATTTCAATTAAGTGAGGCAGTAGTTTATAGAGGATCTGCATATACGCAAGTTGTAGCTTAACAGCTCGGATATGACGAAAGCTCTTAGGCACTGCGCATCCATATCTGATAGATGGAGCGGATCAGTACGACCGCAAATGGGCCGAGAAAGATGCCGCACACACCGTACAATGAAATACCGATGTAAATGGAAGCAAGGGTAAAAAAAGGAAGTGTATTTAAGTTACTTCCAATTAACCTTGCTTCTAATAATTCACGCGTAAATACTGTTAATAAATATGCAGTAAGCAGAACTGCGGCCGCGAAAAAAGAACCATGAAATAATTTTACAAGTCCCCATGGAATCAATATCATCCCACTCCCCAAAATAGGAAATGCATCAAAAATGGAAATAAACAGACCGATCACGATACAATATGGATTGCGGATGAGCAGAAAAGCAATTGTGCAAATAGCCCAATTACAGCCAATAATGATGAGCTGACTTCGCATATAGGCAAATCCGGTATTCCACATGGTATGCCCAAGCTCTGACAAAACCGAAAAATAACGATTTTTGTGGATCATGGTATGCAAATGATCATAGTCTTTGCACAAAACGATGAAACTGACGATAACGATCAGCAAAAATGCGCATACTCGCATCGAGCTTCCCATACATTGCAGTGCTATCCTGCCAATATTTTGATAGAGGTTTGTAAATGATGACGGATCCAGATTGTGAAACTGTTCCTTAGCAAATATTAGGCAACTACCTTTTTGCAGACCTAAATAATAATCCAAATGTCGCAAAATATTATGACAACAGGATTCTATGGATTTTGTATAAATTTGATGATAAATGGACAAATTTGTGAGAAGTAGTTTACATTGCTGAAATAAAAGCCATCCGATCAGCAAAAAAACACCCAAAAAGGCAAGAGAGATCAAGAGTAAGGTGCCATTTGCCGCCAGCCACTTTGGAAGATGACATTTTTTTTGTAAAAATAGGACGATAGGCATTAAGCTCCGCATCAGTGTATATGCGAATAAAAACGGGAAAATAAGGGGTAAAACGTATTTGAAGGACAAAAGAACAGCACCCGATATAAATGTAATAATAAGCAGTTGTCGAAGCAAAGGATGTGCATTCATAACGGATCCTCCTTTCTGCAAACGCAATTTTAGACGGCGGAAGTGCTCTATTTAGTGTGTACAAAAGCAATGATTTCATACAAAAAATAATGTTTACAAAATATTAATAACTATAACATTTCACGTTCATAATTCCACCCTATAATAATAACCATATCAGAGAGTAAATGTCGACTCACTGGTAGCTTAGATTTTTTTTTCATACCTTCTCCTTTAAGGACTGTGTACGCTGCAGTCCTTTTTTTTTGCCTATTATGATTAAAGTGTCAGAAGGTCTGAAATCTTGACACCTTAATCCTATTATGGAATCGGGGAATGCCGATTGTGTGCATTTGGTAGGTGGAGTTTGAGTTAGCGATGCAATTATTTCATTGGGAGGAATTGAAATGATGGAAAGGACACAGAAACAGACAAAAAATTTGACCGAAGGATCACCGGCAAGATTGATCTTGGAATTTGCGGTTCCAATGTTTTTAGGATTATTGTTTCAGCAGTTTTACAGCATGGTAGACACAATGATTGTTGGTAAATTTTTAGGAATGAAACCATTGGCCGGAGTTGGTGCGACAGGGTCGTTAAACTTTATGGTGATTGGATTTTGTATTGGTGTATGCAATGGATTTGCCATTCTGGTAGCGCAGAAACTTGGTGCCAAGGATTATTCTGCACTTCGTCGTTTTGTGGCGAATGCTACATGGCTTTGTCTTGTGTTTTCTGTTGTTATGACGGTGATCGTGTCAGTTTTGTGCGGAGATATCTTGCGCTTTATGAAAACGCCAGAGGATATTTTTTCCTATACATATTGGTATATGTTGATCATTTTTTTAGGAATACCATGCACTTTTCTGTATAATATATTGGCGGCACTGATCCGTTCTTTGGGAGACAGCAAAACGCCGGTGATCTTTTTGGCATTGGCATCTGTCCTCAATATTGGCCTGGATCTCGTATTTATCATTGTATTTCGTATGGGCGTTAAAGGAGCTGCACTGGCGACTGTGCTGGCACAGGGAATCTCCGGGTTGTGTTGTCTGTGGTATATTGGAAAGCATTTTCCAATCCTGCGGGGAACGAAAGAAGAGTGGAAACCGTTGCCAAAGTATATGATGCGTTTATGTGCGGTTGGAATCCCGATGGGAATGCAGTATTCGATCACAGCGATAGGAACACTTGTGATCCAGGCAGCAGTGAACGGTTTTGGATCTACAGTGGTAGCCGGAGTGACGGCAGCGAATAAGCTTGGTAATTTTGTATCCTGTCCGATCGAGGCACTGGGACAGACAATGGCACCATACGTTGGACAGAATATGGGAGCCGGCAAACCGAAGCGTATCGGCAAGGGACTTTTGGCAGCGTCTCTCATGGGTTTTGGCGTGTCTGCAGTGCTGCTTGTCATTGTTTTATTGTTTGGCAAGCCGATGACGTTATTATTTCTTAGTGCAAAGGAAGTGAAAGCCGTAAAATATGCGTATCAGTATATGATCGTAACAACAGCCGGATATTCTTTGCTTACTTTAGTGAATACAGTTCGTTTTACGATACAGGGAATGGGGTATTCGGCGATCGCTATATTGGCCGGGGTGTTTGAAATGGCGGCAAGAACCTTGGCAGGTACGCTTGTAGTAAGCATGATCGGGTTTATGGGTGTTTGTCTGGCAAATGATCTCGCATGGATTTTTGCAGATGCTTTCCTTATTCCGGTATTTTTTGTATTATATAGAAGAGCTAAGAAAAAATATCAATGATCTGCTTATATCATAAGAAGCAGACGGATGATCTGCTGCATCTGGATGAGAGAAGAATGTGTCAATGACAGGTGTATTAAGGGGAGGAGAGAAGGTTATGCTGATTAAATTATATTTACAGGGGGCTGTTCAAAGAGCGTTTCTTGTTGCGGTTATTTATATCGTATTAAAAGGAATTTATTTGGCAATGATGAAAAAGGAAGTGCATATCGGCAAAGAAATATTGTATTGTGTTACATTGACTTATATGGTTACTTTGTTGGGCTATACTATGCTGCCAAACATACATATGGGAATAGAATCCAGTGGGAAATTTTATTTTATTTGTGATAGGTGGGGAAATGGAAGGATCAATTTCATACCCTTCAAAACAATAGGTACATTTTTGTTTCAATCAGAAAATGCCAATGTATCTCATTGGAAGGATGTTTCAGACTTAAATCTGCTTGCCAATATCGGATTATTTGTCCCATATGGAGTAATAGCGTGGTTTTTTCCTTGGTATCAGAAATCACTCAAACGTATTACCGGTAGTGGCGTTTTGCTTTCTATAATTATAGAGATGGAACAAATCTTTATACAAAGAGGAACGGATATCGACGATGTCATACTAAATACGTTGGGTGTGTTGATCGGCGGGACAATTGCAATGCTGGGATCTAAATATGTGTGGCCATTATTCCGTAACAGATTATAACATATCTAATAAAATGTGGTTATAATAACGTAATAAAGAAAAAAGATCCGTTATACTTTTTATCGTAAATGATAAAAAACACTAGATAAAATGGGAATAGTGGCATGTTAACTGCTATTCTCATTGTTTAAAAACTGAGAAAAGATATTCTAAAGGAGATACGTTTATATCTATATGGTTCCGGTGATAACGGTCATTACTTCTGTACTAATTTTACATGAGAAACTGACCTTATTAGCCGAAATAGGAACGGTACTTACTTTGATAGGATTATTTCTGTCGGAGTATAAGCCGGAAAGAAATAGGACTAAAAATGGATTTACAAAATGAAAAGTGCGTCAAATGGATTGCATATAAATGGGGTATTCTCTTGTCTTCACATAGAAAAAGTGACCGGTGCCGATAAAAAAATCTTGAAATCAACATAATCTGCGATATAATAAAACTGGTATGGTACAGTAAACAGAAATAATTATTTGTTGTACGCAAGGTTATGAAGGTATAGGAAAAATTATAAGGAGAACGAGGAGGAAAAATATGACAGAAAATCAATATCAGAGAGCAAACAGGATGGTACTGATCACGATTCTGATAGTATTTGGGTTTATTGCAGTAACAGTCTTAGCGGCATTAGGAGTTTCAAAGGGAGAACGGGCAGGCAGGATTATAATACAGTTTATCACAGCGTTGGTTGTTATGACTGCATCAATCGCAGCATACATAATGAAAAAGAAAACACATATATGTGAGGTTCTATTATCAGTAAATATAGCGATTGGATATGTTGTTGTTGTATTACTGAATTCTACGGATACCGTGTGGACATATGGAATTCCGATGATTATTTCCGTTATGGTTTATCTTAATAAAAGATTGATGTATTGTGCCAATGGTTTAGTTATATTAGCAAATGTTGTGCGATTAATAAGGGATTTTGACAGTAGCAATTCGGAACTGTTATCAAGCAGGATATTAGCTATCCTTGTAATCATTCTTGTGACGATCATATCGATCAATATAGCGAATCTATTGATTCAGTATTTTGGCGAGAAGGTATCCCAGATTGAGGAGGCGGCTGCAAAACAGAATGAAAGCAATACGAAAATGGTTGCTATTGCGGATAATATTTCTGACGAGTTTGAAAAAGCGATGACTATGCTGAATGAACTTGAGAAAAGTATAGATATCAGCCACAGCTCTATGGGGGATATCGCAGACAGCACGGAAAGTACGGCAGAGGCAATCCAGAGACAGGCGGTTATGTGTTCTGAGATTCAGGAAAACACGGATATGGCGGAAAAAGAAATTAATCAGATGATAAGTGCATCTGACAAGACAGATGAATCGGTAAATAACAGCAAGGTGGTTGTTGGTCAATTAAAAGAACAGGCACAGAATGTACAGGACGCAAGTAATATCATTGTTGATGTAATAAGTGGTCTTACAGAGAAGGTTAATGATGTACAGAATTTTGTTGGTGATATCGTTAATATATCCGCAAGGACAAATCTTCTTGCACTGAATGCGTCGATTGAGGCAGCCCGCGCAGGAGAAGCGGGAAAGGGGTTTGCGGTCGTTGCGGAGGAAATCCGTCAGCTTTCGGAACAGACCAAGAAGGCTTCTGAAAGTATTACAAATATCATACAGAAGCTGAACGAAGATACCCAAAAAGCGAACGAGAGTATCAATGAATCTGTGTTATCCGTTGATAAACAGAACGCACTTATTGATGAAACAGAAAAAACATTTGTTGAAGTAGGCAATACAATGGATGTGCTGATGTCAAGCATACATGTTGCAGAGCAGAGCATCAATAAAATACTTGATTCAACGTCAGTGATATCGGATAATATATCACATCTGTCGGCAACAGGAGAAGAGGTTGCGGCTGCATCTGCGGAGGGCATCAAGGTATCAGATTCCACGGTAGAGGGCATGAATGATTGTAAAATAATACTCAACAATATATATGAGCTTGCCAATGAATTAAAAGCTTCTGTTGAGACGAAGGATATTTATTAGAGAGAAAAAGTGCACAAGAAAAAGTACGGTGCATAACGGAAGGAACACATTTTATGGAACGGAAGCTATGATGTGTGCCATGATGACAATCATTTGTTGTGACGGATGAAGTGTATGAACATATGGTATATGCGCCGAATAAGCATATTTGTATGGCTTCCCTTCTGAGAAGGAAAGATTGAAGGAAGGATTGAAGGAAAAGTTGAGATTTTATATGAGGAACTTCATATGACTGTGGCGGAGATTGCGGAGAAATTAGTTATTTCAGAAGAGAAGGTGCAAAAAATTGTAGATGCCTCCAAGTAGTGTTTTATTAAAAATGTGGTTATAATAACGTAATAAAGAAAAAAGAATGGAGGAAAAAGCGATGAGTATGATCAAAAACATGGACAAGGCACAGGTAATGGTACTGAAAGAACAGGTGTCCTATCAGGCAGGACAGGTAGTCAGCAAGACGCTTGCACAGAACGATGCGCTTAGTGTAACATTGTTTGCCTTTGATAGGGATGAGGAGATTAGTACCCATGAATCCGGTGGAGATGCGTTTGTAACCTGTTTGGATGGAGTTGGCAAAATTACGATTGATGGTATGGAATATGAGCTGCACGAAGGAGAGTCGATCGTAATGCCCGCAAAACATCCACATGCGGTATACGGCAAAGAGCAGTTTAAGATGTTGTTAGTAGTGGTATTTTAGTATTGTCTCAAGAGGATGGCAAAGATTTAGACAAAATGCTCCCAAAAGATGGGAGCATTTTGTCTATTCCTGAAGATATTCTTCTAACGTAATTTTTTCACGCATGATCTTTTTGGCGGCTTTTTTGCCAACATAGCGAAAATGCCAAGATTCGTACATATAGCCGGTAACTTTTTCTTTATGCTTTGGATAACGGAGAATAAAGCCGTAATCGGCACAGTGTTTGCGCAGCCATTGATTTTCCGGGGTTTGTGCCTGCCCATTGTCAAGCTGCAGATGATCGGAAGCGGTGATATCCACGCACAGTCCGGTTTCATGTTCGCTATAATCGGCAGGTGCAACGCTTCGCAAAGCATCTTTTTTAGCGGAACGATAACTCATTCCGGCACGCTCATTTTTGCGGATTTCCTCGGAAAGGAGTATTGTTTGTTTTTGACGGGTACGATAACCGCTTACTACATTGATAGAATAATTAGGATTAGCGGCTTCACAGTCAAACCACATATCACGAAGATGCGGATATATCACTTTGGCAACTTGAATGCCATTTTTTAATGTTTTGAGTTGGATCGAGTAGTCCTTTGGTAATGCATGATCTTTGTTGACTAAAATCAGAGTTTGCTTGTGGTTGAGATTTGTGTGGTATTTATGGCTGCGCGTGGCCTGCGGTTGATCTGTTCCCTGAAAATGATAAGCAGCGCCTTCCGTAGATCCGGCAGATGCGTGATCTTCCTTGATCACCAACAATATTCCTCCCCCTAAAATAGTAACCAGCACTAATAGTGCTGCAAATAATCCGATCAAATGACTTCTTTTATACCTCATCTTATAAATTCCTCCTTGCCTGATCCTGTTTTATATTCTTATTAAAACAAAAGATTGCATCCGATTTTGCAAGAAAAGGTATCTAAGTTGTATCATCACAAATTTGCAACGCAAGGGAGTTATCATTCCATCCCATTAACCATCGACCATCTGTGATGTACCATTAGAAGTCATAAAATCAGAATAAAAGTTACCAAAAGAGAATGTGAGATAATTCTCAATACCCGCATAGTTTTGAGAGGTTATGATGGTAACCGGGATGTTGTATTTGTAAGATTTTATTGTAAAATAATAGTGCGCTTCCTTATAGTCATCTTCACTGGAATACTGTGCGGAAACATCACGATTTATCGAAGCACCATAGTATTTTAGAAGACGCTTAGCGTAGCGGTCAATTTTTTCGGACAAAAGAGATTTTTTGCTTTCGCCCATAGGTGTTGCTTGATACTGCATTGGACTGTCGTTTCCTTGCAAAATGTGGGAGGCGGCTACGTGTCCCGTTAATGGGACTGCATTATACTGTGTCGGATTGGACTTTGTCAAAATCTCTTTTATAGGTATGTTTCCCATTGATACATAGTAGATTTTTTCCTGCTCTACATCAAAACGCAAAGAATAAGATTGCTTGTTAGATTCTTTCAAGAAAGAAAGTTCCCAAACACAGAAACTGTCCGTTTCCAAATAATTACGGATGGATAAATAAGTGGCGGATTGAAACATATTTTCCAGATCTTTCACCGTTAGATCGTCGGGAATCAGGTGAAAGGAGTAAAGTTTATGAAGTTGTTTTTGCAGTTTCTCAAAAAATGACTCATCATATTCTGTCAAAGTTTCTGCCTTTGCCGTTGTCAAAATTTCCGAGACAGCGATCGTTTCGGATGAAAAAATAGCAAGACGCTCTTTGTAAGACAGATTGACTTTGGTGGGTGTAGTCTGAGTGGAACCATGTGAAACCGTAATGGTATTGGTCGTTTTTTGGTCAGTCAGGTGATTCGTGATCTCAGGAACAATTTCTGCAGTAATAAAAAATGCAGCCACCAGTAAAAAGGTTAATACAATTCGCAACTGTTTTTTCATATGCTACTCCTTTCCGGTTTGCGGGATGGTAATAGTGATCGTTGTACCGACATGAAGTTCACTTTCGATATGCCACTGCGCATGATGAAGGCGCAGGATCTCATAACAAAGCGACATACCAAGCCCGGCTCCACCCTCTTTGCGGGAGCGGGATTTATCTACCATATAAAAAGGTTTGGTGATTTTGTCGATTTCATCTGCGGGAATTCCCTTGCCGGTATCCTGTACGCTGATGCAGTAATAGTCATTGTCGGAATAACCAAGCACAGTGATCGTATCGCCAGACGAGGAAGCCTTTCTGGCGTTGTCGATCAGATTGATAAGCAGTGATAAGAGTAGATCTTTGTCGCCATATAGCGTTGCAGGAGCGAGATGCATTGATAACATCACGTCTTTGGCTGCAAGATTTTGTTTCATCATTGGAACGATTGCATCGGTAAGTTCTGACGATGAAACCGGTGCAAAGGTAAGCTCCTGCTGTTGCAAAACAAATAGATCTAACAGTTTGTATGACAAGGATTCCAAGCGTTTTCCCTGTGAAAAGATATAGTCTGCCGCCTGCCACTTTTCTTCCTGCGACAGATCCATCGTGCGTAATAACTCGGCATAGCCGATAATGGAAGTGAGCGGCGTTTTTAATTCGTGTGCAAACGCTGCCGTAAATGCTTCTTGATTTTTGGCGTGCATGGATATCTCATCAATTTTTTCCTGCAGACTATCAGCCATGCGATTAAAATCAGCCGCCAGAGTAGCAATTTCATCCTGTCCATGAACTTGGACACGACTATTCAGATCGCCATCTGCGAAACTGCGCGTGGAAGCCGAAAGGACACGCACGCGATATGTCAAAAAATATGACAAAGCCAGAGAAAGGATCATGCAGGACACCAATATGATAAACATGATATAGTGGTACATGCGAGTCATTTCCTGACGCTGCAAATAAATGTTATTGATATTTGTAACAGTTTCTACGTAATAACCTTTCAGATCGCTTGGTAATATCGTATAGCTTACGATACGTAAATAATACGTATCTTTACTTTTATATATTTTGCGTGCGGACTTGTTTTTCCCTGCTTTAGTAAAGAGAACATCGTTGTTCTGCGGTTTTCCGGAGGAGTAAACAACGTTTCGCCGGTCATCATATATTGTGAAAAAATCGGAATCCCCTCCAAAACTTACCGCAAAGGATGAACAGATCTCTTTCATGGCATTTTTGTGTTTAGTAAAATAATCCGCAGGCATAGAGCCGACAATATTGCCTAGAGACATGCGGACCATTTCGTTTTTGCTGTTGCCGGACTCAATCTCTCGATGATAGGAAGCTCGAAAGGACGCAGAAATCATCCAGGTCCCGCAAATACTAAAAGCAGTTGCGATCAAGATAAAAAAACTGATAAAAATTTTCCAATAAAATTTCATATTGTTTTATGCTCCCTCCATGTTGACATTAAACCGCTATCTGTCATTTTGATGATCGTTTTACACTTCCGCAATGTCAACTTCAAGTCGATACCCTACTTTATATACGGTTTTTATTTTATCTTCCCAGTGTAGTTTTTTGCGCAGCCGCTGTATATGGAGATCTACAGTGCGACCGTCACCCATATATTCATTCTGCCAAATGTTCTCATAAATAGTTTCACGATATAATGCGATATTTTTATTGCGCACTAAGAAGAGAAGCAGCTCAAACTCCTTGAGTGTCAGCATGATCTGCTTCCCTTGTTTGGTTACGGTACGTGATGGAACGTCGATGACAGTATCAAAAATCGTGATCCTCTCCTCACTTTTGTGATAACGTCTCAGAACGGTTTCTACACGTGCTAACAATTCCATCATTTCAAATGGTTTTGTAATGTAGTCATCCGCTCCTGCCCTCAAACCTTTCACTTTGTCATCTAACGTGCCCATCGCCGTAATAAAAATGACCGGCATTTCTGTCGTCTTGATATAGTCAAGCAATTCATAGCCGTCAATGCCCGGCAGCATGATATCCAGCAAAATGAGGTCGTAACTGTTTTCTGCAATCAGGTCTGCAGCAGTTTCGCCATCAAATGCCTGTTCACATATGTAACCGGTTTTGCAGAGACTCATACGAATCAGATTCGAAATAGCCTCTTCATCTTCTACAATCAATATTTTACTCATAGCTTTGTCCAATATCTGTCACGGTTATTATATACGGCCTGTCCCCTATCAGGCGTATTATGACCGGAAGCCCTCTCGTGTTTACACAGTTGTGTGTGAAAATTCTCATAACTTCAACACACGTTTACTATACCGACCTTATGTATCTAAAATGTATCATAAATCTGACAAGTCATATGACCGGTGATTTCTTATTTGTTGTATTAGCATCTAGATAGCAGTATAACCTCTATAGGATTATACTGTCAAAAGGAAAGATGGCAAAGTCCCTTTCATAAATGATGAACACCCTAATCTTTTAAAAATAAAATTAGAAAATGGTGTAACATTTCGATGACTCATCTGTTATATTGGTAGATAGCACGAAAAATCGCCATCTGCAGCAACGTGCGAGATGAGGAAAGGAGGGGGAGCTTGACAAAGTGGATAAACAGCTTTTAGAAAAGTTGTACGATACATATTATCAGGAAATATATTTGTATGTATATGCATTGTGCAAAAATCATGAGTGGGCAGCGGATCTGACGCAGGAAACATTTCTGAAAGCACTGCTTTCGCTGGATCAGAGTCATACCAACATGCGGGCATGGTTATATACGGTGGCGCGCAACCTGTATTATAATGAAGTGTCCAAAAACAGACGAGTCATATATGTGGACGAGTATGAGAACGAAACGGAAGATAGGGCAAATATACCATTAGAAAATATTCTGTCGAAAGAAAGAAATCGCTTGTTGTATCATGCGATTGAGCATTTGCCGGAGCGGCAGCGAGAGATTGTTATGATGCAGTATTTTGGAGGCTTGGGACAAAAAGAAATTGCTA
Organism: Jutongia sp. SJQ-6; assembly: GCF_054161275.1. The sequence goes on along the minus strand of NZ_CP195314.1, from coordinate 1,761,303 downwards.
AGGTGCTTCACATGACACCGGAAAATGTAAGGGTGTCGGCACATCGTGCTAAGAAGCAGATGAAAAATTATATGGAGGGACAGGGTTATGAACTATAGGGAATTATTGCAAAAATATAAGGCAGGGGAATTGCCGGAAGAACAGCGCAAACAGGTACGTCAAGACATTGAGAAACAGGATGCGATCAGCGAGTATTTGTTTGATAATGAGGAGATGGAGTTTGAGGAACAGGTAGAACAGGACGGGGGTCAAACTACCGAAAGTACAGATGGAAGTGTGCCGAAAGACGGACAAAACGTCACTATTGTGGGTGCTGCAGTGCCAAAAGACGGACAGAGAACCCATGTCATAGAGGGCACAGTGCCAAAAGACGGACAGGAGGCAGAGTTTACGAAGTTGATCAGGCGGGCAATACGCCGTACATTTATTAAGTATGGTGTTATTACCGGAGTGATCGTTATAGGAATTGTATGTTTCTTGGTGTTTGCACTTCCAAAGATCCAGGATGCCATGTATTATGATCCAAATAAAATTGTCGGCACAGAAGAGGGAAATAAAACCAATCAATTGTCCTTGGACATATCCGTGTATTCAGAGTTGTTTTTGCCGGAGAACTATCGCGATTCTGCGGCCGCAACAGGAAGCGGCTATGGCAATTATGACATCGTGATCAACCAGACGAGTTCCCACAATGGCATTTTTGAGTACGTGGGAGGAAGGATCGCGAAAAATGATATGGTTCTGTATAATCCCAATATTGTACAAAAACCATTCTCAAATGTTTTTTATCCACCAAGCGAGATGACGACAGCCAGTGCGGCGACGCCGGAAGGGATTGCCGGAACGAAGAAAGAAGTATTTGATGAGCTGTCTAAGTTGGAGGATGAAAAAATGTACCATGCCTATGTCAGCTTGGATAAAGTATATTCATTTTCTGAATTCAAAGCATTGGCGGAAAAGAATGATCTTGAGCCGACCTGGTGCGCGATCAGTGTAAAAAATAAAGACCAAACGGAAAGCAAATATACAACGTACAATATAGGGAATATAGGATTTCGTATGTACACCAGTTGCAGCAGTCTTGCTTTTGACCAAAAAAAATATCCGCTGCTGACGGCATTTTCACTTGCTGAGCAGGAATCCGCCAAGAAAAATGTTTTGGAGGAAAAAGATGTTACCAAACACATGACAAGTATGTTACAATATTTGCAAGATAACGATGACATTGTGAAAATGATCGAGAACGATCAGGGCACTGGGAAAACGGATTATGCTTCAGTGATTGATAGTATTCAGAAAGATGGTTTGCATATTTATGGATATTACGTGGAAGATATCGGTAAGGAACTGAAGAAGTTAAAAGATATTGGCAATGTATCATATGTGTACACGACCGAAATGATATAATGAGCCTCAGTGCGCAATTATTAGAATATAAAGAGGTTGACTATGGAAAAAAGAGCACAGGGAATGTCATTACAGCAGAGAAAAGACGATTTGCCGGAGATATTGCGACGTTTTGAACAGGAAAATATGCAGAAAGTGGCAGCAGAGAAGTATCGCTGCCATTTCCATCTTATGGCACCGGTAGGATGGTTAAACGATCCTAATGGACTGTCATATTTTGGGGACAGGTATCATGTGTTTTTTCAATATTCTCCGTTTGCCGTGAATGGCGGAATGAAACTGTGGGGACATTATACAAGCAAGGATTTAGTGCAGTATAAATATGAGGGAGCACCATTTTTGCCGGATGAAACCTATGATAAAGATGGCGTGTTTTCCGGTTCAGCCATTGTATGGAAGGACAAGATGTATTTGTTTTATACCGGAAATGTGGAGGAAGAGGGAGATCATGATTATATCCATTCCGGCCGTGGAGCGAATGTGATCCGCGTGATATCTGAGGATGGGGAACACTTCTCTGCCAAACAATGTATTTTGACGAATGCGGATTATCCGGCAGAATGTACGAATCAGGTTCGCGATCCAAAGTTGTTTCAGATGACTGACGGTACATTTCGAATGGTGTTAGGGGCATGGCTGCAGGATGATAAGGGAGCGGTGTTGCTTTATTCGTCAACAGATTTGGAGCATTTTACCTTTGAGCAGCTCTACACAACAGAAAAAGCTTTCGGATATATGTGGGAGTGCCCGGATATCTTTGCGTTGGATGGGCATCGCATTCTTGCAATGTGCCCACAGGGGGTTCCTTCCGAGGCGGAGCAATATCAGAATATTTATCAGTCCGGGTATTTTATCGAAACAGAAGAGACCCGGACTGTGGACGCGTCATTTATAGAGTGGGACATGGGATTTGATTTTTATGCGCCACAGACATTCGAAACACCAGCTGGAAGAAGAATATTGATTGGCTGGGCGGGCGTCCCAGATGCAGAATATAGCAGCAATCCTACGAATGAAGGGTGGCAGCATAGTCTGACAGTGCCGCGCGAGCTTCGCTATCATAATGGGAAAATTTATCAATTACCTATCCGTGAATTGGGACAGCTAAGGAAAAAAGAAATTTTGCCGGAAAAGGAATCATATGTACTGGATAATGGTTGCGGAGAGCTGATCTTTGACGGAATCGCCGCTTCATCATCGGCTGCTATTTGTGTGCAGATCGGCACCGGATGCTCGTTATCCTATGAGAAAGGGCTTGTTACATTACAGTTTACTGATGATAGTGGTGCCGGGCGTGGTAAACGCGTGGCGAGGTGCGAGGCAGTTCATAAAATCCAGATTTTAATGGATGTTTCTATTTTAGAGATTTATATCAATGATGGTGAGATTGTGATGACCAGCCGTATCTTTTTTCCGGAGAAAGATGCAACGGTACGATTTTTGGGACAGGCTGAAATGATTCAGGCATGGCAGCTGTGATGATCGGATTTCTGCTCGGTTTTCAGCAGACGTGGGAGATTCCGCAGAGGAGATACGTTGAAAATTTGGGAGAGATGTATTACACTGGAAATGTGTGCGATAGTGCATACTTCGCAACATAAAATTATATAGAAATGGAGATTAATATGAGTATTCGAATTGGAATTTTAGGCTATGGTAATCTGGGACGTGGTGTAGAGTGTGCAATCCGTCAGAATGATGACATGGAGCTGGTTGCTGTTTTTACACGAAGAGACCCATCGCAGGTATCTATTTTGACCGATAGCGCAACTGTTTGTAAGGTTGATGAGATAACGGATTGGAAAGACAAAATTGACGTGATGATTTTGTGTGGTGGAAGTGCTACTGATCTGCCGGAGCAGACGCCGAAGTATGCACAGTATTTTAATGTGATTGACAGCTTTGATACACATGCGCGTATTCCAGAGCATTTCGCTGACGTGGACAAGACAGCAGCGGATAGCAAACATGTTGCTGTGATTTCAGTTGGCTGGGATCCGGGAATGTTTTCGCTGAATCGCTTGTATGGAAATGCAATTCTTACAGAGGGTAAAGACTATACGTTTTGGGGCAAGGGTGTCAGCCAGGGACATTCTGATGCGATTCGCCGTATTGATGGCGTTAAAGATGCAAAGCAGTATACGATCCCGGTAGAAAGTGCATTAGAGGCAGTTCGTGCCGGGGAAAATCCTGAGCTTACAACGAGACAGAAACATACCCGAGAGTGTTTTGTAGTATTAGAAGATGGTGCAGATGCTGCGAAAGTTGAGCAGGAGATTAAGACAATGCCGAACTATTTCGCAGATTATGATACAACAGTGCACTTTATTAGCGAGGAAGAATTAAAGAAAAATCATAGTGGTATTCCTCATGGCGGTTTTGTATTGCGCAGTGGTGTGACCGGCTGGAATAAAGAAAATAAGCATCTCATCGAGTATAGCTTAAAATTAGATTCTAATCCGGAATTTACATCTAGTGTACTTATTGCTTATGCTAGAGCTGCTTATCGCATGGCAGAGCAGGGACAGTTTGGCTGCAAGACAGTATTTGATATTCCACCGGCATACTTAAGCAGTATGAGTGGTGAAGAATTACGTGCGAAAATGCTGTAATTGTATAACAGACGCGAGTTGTTGGATTAGATACGCCGTGATAGATTGGGACAAGACGAGTTACCAATTGAATTATGATTCGTTGCGATTCGATGAGTCGTAGATGGAAATGTGAATTGTGGGACTGTACCAGTTGCAATTTTATTTCAAATGTGATATTATCAGACTTGCGCTGTGAAAAAGTGGGCGCAGGTCTGTTTTGCAATGTGTTATTGTTAGGAAACAGAGCAAAATTAATATGCGGATATGGCGGAATTGGCAGACGCGCTAGATTTAGGTTCTAGTGTCAACAGACGTGCAGGTTCAACTCCTGTTATCCGCACGATATAAAAAGAGCTCTTGGGACATACAGTCCCAAGGGCTCTTTTTCGTCGCGCAGACGGAGAGTGGAACCAGAGGTTCCATCTCCGCTACGCTTCGGTCGGTGCTTAACAGACGTCCGCAGGACGTCTAGCACCCTGTTATCCGCATTACTAAAACAAGTCTCATGGAAGAATGATTCCATGAGACTTGTTTTTTATATTCTAGAAGACTGTTTACCTCATTTGATATAAAAATCTACCCTGCGAGCCCGAAACGCTGGGGCGGGGTAGATGTATAACATTTTAGATCCTTGCAGTAAGATATTTTTCGGCACTGATTGCTGCATTGGCGCCATCTGCCGCGGCTGTTATAATCTGTCGATTTTCTTTGCTGCGTACATCGCCTGCTGCAAAAAAATTGTCCAGGGATGTGCGTCCGTTTTCGTCAGCAACAATATATCCCTGTTCGTTTAATGGTACAATGCCTTGCAGTATATCTGTTGCGGGCTGTCTGCCAACGGCAACAAAAACGCCAGATACCGGAATATCAGATGTTTTAGAAAGTGTCTCGTTCGGAATATCAGATGTTTTGTGAAGTGTCTCGTTCGGAATAGTAGAATTATTTGTTTCGACCTGCACAGCGAATACCCCCATTGCCTCTTCGCCAATGATCTTTGTTACTTTTGCAGGGGTGATAATGTGGACATTTTTTTTGCTTTTCAAGTTGGTCAGCAATTCTGTATTTGCACGGAATGAGTTTTGGCGATGAATTAAATAGACTTTGTGACAGAGATCGGATAAATATAATGCGTCGCCGACTGCTGTGTTGCCACCACCAATTACAGCCACATCTTTTCCTTTATAAAAAGTGCCATCACAGGTGGCACAGTACGAAACGCCTTTTCCGATAAGAGCTTCCTCGCCAAAAACATTTAAATGGCGATGGGAGGCACCTGTCGCATAGATCACGGTTTTACTTTGGATGCAAGATCCATCTTTGGAATATATTTTCCAGCATGCATCAGTTCGTTCTAACTTTATTGCTTCGCTTTCCTGAAATCTTACGCCGCATGCTTCTGCGTGTGTACGAAATTGCATTCCCAGTTCGAAACCGCGTATGGACGAAAATCCTAAATAATTATTAATGCAGTCAGCTTCTGCAATCTGTCCAACTCCGTGAGAAATTTTTTCGATAACAAGAATGTCTAAACCGGACCGCGAACCGTATATGGCTGCAGATAGCCCCGCCGGACCACTGCCAATAATTACTATATCTAACATAATTTGCCTCTCTATCACTTTCTTATATATTTTGCACAAAAAAGCCTTTATTTTAGCCATCTGTACAATGGTTAATTAAGTTACAAACAATAATAAACTCCTTACATAATCAATGTTTTGTCGAAATTATGAGCTTCTTTATTTTGCATAAGAATAGCGCAAACAAAACGGAATTTCCAAAACCGGTATTTTTCAAGATTCCCATAATCTCAAGAATAGTATTTCAAATCAAAATTAATTTATTCAAACCTCCCATACCTCATTATCTCACACGACCACATATTGCTTATTATGTCAAAAAACTAATAGCTATTTTGCAGCCAACAAGGTAAATTATCCTGCCATCAAAAAAACTAAAGCAATTACTGCAGAACGCAGAGTTTTCATGTGATTTCCTATTTTGTTAAGTCTCTGATGAATACATGCCTGAAGGATTGTCTGAGATGTCCCGGTTTAGCAAGGTATCATCCATTTTTGGACGGGACGCTTTCGCTACGATGCGCTACGTCACGTTACTTAATGTCTCTGAAATACGAGACATAAGTAACGACGAGCGCAAAGTCCCTTTCAAAAATGATGAATACCTTGCTTCCGGGACTTCGAGTTTCCGAAAGGCATGTAAATCATGCATCAGAGACAACAAAATTTAGAAATCACTGTGAAAAAGAGCAAAACCAGCGTTTTGCTCTACAAGAATTGCTAAAGCAATTCTTGGCGATGTCACGCTACATAACAGCAATTTCCTATCAACTGAAAACTAATTGCGGCAAAGCAATTGCTATAGTTTCTTGATGGCAGGATTCACTATATAGCGGCTGCAAAATATAATTAGACCATCGACATAATAAGCAATATGTGGTTCTTACAGTAACTTCCGGTATGGGAAGTTTTAGTAATTTATACGCTGAGTGATCCATGGTTGATATTTGTTACTATAACAGCAGATTTTGAAAAGAAGAATGACAGGGGCTTGTTACACTAGAACTGTACTTATAATTTTTGTTTAGAAATGGAGGATAACAATGAAAAGAAAAATCATGTCAATGGGAGTAGCATTATCAATTTGCATGTGTGCATTATTTGGGACAGGATGTAGCAATCCGGATGTGAATAATGCGATCAATGGGGCGGCTTCGTATACGTCAACACAGGGAGAAGTATACAATTTTGCGACCAAGTTGGTAAAGGAACAATTGGATGCGCCATCTACAGCAATTTTCCCAACATTTGAGAGTTCGTATGTAATGAAAATGGACGGAGATGGTGAATTTAATGAGTGCTATGAGGTGCAATCTTCTGTAGAATGTGAAAATGCTCTTGGTGGACGTGGAACAATGAATTTCACAGTTCTTGTGGGAATCAAGAAATCCGAAGGGAAAATGTACGGACAGGTGAGAGAATTAAACTAAAGTGGATGTTGATCAGGCTGGGAGTAGTTAAATCTCTACCCTGCCAGCCGAAAACGTAGAGCCAGGGCAGAGAAATCAGGATCTGGCCAGCCGAAATCTCTACCCTGCCAGCCAAAAACCTAGAGCCGGGGTAGAGAAATCAGGATCTGGCCAGTCGAAATCTCTACCCTGCCAGCTAGAAAAATCGCATCAGGATAGAGAAATTAAGCGTTAGTCGGTCATTACATTTTAATACATTTGTGCTACAATATAATCTGAGCAACAATTAGGAAAGAAAAGACAGCATATGAGGAAAGGAACGCAACAATGAAAAGAATCAGATGGAATAAAGCACTATGTATACTCCTGTGTGCCACATTGGTATGTAGTGAGGGGGTTACCGGATAGGCGGCGGTGAGTAAAAACTCACAATGTACAGTGTCAACGAAAGCATTTGTCAAGGCATCAGCGGACACCGAAGAACCATCTGCTGATCCGACAGAGACACCGGCGGCAACAAGAGAGCCATCTTCGGAGCCGGTAGAGACGTCAATACCAACCGTGGAGCCGATAGAGACGCCAATACCAACCGTGGAGCCGGAACCAACAGAGACTCCAATACCAACACTGGAGCCAGAACCAACAGAAACTCCTGCAGTTCCGATAGAACGGCCGGGAAAGGTCAGCAACATTAAGATCTGTTACGGGAAAAACAATAGCCGTCTCGTGATCACTTGGAAAGAAGCGAAAAATGCAGAAAAGTATTTGATATATCGTCAGATGAACAACAAGGCGTTCCGGTATGTAGGTACGACGAAGAATTGCCGTTTTGACGACAAGCGAATTAAAGCAAATAAGAAATACAGATATAAAATTGTTTCTTATCAGTCAGAAGCGATCAATAAAGAAAATAGTAAGCTCAGCAGGTGGTTTTCTACCAAAACGATTGTCAACACAAAACATCAGCGCTACAGCTATAGCGAGATGAGTCGGGATATTCATCAGCTCAAAGCCGCCTATGGTGATCGTGTACATTATCAAGTGATTGGAAAATCGGTCGACGGAAGGAATTTATATGATGTGATCATCGGCAATCCGAATGCCAAGAAAACCTTGCTTGTTGTATCGAATCTTCATGCACGAGAATATATGACGGCACAGCTTTGCATGGCACAGATTGAATATTATCTTAAAAATTATTACCGTTCTATTTCGGGAACAGTACCCGTCAATGTTTTTGAACAAATTGCCGTTCATTATGTACCAATGGCAAATCCAGATGGTGTAACGATATCACAATATGGAATTAGAGCGATACATAAGGCATCCTTGCGTAAAACCCTGCGAAAAATGCCGGGGGCAAACCGTCATCGGTTATGGAAAGCAAATGCCAGAGGCGTTGATTTGAATCGTAACTATCCGGTATCCTATCGTGCAAGATATCAGAAACGTGGAAGCGAGGGATACACCGGCACTCATGCAGCAAGTGAACCAGAGACAAAGGCAATCCTATCTTTGCTTCGTAAAATCAGGAAGACATCGAAGTTAAAGGGTGTGGTAAATTATAATGCAATGGGTTCGATCGCATTTGGCGGCTGTTCAAAACGGGGGAACGTCAGAAAGGTGACCGCTGCGATGTATCGTCGCGCTGTCGCATTGACGCGATACGGTTCTTCAGCAGGATATAATGCCGGCAAGCCGAGTATAGGAAACTTTCGGGAATATGTGGTGTATAAGAAGAAAATACCTTCGATTACATTAGAAATTGGAGTGCGTGGCTGTCCGTTACCAAGCAGTCAGTTCCCTTCTGTTTGGCGAAGAAATTATCGTTTGGTATTAGAGGAAGCCAAACTACTTCGTTCAAAATAACCAAAACGCTTGCGTTTTCGAGGATAAGAAGAATAAACAGAAGAAACGCCTGTTCCGGCAATGCTAGTTCAGGCGTTCTTTGTTTATGGAATGGGAAATTGCTGTTATGTAGTGTGACATCATCGCAAAGCGCTGGCTTTGCTTTTTTGGTTGATAGAAAATTGCTGTTATGTAGTGTGCTTTGCTTTTGTTTATTTATTCTTCTTGCGGAATTCTGCCGGACTTTCTTTTACATACTTCTTAAATTTTGTATGGAAATAATCCACGTTGCGATATCCGACTTTCTCAGCAATCTCATACACTTTAAGTTCGGTGTTGATCAAGAGATCTTTGGAATGATTTATGCGTACTTTGTCGATAAATACATTAAACCCTTCGCCGACCTTTTTGTTGAAAATCTTGCCGAGATAAGAACTATTGTACCCAAACAATGGAGCGATATTTTCCAGTTTAATATTGTCCATATAATTATGCTCGATGTAATGAATAATATCATCCATTACACTATCACTTGACGGATTGCCAATAGCACGCATGATCAATTCAAATTGTTCCGTAAAATACAAAATAATCTCATACAAATAATACCGACTTCCGACAAAGGCGATAATGTCGCCATTGCCAGGAAATGGAATATCTGCATTGTGATAGAGATGCGACAGCTTTTCCTTGATCGTCAGATACAGATCGGTCAAAAATAATTTAATCTCTTGAATATCTTCAGCAGAGTTGTATAAATTATTTTCGAGATCGTGCAGCGTTTCAGCAACCTGATTACGCTTTGCGGCCTGAATATATCCGATCAATTGCTTACAGTAATTTTGCAAAACATCTTGGTTGATCTCAAAAGGTTTACGAGATTCCAACTGTGGCAATTGTTTGTAGCCGATCGTGTGCTGCTTATGTTCGCAGAAAAAGCGGCGCTGTAGTAATCGAAGTGCTTCTTCATAGGAAGTGTGAATGTCCTTTGGAGAAGTGACAGTGCGTCCATAGGTGATAAAAAGGGAGTCGAGTGGCGAGTTAGTCTGTGGCTTCTGCTCGCGTTCATAACGCTCCAAAAAATCTTGGAACTTTTGTAATATGAAAGTTCCCTTTAATAACAGGACTTCATTGCCATCAATCGTGATCGCTTCATAGGAATTGTTATCTTCATTCGTAACCATAAGCAGATCTGAAAAACGATAGGTGATCCGCTCTGCATTGTGGCTGTATTTTTCATATATGATCACCTGATAGCAATCTGCTTTTGGATAGTAATCAAAGTCATCAGGTGCAGTCGGGATATCCTGACCGATCAAAATATCATGCAGGATCATATCGTGTGCCTTGCGTTTGTATTCCAAGAATATTTCTTGCTGATGTTTACTTGTATCAAGCTGCAGTGCAATATTTTTGACGGTTTCCAATAAAGCATCTTCATCAATCGGTTTTGTTAAATAATAATCTACGCCATAGTGAATAGCTGCCTGCGTATATTCAAAATCCGTAAATCCGCTTAAAATGATGAATTTACCGGTAAAACCCTGTTCTTTCGCACGCCGCACGATTTCAGTGCCAAGAATCTGTGGCATTCGAATGTCTAACAAGACCAAATCCGGATTATTTTTTATAATAAAATCCAAAGCATCGGCGCCATTTGCGGCTTCGCCAATAATTTGAAATCCTAGTTCTTCCCAATCCAATATACAACGTAAACCTTGACGGATAATTAATTCGTCATCTGCAATAAAAGTGGTATACATACTTTACAAATCCCCATTTCCGTATACTATAGGCAGCTATTTCTAACTGCTGTTCTATCTATATAAGTGTTTTCATAATATAAAATGAAAACAGAATCTCTTATATTATACTGAATTTTGTGTTGATTGGCAAATTCAGATGGAGGAGAAGAGTGATCATTCAATATATTTCCAATTTGACGATACCGCTATTACTTTTTTATGTATTGGGATATGGATTGTTTTGCAAGGTGGATATTTTCGATGCCTTTGTCGATGGTGTCAAAGATGGTTTCCGTGTTGTGACCGGGGTACTGCCTACGTTGATCGGGTTGATGATCGCTATTGGAATACTGCGCGCATCGGGAATCTTAGAGGGGATTGCATCGGTTGCAGCACCATGGACGGAAAAAGTGTTTTTACCGGCAGCATTATTGCCGCTTTCGCTGATCAAAATGATCTCGTCCTCCGCAGCAACCGGACTTTTGCTAGACATTTATAAAGAGTTTGGAACGGACTCGACCGAAGGTTTTATGGCATCGTTATTTATGTGCTGTTCGGAAACGATTTTTTATACAATATCGGTATATTTTATGGCAACCGGGGATAAAGACCATAAACCGGTCACCGGAATGCGGTGGACATTGGCAGGAGCACTGCTTTGCACGGTTGCCGGGATGGCAGCAAGTATCGTACTTACTCGCATTTTGCTGTAGCAATTCTTGCAGAGCAAAATGCTGGTTTTGCTCTTTTGGATAACAGAAAATTGCTGTTGTGTAGCGTGACATCACCAAGAATTGTTCTTTTTGTCCTAATGCCGATTTTATGTTATACTTATGCGCAAATAGAAAGAAGGGACGTAGAACATGGAATGTGATACTTGCGCTAACTTTATGTACGACGAGGAGTTGGAAGAATATATATGCGATGTTAATATGGATGAAGATGATCTGGTACGTTTTTTGTCGGACAAGCGTGCGAAATGCCCCTATTACCGCAATGGAGATGAATATCAAGTTGTCCGCAAGCAAATGTAAGAAAGGTCGGTGTGAACTATGGAAACAGCATTATTAGATACCATTCCGGTGAATTCGAATGCAACACCGGAGGCACGTGAATTATTACAATATCTTGCTCGCTGCAGTGGGACAAGCATTTTGACCGGGCAGCATACACAAACCAATCCGATGGAGGAATATCAGTATATCCATGAGGTTACAGGGCATTATCCTAAAGTCGTTGGGTTTGAGATGCTGTCGTATTCGGGCAATATTAATTGGGAAGATGCTTCGGAAGCATGCCTGACGGAGGTTCGGGAGAATCAGCATACGATGGAGACGGCACTTGCGCTTGCCACACAAAAAGACGTGATCCTCACGATCTGCTTTCATTGGTTTTCACCGATGGGAGGCAGAGACAAAGCGTTTTATACAGAGCATACGGACTTTGATCCGACGAAGATTTTGCAGGAAGGCTCTGCCGAGGAGGCAGCGTTTTATCGTGACCTAAAGAGCATTGGTGAAGAACTGCGGAAGTTTGCGGAGGCAGGAATCCCGATCTTGTGGCGTCCGTTTCATGAAGTAGAAGGCACTTGGTTCTGGTGGGGATCCAAAGGCGGCGAAGTAGCAGCAAAGTTATATCGCAAAATGTATCATTATTTTGTGGATGAACTCGCTTTGAACAATCTTTTGTGGGTGTGGAGTGCACCGACGAAAGAGGCGTATCCGGGAGATGAGTATGTAGATGTGATAGGATGGGATATTTATCTGCCGGAGAAAAAAGCAACGGATTACGCCTCTTATTATGAAGAACTTCGCGCGAACACGACAACACATAAAGTGGCCGCGCTGACAGAAGTGGGATACGATCCGGATGTTGCTTTGCTGGCAAGATCACATGTACCGTGGGCGTATTATATGACTTGGTCCAAAGAATTTTGCTTAGGCGAGCAGTATAATACGAAGGAAGAGCTGCGAGCACTTTACGGCAGCGAGTATGCCATTAAGAACTGATGGCAATTTCATAAAAACACATTGAGAATATTTCGCAAGTATGCTAGACTAATCAGCGTATATTGTACATTTGAAAGGAAGGTATGGTAATTACGATGAGAGAACGCATTGAGCAACTGAAGAAAGAAAAAGATATTGTGATTTTGGCACATTATTATGTAGATGGAGAGGTTCAGGAGATTGCAGACTTAGTCGGTGATTCCTACTTTCTAGCTAAGAAAGCCACAGAAGTGAGCCAGCAAAACATTTTATTTTGCGGTGTCTCTTTTATGGGAGAGAGTGCTAAGATCTTAAATCCGGGTAAGCGTGTCATTATGGCGGATGAGTTTGCAGATTGTCCAATGGCGCATATGGTGGACATTGCCAAAATCCAGCAGGTGCGTGAACAGTATCCGGATGTGGCAGTTGTCTGTTATGTCAATTCGACGGCAGAGATCAAGGCATATTCGGACGTATGTGTAACATCCTCTAATGCACTTCGCGTAGTGCAGTCTCTTCCTAATAAACATATATTCTTTATCCCGGATAACAATTTGGGCCGTTACATTTCGACATTAGTGCCGGAAAAAGAATTTATTTTTAACGATGGTTTTTGCCATGTGCATACGAGTATCCATCGTGAAAATGTGGAAGAAGCCAAAAAACTGCATCCAAATGCACCGGTTCTGACACATCCGGAGTGTACGGCAGATGTGCTGGAAATCTCAGACTTTATCGGTAGTACCTCTGAGATATTAGACTATGCGACGAAATCAGATGCCAAAGAATTTATTATTTGTACGGAGATGGGAATTTTCTTTGAGTTAGAGCAGAAAAACCCGGATAAACGTTTTTATTCTGTCGGACATCGCCAGTTTTGTCCAAATATGAAGAAAATCACATTAGAGAAAGTGGTTCGTGCAATGGAAGAGATGGAACCGGAAGTGACTATGGATGAGGAACTTCGTGTAAAAGCGAATGCACCACTTGTCAAAATGTTGGAACTTGCTAAATAGTATAACGCAGCAGGAATAAGCGTTAAGTGAGGAATTAAGTTGAAAGAGACAGTTGTAGTAGGAATGTCAGGCGGGGTCGATTCGTCGGTAGCCGCCTATTTATTAAAAGAACAGGGTTACAACGTGATTGGTGTGACAATGCAGATATGGCAGGATGAGGATGTCTGTACATTAGAACATGAGGGCGGATGCTGCGGATTGAGTGCGGTTGATGATGCCAGACGCGTTGCAGATGTGCTGGAGATTCCTTATTATGTCATGAACTTTAAGCAGGAATTTCAAACCAACGTGATCGATTATTTTGTGCGTGAATATCAGGCAGGACGTACACCGAACCCCTGTATTGCATGTAACCGCTATGTGAAGTGGGAGTCGTTATTGCAGCGAAGTATAGAGATCGGAGCAGATTATATCGCGACAGGACATTACGCACGTATCAAGCAGTTACCGAATGGACGCTATGCGATCGCTAATTCGGTGACAGCGCGCAAAGATCAGACCTATGCGTTATACAACCTGACGCAGGAACAGCTTCGCAGAACACTGATGCCGGTCGGTGAATATGAAAAAGAACGGGTGCGTCAGATCGCAGAGGAAGTGGGGCTGCCAGTAGCTCACAAGCCGGATAGCATGGAAATATGTTTTGTACCGGATGGTGATTATGCTTCCTATATCGAGCAGGCAACAGGGAAACCGTCGGTTCCTGGTAACTTTGTGGATGTAGGTGGACATATTTTGGGACAGCATAAAGGAATTATTCATTATACAGTAGGACAACGCAAGGGGTTGGGACTCGCACTCGGATATCCTGCCTTTGTAGTGCAGATTCGTCCAGAGACAAATGAAGTTGTGATCGGCAGCTTGGAACATAATTTGTCGCATCACGTATACGCACGTGAAATGAATTTTATGGGCGAGGAAATGTTTGACGAAAATGCAGTGTATCAGGGAAAGATTCGCTATAACCATGCCGGAGCAGCATGCCATATTGTGCGTAGGGCTGATGATCTTTACGAATGTATTTTTGAGGAGCCGCAGCGTGGAGTGACGCCGGGACAGGCACTTGTCCTTTATCGGGATGGTATTGTAGCCGGTGGCGGTACGATCTGCAGACCGGTAGCAGAGTGAGTATTGCAGTACGCAGTGATGTGATCTGCAGAAAAAAAGCAGAATAGAACTTTGTGATAGGATGGAACAGTGTGGCGGGGCTGCAGTGTTCCATGTTTGCTTTATAATTATATATTCAAACTTTGCACATCAAAAGCTGCTGTCGGGTCACATATTGCTTATTATGTCAGCAATAACTATGATATTTTGCAGCCGACAAACTAACTTATTCTGCCGTCAGAGAACTAAGATAATTGCCGCAGAACGCTGAGTTTTTACGTGATTTCTTATTTTGTTAAGTCTCTGATGAATACATGCCTGAAGGAGTGTCTGAGATGTCCCGGTTTAGCAAGGTATCATCCATTTTTGACGGGACGCTTTCGCTACGATGCGCTACGTCACGTTACTTAATGTCTCTGAAGTACGAGACATAAGTAACGACGAGCGCAAAGTCCCTTTCAAAAATGATGAATACCTTGCTTCCGGGACGGTTAAGTTTACGTAAGGCATGTAAATCAATCATCAGAGACAACAAAATCTAGAAATCACTAAAAACGAAAATGCGGCAAGGCAATTACTATAGTTCTCTGACGGCAGAAATCACTATGTAGTGGCTGCAAAATACTTAGTATTCTTTGACATAATAAGCAATATGCGACAGCATGACAATTTTTGATGTGCAAAGTTTGGGTTATTTATATAGAAGAAAGGATTCATATGAACACAATAGAATTGATCGATCGTTTGGAACAGGACAAATCCTTACAAAAAGAAGAGTGGATCACTCTGGTTGAGAGTGCAAGTGAAGAAAACCGTGAATATGCGGCGCATAAGGCGCGGGCACTCGCAGACCGATATTATGGGAAAGAAATATATGTGCGTGGTTTGATCGAATTCACGAACTATTGCAAAAATGACTGCTATTATTGTGGTATTCGATGCAGCAACAAAAAGGCGAATCGCTATCGTTTATCTGAGGAAGATATTTTAGCGTGCTGCGAAGAAGGAGATCGTCTGGGCTTTCGGACGTTTGTGCTGCAAGGCGGAGAGGATCCATATTACACAGATGACAAGATTGTGGATATTGTCCGGGAAATTAAACGGCGCTACCCGGAGCATGCAGTAACGCTGTCGATCGGAGAGCGGGAACGGGAAAGCTATGAGCGTTTTTTTGCGGCGGGAGCAGACCGTTATCTATTGCGTCATGAAACTGCCAATGATACGCATTATCGTAAATTGCATCCGGAGAGCATGTCGTTATCGCATCGAAAACAGTGTCTTCGTGATCTAAAGGAAATTGGCTACCAGACGGGGTGCGGATTTATGGTAGGCAGTCCCGGACAGACAGCGGCAGATCTGGCAGAAGATTTCTTGTTTATCCATGAACTACATCCGGAGATGATAGGGATCGGCCCGTTTATACCGCATCAAGACACGCCTTTTGCGAATGAAACACAGGGAACTTTGGAACAGACATTATATTTGTTGAGTTTGCTGCGTATTATGCAGCCGGATGTATTGCTTCCAGCGACAACAGCGTTGGCGACCATTCATCCACGGGGACGTGAACTTGGTATTTTGGCAGGAGCTAATGTTCTTATGCCAAATTTGTCTCCGGTGGCAGTGCGTGCAAAATATTCTTTGTATGACGGAAAGGTATGTACCGGGGACGAGGCAGCTGAATGCCGTAATTGTTTGGAGCGGCGTGTAGAAAGCGTTGGGTATCATACAGTCGTTGCGCGGGGCGATAATATCTCCATACTGCGGTAGCAGTATGGAGATATGGCAAATTTGTGCCATAGGCACAAAGTTTGCGAGTGGGAGAATAAATGGATGATAACTGCGGTAGCAGAATGGAGATATGGCAAATTTGTGCCATAGGCACAAAGTTTGCGAGTGGGAGAATAAATGGATGATAACTGCGGTAGCAGTATGGAGATATGGCACCCTAATCTTTGAAAAAATAAAAAAAGTATATAAACCCTATTGACATACTAGGAATATAGTAGTATACTCAGTTCATCACTTGAAACAGACAGTGCAAGACGCCTCATATTATGCGGTGTCAGAGAACATGTGAAATTAGTACAGAAAAGGAGTTTGAAATATGGCAAAGTTAAAGAGAGAAGACAGAAATTTGAAGTTTGAGACATTACAGTTGCATGTTGGTCAGGAGCAGGCTGACCCGGTTACGGATGCAAGAGCCGTACCGATTTATCAGACATCTTCCTATGTATTTCACAATAGTGATCATGCAGAGGCTCGTTTTGGCCTGAGTGATGCAGGTAACATTTATGGACGTTTAACAAATCCGACAGCAGATATTTTTGAGCAGAGAATTGCAGCACTGGAAGGTGGTGTCGCAGCACTTGCAGTAGCATCCGGTGCAGCAGCAATTTCTTATACATTGAAGACATTGGCACAGAATGGTGACCACATTGTATCAGCAAGTAATATTTATGGTGGTACCTACAATTATCTGGAGCATACACTTCCTCAGGATGGCGTGCAGACTACATTTGTAGATATTGCAAATTTTGATGAGGTTGAGGCAGCAATTCAGGACAACACCAAAGCGGTTTTCATTGAGACATTAGGAAATCCAAATTCATATGTTGTTGATATTGAGGGCATTGCAAAGATCGCACATGCACACAAGATTCCACTTGTCATTGATAATACATTTGGAACACCATATCTGATCCGTCCGATTGAGTATGGTGCAGACATTGTTGTACATTCTGCAACAAAATTTATTGGTGGACATGGAACTACGATTGGTGGTGTCATTGTTGATAGCGGTAAGTTTGACTGGGAAGCATCCGGCAAATTTGCATCTTTGACAGAGCCAAACCCAAGTTACCATGGAATCAGCTTTACAAAAGCAGTTGGCCCGGCAGCATTTGTTACAAAAATCCGTGCTATCTTGCTTCGTGATACAGGCGCAACACTTTCCCCATTTCATGCATTCATTTTCCTGCAGGGATTAGAGACATTATCTCTTCGTGTTGAGCGTCACGTGGAAAATGCATTGAAAGTTGTGGAATATTTGAACAATCATCCACAGGTAGAGCGCGTACATCATCCATCTGTAACGGATGATCCGGAGCAGCAGAGATTATACAAGAAGTACTTCCCGAATGGTGGCGGTTCCATTTTCACCTTCGAGATTAAGGGTGATGATCGCACAGCGAAAGACTTTATTGATAACTTGGAGATTTTCTCTTTGCTGGCAAATGTAGCAGACGTGAAGTCCTTAGTAATTCATCCGGCAAGTACTACACATTCACAGATGACGGTAGAGGAGTTAGAGGAAGTAGGTATTTATAAAAATACGATTCGTCTTTCTATCGGTACCGAGCATATTGATGATATCATTCAGGATTTGGATGAGGCGTTTAAGGCTGTAAAATGATAGTAAATATACCGCATAATAAGTATTATGGGACATCGTAACATAAATGGGTATGGGAAGTTTGAGTAAGCAATTAAAAAATAATGATCACTAATAACATTTTTAATATAAGGAGGACACTAACATGGCAAAGATTTATGAAAGCGTTACAGAATTGATCGGAGGAACACCGATCTTGAATGCAAAGAATTTTGCAAAACAGGCAGGAGCTAATGCAACTCTTTTGGCAAAATTAGAGTATTTTAATCCGGCAGGAAGTGTTAAGGATCGTATCGCTAAAGCGATGATCGATGAAGCAGAGAAAAGCGGCAAATTAAAAGAAGGTTCTGTTATTATCGAGCCAACCAGCGGAAATACAGGAATCGGTTTGGCATCTATAGCAGCAGCGAAAGGCTACCGTATTATTTTGACAATGCCTGAGACAATGAGTGTAGAGCGTCGTAATTTGTTAAAAGCATATGGTGCTGAGCTTGTCTTAACAGAAGGCGCTAAGGGTATGAAGGGTGCTATTGCCAAAGCAGAAGAGCTGGCAAAAGAAATCGAAGGCGCATTCATCCCAAGTCAGTTTGAAAATCCAGCTAATCCGGCTGCACATCGTGCAACAACAGGACCGGAGATTTGGAAAGACACTGACGGAAAAGTTGATATCTTCGTTGCCGGTGTAGGTACCGGTGGAACAGTTACAGGTATCGGCGAGTACTTAAAAGAGCAGAATCCGGATATCAAGGTTGTAGCAGTAGAGCCGGCAACGTCTCCGGTTCTTTCTAAGGGAGAAGCAGGACCTCATAAGATTCAGGGAATCGGTGCAGGTTTCGTGCCGGATACATTGAATACTAAGATTTATGATGAGGTGTTACCAATCGAGAATGAAGATGCATTTGCAGCAGGTCGTGCCTTTGCTAAGGCAGAAGGTGTATTGGTAGGAATTTCTTCCGGTGCAGCATTGCATGCAGCAACCATTTTAGCCAATCGTCCGGAAAATGCATGCAAGAACATTGTCGTATTATTACCGGATACAGGTGACAGATATTTGTCAACTGCACTTTTTGCAGACTAATCAGTGATTTGAAGCAAGTTAAACTTCTTACAGTTGGTAATTTTTAATATAATTTTGAATGAGAGGCGGCAAAGTGTTGGCAATGAGATGTAGGTTACGCCGGTTGCTTTGCCGACCTTAATAAAAGATAGCAGACAATTAATAATAAAACCTAAAGATGAATAATTGTAAATAAAAAACCTAAGAGAAAAAGATTAAAACATACATAAGGGAAATGGTGTACCTAAAAAGCTTGTGATTAACAAAAAACTTCGCAAAGCAGACAAGAAATGGATCAAGAAACTGGCGAAGAAATGGAAAATAAAAGTTGTTGAGAAAAAATAAGCTAAGTCCTGCACCGTTACATGCAGCGGCATGCTGTCTAAATGAGAAATTTAATTCTTGACAAATACCCTACAGGGGTATATCCTAAGTGGAGATACCCCTGTAGGGTATTTTTTGCAGGAAATTTTTGGTTTCCTATGGTGTAGCTTGATATCGGCTATTTGTGCTGCAGACGTCACAAAGCAGCCTTGATCGCAGAGACGAACATATGCGAATAAAATCCGCATAGACAGGTAGCTTGCGATTTCTCTGACACGAAAGCGTTTGCGGAATGGAGAATAAATAATATGGCAGAAGAAAAACTTTGTCCATGTCACAAGACGAAGGTGCGAGATGATAAGGAGTATAAAGATCTGCTCAATCGTTTGAATCGTATCGAAGGACAGATTCGCGGCATTAAAGGCATGGTAGAACGGGATGCGTATTGCCCGGATATATTGATACAGGTAGCTGCAGCAAATGCCGCATTAAATAGTTTTAATAAAGTTTTATTGGCAAATCACATAAAAACCTGTGTTACAACGGATATTAAGGATGGGAAAGAGGAAACGGTGGATGAATTAGTAAAAGTCCTGCAAAAATTAATGAAGTAGCCGCAGGACAATCTATTCATGACAGGTAACTGTCAACGAAAGCTGATTTATTCATGACAGGTAACTGTCAACGAAAGCTGATCTATTTATGACAGGTAACCGTCAACGAAAGCTGAGTTATAAAATTCACAGAAAGGAAGGTTCAAATGCAGCAGTATATTGTAACAGGAATGAGCTGTGCGGCGTGTAGTGCCAGGGTGGAAAAAGCAGTCAACGCAGTTCCGGGTGTTACCTCGTGCTCCGTTAGTCTGCTTACCAATTCGATGGGGGTAGAAGGAAGTGCATCTGGTGATGCCATCATTGAGGCGGTACAAAATGCAGGATATGGAGCCAAAATAAAGGGTGCAGACGTGCAATCCGGGAATGCGCAGAATCAGGGAGCACTCGAAGAGGAACTTGCCGATCACACCACGCCGCTTTTACGGAAGCGTTTGCTGTGGTCTGTTGGATTTTTGCTCGTACTCATGTATTTTTCTATGGGGCATATGATGTGGAATTGGCCGGTGCCGAAATGGATGGCAGGAAATCATGTGGCGATGGGATTGACACAAATGCTTCTCACGATCATTATTATGGTGATCAATCAGCATTTCTTCATTAGTGGGTTTAAGAGTTTGTGGCATCGGGCACCTAATATGGATACGCTCGTAGCATTAGGTGCGACAGCGGCATTTGGATATAGCACATATGCATTGTTTGCCATGACGGATGCTGTGATGCGTGGCGCGGACAAGCAGGTTATGGCGTATATGCACGACTTTTATTTTGAGTCTGCGGCGATGATCTTGACATTGATCACAGTCGGCAAAATGTTAGAGGCGCGCTCGAAGGGAAAGACAACGGATGCGCTCAAAGGTTTGCTTAGACTTGCACCAAAGACTGCCGTCGTTGTACGAGATGGCGCCGAAGTGACAGTGGATATTGCCAGTGTACAAAAAGACGATATCTTTGTGGTCAGACCCGGAGAAACGATACCGGTGGATGGCATCGTGCTGGATGGCAATAGTGCGGTGGATGAATCGGCACTTACAGGAGAGAGCGTTCCGGTGGACAAGCAAAAGGATGACCCGGTATCTGCAGCAACAATCAACCAGTCTGGTTTCTTGAAATGCAGGGCAACACGTGTCGGCGAGGATACGACGTTGTCACAGATCATTCAAATGGTTAGCGATGCAGCAGCAACGAAAGCGCCGATTGCCAAGGTCGCTGATAAAGTATCCGGAGTATTTGTGCCAACCGTGATCGTTATTGCAGCAGTGACGATGGTTGTTTGGCTGCTTACCGGCGCGAGCATCGGCTTTGCATTAGCCAGAGGCATTTCCGTACTGGTTATCAGCTGCCCGTGTGCGTTGGGACTGGCTACGCCGGTCGCAATCATGGTGGGAAACGGTGTCGGTGCGAAGCATGGAATATTGTTTAAGACAGCTGTTTCGCTGGAAGAGACCGGTAAGATGGATGTTGTATGTCTGGATAAGACAGGTACGATCACGAAAGGCGAACCGCAGGTTACAGATGTGATTCCGGTGGATGGTGTTACAGCAGAAGAACTGTTGTTGTATGCATATTCGTTGGAGCAGAAGAGTGAGCATCCGCTTGCTAAGGCAGTCCTAAAATACGGACAGGAGCATGCGGTAAATGCGATAGAACCAAAAGAATTCATGGCATTGCCGGGAAATGGATTGTCAGCAATGTGCGATGGCGCAAAGATAATGGGAGGCAGTCGAAAGTTTGTTGAGCAGACGATTTCACTCGAGAAAGTGTATAGCGATCGAATCGATTCACAGAATAAGAAATTCGATCGGCCGACAGAGCAGGAAAAGTCAATTGTGCCAGCTTCTGGTCGTTCGACAGAGCAGGAAAAGTCAATTGTGCCAGCTTCTGGTCGTTCGACAGAGCAGGAAAAGTCAATTGCGCCAGCCTCTGGTCGTTCGACAGAGCAGAAAGAACTGATCACACTGGTATCTGACCGCTTGGCGGGTCAGGGTAAGACACCACTCTTTTTTGCAAAAGATGGCAAATTGCTTGGTATTATCGCAGTTGCAGATGTGATCAAGGAAGACAGTCTTTCTGCTATTAAAGAGATGCAGGGTATGGGACTGCGGGTCGTTATGTTGACCGGTGATAATGAACGCACTGCGAAAGCAATTGGTGATCAGGTCGGCGTAGATGAGGTGATCGCCGGAGTGCTTCCGGATGGCAAAGAAGCGGTTGTCAGACGCCTGCAGCAATATGGTAAGGTTGCCATGGTTGGAGATGGCATTAACGATGCACCGGCTCTGACCAGAGCTGATATGGGTATTGCGATCGGCGCCGGAACAGACGTTGCCATTGATGCAGCAGATGTGGTTTTGATGCAGAGCAGACTTTGCGATGTGCCTGCGGCAATTCGCTTGAGCAGAGCAACGCTGCGCAATATTCACGAAAATCTGTTTTGGGCATTTTTCTATAATGTGATCGGTATTCCGCTGGCGGCGGGAGTATGGATCCCATTGTTTGGCTGGGAGTTAAATCCTATGTTTGGTGCTGCAGCAATGAGTCTGTCCAGTTTTTGCGTGGTATCCAATGCATTGAGATTGAATCTCTGCAAAATATATGATGCCCATAAAGATAAAAAAAGAGCTGGAAATTCACAAATTCAGCCCAAAATAGTATATAATGAGGAGGAAACAACGATGACGAAAACAATGAAAATTAACGGAATGATGTGTGGACACTGCGAGGCAACAGTGAAGAAAGCATTGGAGAGTTTGGATCAGGTAACAGAGGCTGTGGTAAGCCACGAGGCAGGGACAGCAGTTGTTACGTTATCTGCAGATATCGCAGATGATGTATTGAAGCAGACGGTAGAAGCGAAAGATTACGAAGTGACATCCATTGAGTAATAGAGCATAACCCAATGTTGATATGGATCCCGGAGTGTACGTTTTTGTGGACAGGAAAGCATTCTCCGGGATTTTTTGTTTTAAAAAGTGAGCTTTTACTTTGCAAAATAAAAATACCTTGTGAGAAGGAAATTGCTGTACCATTGCTATTTTATAAGGAGGAGAAATGCAGGCATTTATTACAAAACATAGGAAGGGGATCAAACGAATGTTGATCGGATGTGGGATTGTTATCATACTTAGTGCAGCCGTTATATTTGGCATGGATGCGTATGTGGTGCATTACGCCAAAGGTTATGTATATGAGACGGGGCAGGAAAACAGTATGCCGAAAGCCGACTGCATATTGGTATTAGGGGCAGGCATGAAGCCAAATGGGGAGCCAAGCTTAATGCTTCGTGATCGTTTAAATCGTGCGATCGAATTATACCGTGCGGGGGTATCGGATCGTTTTCTGTTGACCGGGGATCATGGCAGGAAAGGCTATAATGAAGTACGGGGAATGAAAGACTATATTATGGCGAATCTGGATGTCCCGGAGGATAAGATCTTTATGGATCATGCAGGCTTTTCAACGTATGAATCCATGTATCGTGCCAGAGATATTTTTGAGGTACATAATCCGGTTGTTGTCACGCAAAAGTATCACGCATATCGCGCGGTGTACGCTGCACGTAAATTGGGACTGGATGCTTATGCCGCACCGAATAAACGGATGAAATACCGTAATATCTGGATCTGCAAATTGCGCGAAGTGGCTGCGAGAGATAAGGAAGTGGTCAATCTGTGGATACAGCCAAAGCCGACTTATTTAGGAGATAAGATTCCGATCAGCGGAAGTGGACTGGCAACGAAAGATACACGCACTGACAAAACAGAAAGGGAAAGGTAATGACAATGAAAAAAAGCAAAAAAGTATGGAGCTTGTTACTCGTATTGAGTCTGGTGATTGGCATGGCAGCAGGAGGTGTGCAATCGCAGGCGTACAGTGTTCCATCCAATATGAAATGGTGGACGAAAGATCGTTTCGGTATGTTTATTCACTTTGGAGCGTATTCCTATTATGGACACGGGGAATGGGCGATGCAGATCGAGGGGATTTCGAAGCAGAAATACCAGCAGACGGTAGCCGCAAAGTTCAATCCAACCAAGTTTAATGCCAATGAAATTGTGAAATATGCAAAGCTTGCCGGTATGAAATACATCGTGATCACAGCCAAACATCATGAGGGAATGGCAATGTGGGATACGAATGTTGCCAGCTTTAAGGATTATACCGGTAAGACGATGTTTAGTCTGCAGCAGTATACACCATTTGGCAAAACCGGCCGTGATGTGCTGATGGAGTTAAAAACAGCCTGTGATAAGGCAGGGATTAAGTTTGGCCTGTATTACTCGATCATAGATTGGAACCATTCGTCGCAGACGATCAACGGTGATTTTACGAAGATGAAGTCAATGGCTGCGCGCACAGCATACATCCGCGACATGAAGGCTCAGTTAAAAGAGTTAGTAGACCGTTATGATCCGGCAATTATGTGGTTTGACGGAGACTGGACTTACAGAAGAAAGGCGCCGACACTGGCAAAATGGTGGACGAAAGCAGATGGAAAAGATCTGTATAAATATGTAAAATCTTTGAAATCTTCTATATTAGTAAACGAGCGTGTCTGCCGTGGATTTAAGCTGGGTGATTTTGAGTGCCCGGAGAGAAGTATTCCGGAGAAAGCACCATCAAGACCATGGGAGACTTGTCAGTCCATGAACGATGCGTGGGGCTATAAAAAGGATTTGGAGAATTCATATCGAAGCTATAAATATTTAATCCGGGAATTGGTCGATGTTGCTTCTAAGAGTGGTAATTATCTGTTAAATATCGGACCGAAGGGTGACGGTACTATGACAGCGGGAAGTAAGAAAGCACTGCGTGGCATTGGTAACTGGATGAAGAAAAACGGCAGCAGTATTTATGCTACCTCCGGTAATCCGTTTGGTAAGGTCCCATCTTGGGGAACATATACCAAGAAAGGTAAAAATGTCTATGTACATGTGACGAAATGGCCTAAAAATAAAAAGCTGACAGTACGCAAGTACAAAAATAAAAAGCTCAAAAAAGTCTATTTGCTGGAATCCGGTAAAAAGATTTCCTGCAAAGGCAATAAAAAAGGAAAGACGAAGGTGACCTTAAAGGTGACGAAGAAAGTACCTAATAAAAAAGATACGGTTATTGTGATGCAGTATAAATAGGTGTCCGTATAATGGCACAGCAAGACGGGCAGGCGTTTAGCGCATGAGATGTAGAGAAAATGATTCACTAGAAGATTAAGAGAAAGGAAGAAAATATGGAGATCGCACAATATATACAAGAAGGAAAAGCAGTACTTGGCATTGAGTTTGGTTCGACGCGTATCAAGGCTGTGCTGATCGGAGAACAAGGAGAACCACTTGCTTCCGGCAGCCACAACTGGGAGAATCGCTTAGAGGATGGTGTGTGGACATACCACGAGGAGGATATCTGGAATGGTTTGGCAGACTGTTATCGTTCCTTGGCAGAGCAAGTACAGCAAAAATACAACGTAACGCTCACAAAGCTTGCAGCAATTGGTTTTTCGGCGATGATGCATGGATATTTGGCGTTCGACGCGAAAGGAGACTTCTTGGTTCCATTCCGTACTTGGCGCAATACAATGACAGAAGAGGCGGCAGAGCAGTTGACGAAACGGTTTGCGTTTAATATTCCGCAGAGATGGAGTATTGCACATTTATATCAGGCAATTTTGAACGAGGAACCACATTTATCGAAGCTTTCTTATTTTACGACATTGGCAGGTTATGTACATTGGAAGCTCACAGACGAAAAAGTACTCGGCGTGGGCGATGCATCGGGAATGTTCCCAATCGACAGCGAGACGGGAGACTACGATAGTAAGATGCTGGCACAGTTTGATGAGATGATTGCCGATCGTGGATACTCGTGGAATATAAAGGATATTTTGCCAAAGGTCTTGTCGGCAGGAGAGGAAGCCGGAGTGCTGACCGAGAGGGGAGCCGCGTTATTGGATCCAACCGGTTCTTTACAGGCGGGGATTCCGTTATGCCCGCCGGAAGGAGATGCCGGAACCGGGATGGTCGCAACAGATAGTGTAGGTGTCCGCACCGGAAATGTATCTGCCGGAACATCAATTTTTGCGATGGTTGTACTTGAACAGGCATTAAAACAGGTGCATACGGAAATTGATATGGTTACAACACCTTCCGGTGAGCCGGTGGCGATGGTACATTGTAACAATTGCACCTCGGACATCAATGCATGGGTTAACTTGTTCGGTGAATTTGCGGATTACATGGGCTTTTCGGTAGACACAGGAACGCTGTTTACAAAATTGTTCCAAAAAGCAGAGGAGGGAGCGGCCGATTGCGGCGGTCTTCTTTCCTATAATTATTTTTCCGGAGAAGGTGTGACTGCATTAGATGCCGGAAGACCACTCTTTGTGCGTAAGCCGGATGCGGCATTTAACCTAGCTAATTTTATGCGTACACATTTATATAGTGCGCTGGCAACCTTGAAGATCGGATTGGATATTTTGCAGCAGGAGCAGGTTCAAGTTGACAAAATGTATGGACATGGCGGCTTCTTTACGACCAAGGGCGTCGGACAGCGGATTACTGCGGCAGCAATGAATGCACCGGTTTCTGTGATGGAGACAGCCGGTGAGGGCGGTGCCTGGGGTATTGCGCTGCTTGCAGATTTTATGGTTCATAAGCAGGAGGGACAGTCGCTGGCACAGTATTTGGAAGATTATGTATTTGCCGGCAATGAAGGGACAACAATAGCCCCTGATCCGGAGATCGTGCAGGGATTTGAACAATTTATGGAATCATATCGTGGGGGCTTGCAGATTGAAGAAACTTCGTTACATTGGTAAGCAGATATTTTCGAATGGAGGACACTATGTTAGAAGAGTTAAAGAAAAAGGTATATGAAGCAAATATGGAACTGCCGCGCAGAGGATTGATCACGTATACTTGGGGAAATGTAAGCGGGATTGATAGAGATACCAGATATTTTGTGATCAAACCCAGTGGCGTAGATTATGATAAGCTGCGTCCGGAAGATATGGTGGTCATGGATCTGGAAGGAAACCGTATCGAGGGAACGCTTAACCCATCATCGGACACGCCAACGCATTTGGAATTGTACAAAAAATATCCGGAAATCGGAGGCGTTGTGCATACACATTCGCCGGAGGCAACTTCGTGGGCGCAGGCAGGACGTGACATTCCATTATATGGAACAACACATGCCGACTATTTTTATGGTCCGATTCCTTGTGCGCGAAGTCTGACACCGGAAGAGATTGGTGGAGAGTATGAGCGTAATACCGGACTTGTTATTATTGAGACATTTGAGCAGAGAGGACTGAATCCAATGCATACGCCGGGCGTACTCTGCACAAACCACGGACCGTTTACCTGGGGCAAGGATGCTGCTGAAGCAGTGCATAATGCGGTCGTGCTGGAAGAGGTTGCGCGCATGGCGATCCGAACAGAATTACTCAACCCTCAGGTACAGCCGGCACCGGATAGTATTCGTGACAAGCATTTTTTTAGAAAACATGGAGAAAATGCATACTATGGTCAATAGTATGATGTGAGGGGGATCGCTGTGGAATTTGCATTGAAACAGGGGCGGGTGCTGGTGCTTGATGCAGCGGAAGCGAAGGAACGCTGGGAGAGTGCCAGCTTTTGGAATGAAATGGAATATATGCTGCAGTCTAACCGTATGCATTTTTCGAAAGCTGTAGTTCTTGCGGACGCTGTGGTGGGCGAAATTATGTGGCATCCGGAAGAAGCATATGACGGCAGAGCGGTCAGTATTATTTACTATCTTGACCGCAGCGAACTGGTTTTGATCGGACAAAAGACCAGACATGATCACTGGGAAAAACAGCTTCGCTCGCTGATCAGTGATGAAGATGATCTGTCGCCTGTACGTTTTTTTATCCGCCTTTTGGATGAATTATTAAAAGATGATATCAAACATTTGCAGAGGATCGAAGCAGGCTGCTTCCAGATGGAAGAGGAGATCCAGTCCGGGGAGAAGACGGATCCGACCGGATTAATGGCCAAATATCGCAAAATATTACTCAACAAGAGCTTTCAATATCAACAGATGATGGATATGAGCGATACACTTGTCGAAAATGTCAATGATTTCTTTGATGAGAAAGAGGTGATCTGTTTTCAGACATATGGACAAAAGGTAGAGCGGTTATACAATCGCTCTAAAATGCTTCGGGAATATATGCTGCAAATACGAGAATTACAGCAGCAGCGCTTGGATGAAGAACAAAATAGGATCATGCGTATCCTGACGATCGTCACGGCTATTTTTTCGCCGTTGACACTTGTGGCAGGGTGGTATGGTATGAATTTTGTTGGAATGCCGGAGCTTAAAAGTCATTACGGTTATCCTGTTGTGGCAATCGTGTGTGGTATCATCATTCTTCTTGAATTTATCTATTTCAAACACAAAAAAATGTTGTAAGAAGTAATGAATCCCCCTTAGGCAGATAAGGTAGATAACCAAAAGTCTGCTCAAGGGGGATTTAATTTGTGTTGATCCATTATTTTGAATAGGAAATTGCTGCTATGTAGCGTGACATCGCCAAGCAAGAATTGCTTTTAATTTGCTGCCTGTGCAATATTCATAGCGTGCGCTGCAACACGTTCCAGATCCATCAAAAGTTCTACGAACATCATACCCTGTTGTGAATTACATTTTCCCTTATTCATACGGACAATATGCTTTTCCTTCATGTCCTCGATCATGCGGTTTACATCTCGTTTCAAGGCATATACATGTGCGTATTTATCCTGATCCGGTGATACCATTTGGGCGTAAGCTTCTTTGTAAATACGTTCAATAATATCCACCAACCCACGGAGTTCTTCCATGGCGGTTTTACTGAAACGCTCCTTATTCTTGTGCATACGAATACTATATTGTGCCATATTTTCTGCATGGTCACCGATTCGCTCTAAATCATTGATTACATGGAATAGATTACCAACGTGCTTAGCCTGCTCTGGCGTCAGATCTGCAAAAGAACTCATGCGGATCAGTGCATCGGTAATTTTCTTATTTAAGAAATCGATCGTTTCTTCCGTCTGGTTGAAATCATCCTCGTCTTTCAAACGATTATCAAAATAATTCTCGGTAGCGAGACGAAGGTTGGTTTGTACCAGTTCTTCCATACGATTGGTCTCCGCATCGATCTGACCGATCATTGCAGTAGAAGTCGTATGTGTTGTTTCGCTGATAAACTCTAATTTTGCCATATTTGGCTCTTCGTCGGAGCCGCGAATGATCTTCTTAGACAAAGCGGCGATGAGATTTGAGAATGGGAACAGCACGATCAGTGATACTAAGTTAAAGATCGTGTTCGCATTTGCAATACGGCGGCTCGGATCTCCGGAAGTCATCGACAACCAGTCGAGAACCGGAAGGAATGTAGTGGCTAACATAAAGATCAGCATACCACAGGTTTCAAAAATAGCAACGATGGCAGCAACGCGTTTGGCATCCTTTTTGCCACCAATAGAAGCTAAGATCGGAGCGATACTTGCACCGATATTCATACCAAGCATTACATAAAAGGCCGGGCGGAATCCAATGACACCGCTTACCGCCATGATCTGCAGCACACCGACGGAGGCAGAGGCACTTTGGATAATTACGGTGAAAATCACGCCGACCAGTACACCGAGCAGAGGATTGGAAAGATTTGCCACGATATTAATAAACCATTCTTCCTGTGCCATTGGTCTCATTGCGGTGCTCATGGTGGACAATCCGACAAAGAGGATACCAAGACTTGCGACAACCTGTCCGAAGCTTTTGATGTTGTTGGATTTAGCAAACATCAAGAAAGCAACGCCCACAAAGGCAATAACCGGAGCATATTTTGAAATATAATTGGTTGCAAGAAGCTGTCCGGTGATCGTTGTACCTAGCTTAGCACCCATGATGATCCCAACAGAGCGCTCTAACTGCATCATTCCGGCATTTACAAATCCGACAGTCATGACACACATGGCATTGGAGCTTTGGATCAGTGCGGTCAGACCGGCACCCAGCAACACAGCCATAATACGTTTTTCCGTTAATTTTTCCAAAATAGTTTTCATATAATCGCCGGCAAGTTTCTTCAAACCGTCGCTCATGAAAGTCATTCCAAAGATGAAGAGCGCAAGCCCTCCAAGAAGATTGATCACGTGTTCTGAAGTCATTCGTTTTCTCCTTATCAATCACTAAATGGTGTTATTTGCATAAAAATCACAGCACATATCGACGAAAAGCTTTGTAAAATCTAGGCAAATAATGAGATAAACAGTAGCATTTTACGTAAAATCCGCGTAAAGCCAAATATAATTATATAGCGTGTTTCTATGAAAAGCAATCATTTTTATATCATCGATCTATAGGAAATCGATGCATATTCCTCCACAACCAATATGGGAAGTTAAAGTAAGGTATAGTTGATAAACGAGATGGGAAATGCTATAGTTAGGATTAATGTAAAAACAATTGGAGTAAGGAGGATTAGTGTATGCAGACAGCACTTTTAAGTTATTTTCCGGGGATGTATTACTATATGGATCCGACATATGTTCTTGTTATTATTGGTGCGGTAATATGTATGCTGGCATCTGCCAACGTCAGCCGGACATTTAATAAGTACAGTCGATATCATAGCAAACGTGGTCTGACAGGGGCGCAGACAGCAGAAATGATCCTGCGAAGTGCAGGGATTACCGATGTACGAATCGAACATATCAGCGGACAGTTGACTGATCATTATGATCCACGTGCGAAGGTGGTGCGATTGTCAGATAGTGTATATGGTGCATCATCCATTGCCGCCGTTGGAGTGGCAGCGCACGAATGTGGACATGTCATTCAACATCATGTTGGTTATGTTCCGATACAGATACGCAGTGCCATTGTTCCGGTGGTCAATATTGGTTCTAAATTGTCGTGGCCGGTGATCATTGTCGGATTGCTAATCGGGCATACCAATTTGATCTATCTTGGTATTATATTGTTTGCGTTGACATTGTTATTTCAGATTGTCACCCTTCCGGTAGAGTTTAATGCGTCGGGCAGAGCACTTCGCATTTTAAATGATAGCGGAATGTTATATGAAGATGAGGTGAGAGGGGCGAGACGTGTACTTTCAGCGGCAGCAATGACCTATATAACGGCAACGGTATCCACCTTATTACAGCTGCTTCGACTGGTGTTACTGTTTGGAAGAAGAGATAACGATTAAATCAAACATACACACTTCATACATTTCGAAGTTGTTTATTAAAACTACCGTCAGAGAAAGGAATGACAGATTACGATGGAATTATGGGATATTTATGATAAGGACAAGAAGCCAACCGGGCGAACCATGAAAAGAAATGATTGGTGCTTGAAAGAAGGGGAGTATCATTTGTCGGTACTCGGTGTTATTCAGAGACCGGATGGAAAATATTTGATCACAAAGCGTGCGGCTGACAAAGCTTGGGCACCCGGCTGGTGGGAAGTATCCGGTGGAGCGGCTATTGCCGGGGAGACATCGGAAGAGGCCGTGAAACGTGAAATCTTAGAAGAAACCGGACTGGATGTAACGAATGCAGAAGGTGGCTTTCTGTTTTCGTATCACCGTGAGAATCCGGGAGAAGGTGATAACTATTTTGTAGATGTCTATAAATATCATATGGATTTTACAGAGGCAGATATCAAATTGCAGACGGAAGAGACGAATGCATTTCAGATAGCGGATGCAGCACAGTTATCAGAATACGATAAGCAGGGGATTTTTTTACATTATCAAAGTATTAAGCAGGCGTTGCAATAGTGACAGTGTATGATACCGGGTGGGAGAATCATTCACAGATATGTTCTGATATTATTTTTTGGTATGGTAAGTTCAAGTTTGATGTGCGAAGTTTGCGTTTTTGGATCTAAACACTTTACAAAATCAAAATAAACTCCACAAGCTATTAATATTATTAGGAAAATATACGGAAAAACTTAATAATATTAAAAAATAAAATATTGCAAAATAAAATGAACCTTTTGGGCTTCTAAATAGTCATATAAGTAGAACCGATCAAAAGGTGGCCACAAGAGATGGTGAAACCTTGTGCCTATGGTGCACCTCTGGCACAGGGAGGTAATGCACTGGAAGTGTGCGCAGAAAGGAAGGAAAAGATTGAGGCGTAGTTTGACTTCTAGGCAATTTGAACAATTTGTTGCAACAGAAAGAGGCATGCTGGTACGGCTCGCAATGAATATACTGCATCATCCGGAGGATGCAGATGATGCGGTGGCAGAAGCGTTATGCAAAGCGTGGGAACGCAGGGAACAGCTTCGATCACCGGATAAAATGCGGTCGTGGGTAGCAAAGATTACAGTCAATACAGCGTTATCTATGATTCAAAAAAGAAAACGGGTAGAATTGGTGGAATCTATGGATGACTATCCGACGAACGAAGCGTCGGGTTATCCGCATAGCGGAATTTGGCATGAGATAGAAAGTCTGGCAGAGCAGGATCGTACATTGGTATATTTGTATTACATATATGGCTTTTCGCAAAAAGAGATAAGCGCAATCTTAAACATACCAACAGGTACGGTAAAATCAAGACTCTATACAGTGCGACAAAAATTAAAAAATTGCAGGTAAATAATGGACTATGGAAGGAAGTAAATACAATGAGAAGTAGATTGGATCGAGAAATCAGCCGACGACTGCTGCAGGAAGTTCCAACTGAACCAACGGTGAAAAACAGTAGAATAGATCAACTGTTATGCCGGGTGCGTGCGGAGGATGTGCAGGATGACGGCAAAGTGGTGCGTGCATTCTCCTATCGAACGGCAGTCGCAGCGGTTGGCGCAGCCATTATGTTGACGATGGGTACATATGCTGCTGTGGATAAATATCATGAACATTTACAATCAATGTCTCAAGAGGAACAGAAGCAGTTAAACCATATGACACAGGCACAACGCGAAGATGCAGATCACTATTCACGCAAGTTATCTTCTCAGGAGCAGAAGCGCAAGGAACTGCTGCAGAAGGAATATAAAAAGGGAACATTGCCGGAGACGAAGCTGAAGGAAGTAGATTCTCAGAAAGAAGTGAAAGCGAATGGCGGGAAAGAAGTCGTATACTGTCGTGCAAATAGTACCTTTTATCTGCCGAAGAGCGAATTGACCGATGAGCAGTTATTACAGATCATTGATTTTAATGAGCGGCGTGATTATGCGCTGGCAAAGCAGAATCAGGCAGACAGAGCGAGGGCTGCACAAAGGCCGGTCGACGAAACGGCAAATAAGCTGACAGAGGATCAGGCGATTGAGGCTGCCAAGCAGTATGTCAGCAAAATATATGGACTTGATACAAATCGGGCGAGGACTGCTGTAGATGTGACGACCTATGAAGACAGCGAGGATGACGAATATTGCGTATCTCTATCTGACGAATCTTGGCAAAGTGGATATCAATTATTGATAGATGCTCAAACTGGAGAATTACGCCAAATAGATGAAGATAGTGATTGCTATATGAATCCGGTCAAGCAGTTAAGTCGTTTGCAGCAAATGCAAACTAAGCATATTGAGATGATTCAGAATATGTTAACTGGTTTGGAACAAGAAGCTGACATTATAAAATGTAAGGCTATATATGTATATGATAAGGATGTGCCTCAAATGGGTGCCTCACTTAAATATTTTGTGCAGACTAAGTCAGCTCAAGTCTATGTGTTTGGCTATAACATAGATAAAGACAGAGTAGAAAGTCTTTGGATCACTTCCGATTTTGAGAAAACCTTGGATAAGGAGATCGCAGACAAGAAAACAATGAGAAAAAAGGATGAACTGCAGATTAAAATTTTTAACTGCATCAATCAATAAAAATATAACGCACCAAAGGTGCAGAAGGAGGACTATCATGAGAAAACAAATTATTGGACTGTTAGCAGGGGTGACCCTGTTAGCAATGGGAGCAGCAGTAGGGAGCGCAGCGGATGCGGATGTATCACAGCCTGTGCAGTCAGCACAGCCGTCGGCTTCGCCAACGCAGACGGCAT
Source organism: Jutongia sp. SJQ-6 (assembly GCF_054161275.1). The sequence goes on along the minus strand of NZ_CP195314.1, from coordinate 1,727,187 downwards.
CACCAAACAGTACACAGGAGCCGTTGATCATTAAGGGAACGACAAAGGTGGCAGATAAGGCATATGCAGGAAGAAAAGATCTTCGTGTTGTCGTGATCGAGAGTGGCGTAACAGAGATTGGAGCAAATGCATTTGATGGATGCACCAACTTGGGATTGGTATTTATTCCAAAGTCAGTAACCAAAGTGGGTAAGAAAGCATTTAACCGCTGTCCAAATCTTCTGGTGTTGATGGAATCCGGCATTGCACAGAGCGTGGTTGATGAGATGTATCAGCAGGAACTTCAGTTCCGTGTCGGTCCTACGTATAAGGCCGGTGAGAAGCTTGTGATCAATCCATACAGGATCAACTATCCGCAGGTGGGAAGATACTGGTCTGCCAATAACATCCGTTATAAGGTTGTCAAGAAAACGGATACGGAGCGCGAAGTTGTCGCAATGAATTTAAGTTATGCCAAGAACAGCGACAAAAATAAAGTCAAAAAGGTAGTGATCCCGAATACGGTAGCTTTGGCAGGAAAGACATACCGTGTTGTTGGAGTAAACAAAAATGCATTCAAGGGATTAAAGAAACTCACCACGGTTACGATCGGAAAGAATGTAAGAAACATTGGAGCAAAGGCATTCTACGGATGTAAGAAGTTAAAGACTGTCAAGATCCAGACAAAGAAATGCACATTCAGCGGCAAGAGCATCTGGAAGAAAACATCCAAGAAACTGGTTGTGAAGGTGCCAAAGAGCGCATTAAAGAAAATGCGTAAGCAGTTGAAGAAGAGCGGATTAAAAGCAAAAGCTGTCAAAGCTGCTTAATGTGTGTACCGGAAAATAGTCATAATAGTATCAGCCCCGGCAGAGCGTGCTTTGTCGGGGTGAATCATTGGAGGGCATATGCGAGAAAAAAGATGATTATTACCAGTCAGTCTATCAGCAGAGCGAACAGGATATCACCAAAGTGATATTAGAAGGAATCTTGTCTGCATCTGTGGGAGAAGATAGCAGAGATTACGCAGACAATGTTTATGCGATCAAGAAGCATTATCTGCATATTCAATATGGTGTGCAATAGGAAGTGAAATGTTGACAGCCAAGATTTAAGAAACGGCTGTCGAGATGTTTCACATCTTCTTCAATGATTGCACACGTAATTTTCATGATTTTTTAATAAAGTAATTTCCAACCAAACATCAAATTTTTAGGTTACAACATAACTTAAGCAAGTTGATGAAGTCTTAAAATTAGCGAATGAAATTTGAGACGACATCATTTGTAGACTGGAGGTTACTATGAAAATTACAGCAAAACGAATCAAAAAGAGGTGGATTGCAGGGGGAATTGTGATCGTGGCAGCAGCCGTTGGAATCGCACTTTTTGTGAAAGCGAAAGGAAGCAAAGACACCGTAAATGCAGGCTCTGGACAGCAATCGACAGTTCAACTCTTAAAGCAGGATTTGGTAGAGTCTATCAGCGCAACCGGAGCTTTTGAGAGCGCAACGAACAAGAGTGTAACGTCGACAGCAACCAATCTAACAGTTAAAAAAGTTCTTGTGGCAGTAGGAGATACAGTACAAAAGGGAGATTCTCTCGTTAAATTTGATCAAAGCGATCTGGAAGATGCTTATGCAGATGCAAAAGACAACTTGTCCAACACGACAACCAGTGCGAATGCCGAGGTGACAAATGCAAAGAAACAGCTCAGTAATGCACAGACAACTTATTCAGACAGTAAGACATCAAGTGCAGCGGCAGTAAAGAAAACGAAGGCATCCCTGCAAACGCTCAAAAAGACAATACGTTCGTTGAAAGATAAAATCAAGGTAGCAAAAGATGCTGCACGCAAAACAGCGCTACAGCAGGAATTGTCACAGGCGCGGGAGCAGTTGACGCAGGCACAGGAAAAATATGAACAGGCTGTCAGCAACCAGACCTCCGGTAATCGTCAAAATCAGTCTTCTGTGGATTCTGCCAAGACTGCAGTAGAACAGGCTGAGACAAATCGAACCAAGCAGATCAAAGAAGCACAGAAGCAGGTAAAGGAAGCAAAAGAGAATTTGGACAATTGTGCTGTTACGGCACCCGTGTCCGGTACCGTAACCTCACTTTCGGTAGAGGAAGGCGATACGTATTCGGGAGGAACTTTATTACAGATTCAGGATACACAATCCTTTGTTATTACGACAAGTGTAGATGAATATGACATCAGCGATGTTAAGGTGGGGCAACGAGTAGTTATTTTGACAGATGCGACAGATAATGACGAACTGGAGGGTAAAGTGACATTTGTGGCACCATCTACAGATAGCAGTGGCAGTACGTCAACAGAAGCACAGGGTCAGTCATCAGGTACAACTGCCAGTTCTAGTGACGGATACGAAGTAAAAATCAAGGTGACATCAAGTGACGACCGTATTAAGCTTGGAATGACAGCTAAATGCAGTATTGTCAAAAAAGAAGCGTCGGATGTTTACGCAGTACCATACGATGCGGTACACAAGGAAAATGGAGAAAGTTATATTTTGGTCAAAGATGGGGATTCCACCTCAAAAGTGACCGTAACAACCGGAATGGAGACAGATTATTATATTGAAGTGCAGGGCGATGATCTGCAGGAAGGATTGCAAGTAGTTATTCCAACAGATAAAACAGATTCCTCTTCGGATTCTAATAAGCAGAATAGCACCTTTGGTGGTTTCGGCGGAATGGGAGGCACACCTGACGGCAGTACAGGGAACAAAGGCGACCGTGGTGGCATGAATGGATCCAAGGGTGGATCCGGCGGAATGGGTGGACCGGGAGGCGGTCAGGCACCATCCAAATAGAATGGAGGATTAGCTATGGAGATAACAAAGAAAGCAAAGCAGCAGTTGACAGCAAGTCCAGCCATTATTGATCTGCAGGAAATCGTAAAACGTTTTTATATTGGTAAACCAAATGAACTTGAAATATTACATGGTATTGATCTTCAGGTACAGGAAGGACAGTTCGTATCTATTGTCGGAGAGTCCGGTTCCGGCAAATCGACATTAATGAATATTATTGGTGCTTTGGATCAGCCGACAGGTGGTCAATACCTGCTTGATGGCGAATGTGTTGGCAATTTGAAAGATAAACAGTTGTCTGAGATTCGCAACCAAAAGATTGGGTTTGTATTTCAAACGTATAATCTGATTCCGCGGACATCTGCACTTGCCAATGTAGAGCTGCCAATGCTTTATGCAGGGGTGACTCGCAAGGAACGGACAGAGCGTGCAAAGGAACTTTTGGAGCTGGTTGGTATGAAAGATCGTATGCATCATAAGCCGGATGAATTATCCGGTGGACAAAAGCAGCGAACCGCAATCGCGCGTGCTATGGCAAATGATCCGGCGTTAATTCTGGCGGATGAGCCGACGGGAGCACTGGATTCGGCGACGGGTCATCATATCATGGATTTATTTCACAAATTACACCGCGAGCAGGGAAAAACGATCGTCCTGATCACACATTCCAGAGAATTGGCAGAAGAAACGGAGAGAATTATTACATTGCGTGATGGCGTAATTGTGGATGATACCGGAAAAACCAGAGCAGTCGGACATGGTGGAAAAGCTGTGGATGAGACCGGAAAGAGAGGTGGCGTATGCTGATCATAGAGAATATTCGGATGGCAGTGGGGTCACTTCGAGCCGGCAAAATGCGCGCACTTTTAACAATGCTTGGAATCATTATTGGTATTGGTTCTGTTATAGCGATCATGACAGTCAGCTCTTCATTGACGACATCCATTGCGGATTCTTTTCAGGAAATGGGAGCCAATAATATTACTGTTGGTGTAAAGCAGTCCAGTGAACAGGAGCAGGTTTCTGCGAATGGAATGCGATTTGGCACTTCTGGCAAAAGTGCGGATCTGGAAGAGGACGATCGTATTACGGATGAAATGATCGAAGGTTTGCAGAAGCAGTATTCCGATCAAATTGATGCGATTGCACTAAGTGAATCGGTTGGAAGTGGCACAGCAGAGCGGGAGAGTGAATCTGCGAACATCACTATTACAGGAATAAATGAGCAATACTTTGCCAGCAGTAAAATTACATTATTAGCCGGCCGCAAGATTAAGAAAAAAGATCTGACCGGTAAGAAAAAGGTGATCATGGTCACCGATAAAGTAGTGGAAAATCTGTTTGATGGAGATAATTCTGCAGCACTGGCACAGAGCATAAGCCTAAATCTTGATGGCAGTTATGAAAAATATTATATTGTCGGTGTGTATAAATATGAGAGTGGCAGCAATGTCAGTGAATCTTCGGATGAGGATGTGACAACGGCAGCGTACATTCCGCTAACGACGGCAAAGGAACAGACACATGCGGATGAAGGATATTCGCAGTTTACAGTGGTTACATCGACCAAAGTGGATAGTGTGTCTGCTTTTGCAGAGCAGATCGAACAGTATTTTAAGCCATATTATGCAGCAAATGAAGACTACGAAGTGTCGACTTCGACGATGGAGTCTATGACAGAGTCAATGACAGAAATGGTGCAGACAGTATCGATCGCAATTGCATTTATTGCCGGAATTTCTCTTTTGGTTGGAGGAATTGGAGTGATGAATATTATGCTCGTGTCTGTCACGGAACGAACACGTGAGATCGGCACACGAAAAGCATTGGGGGCCAAAAACAGCTCCATTCGATTGCAGTTTATCATTGAATCCGTACTTTTGTGTTTGATCGGCGGTATATTAGGAATTGTTGTAGGCTTGATCCTTGGTGCGATAGCGGCATCTATTTTAGGATATTCTGCAACGGCACCGGTAGCGGCAATGATCATATCTGTTGCTTTTTCGATGGTGATCGGTATTTTCTTCGGCTATTATCCGGCAGGGAAAGCGGCAAAGCTGGATCCGATCGAAGCACTGCGTTACGAATAAGAGAAGAGAAACGCTACAGGGCATTGTATCATATCTTTATAAGCAAGATGAGAGGCTGGGAAATCTACTCCGGCCTCTTGCACTATGCTAATTGCCACATTGAGCCGATATAACCAATATAGTGAATCATCAGTTCTGATTTGTAGTGCTGATTAGATTGCAGATCAAGGAGGGAGTGCAATGAATCAAGTTAGTTTTAGAAACGGAGTTCCAACAAGGACACAGGTGGCAGTGCATTCTGTAGGTGCGCAGAGTACAGATGGTGAATCGTCAGAAGCAGTCGCAGCATCTGATACGACGACGCAGAGTGCTGCGGAGATGGGTTATGCACAAGATACGGGACAGATGTCTGCTACGGCAAAGAGGACATCGACAGAGAAACAGGCGGCAAGTGTGGAAATTTCAGAAGAGGGTTGGAATGCGATGGAAGATTATAATCAAAGTGCGATTGAGTATTCCATGCAATTGTTAGAACGCTTGAAAGAGAGCCGTCAAAACAGTAAGTCTACAAATACAAAAACAACAAAGCAGCCGGTAAATTATAGCTTTCGCAAAGTGTCAGCAGCGATTGCACGAGCCAAAAACGTGAATCAGGCGAGCAATGCGCTTACCTCTGCCAATTCTGCGCTATCCGCATTGCGACGCAAATCTGCTTCCGGTCAATATAATGACGACGAATTGCAGATTGCCATAAACCATGCCAAAAAGATGGTACGCGTTGCCCGCAAAAAAGTGCAGAATATACGGCGTGAATCGCAGATGGAAAGTGATGATAAAGGAACAGTGCATCGGAAGCAAAACGAAACCGGACAGAAGATAGTGCGACGTCGCAAAAAGGCAGATGAAAAAGAAGATGCACTGCAGGAATTACAACTTCTGAAAAAGCAGATGAAAACGCGCAGGGAGCAGGAAAAATATTCACATCGAAGGCACGAGGGACAGAATTTAATGAGTGCCGACATGGAATATTTGCAGAAAATGATACGTTTACTGAAAAACGAAGGATTTGGAACGATTAATGCCACTTCTGATCTGATGTTTGCAGATGAGCAGACGGGAACGATAACGTATTCTACTACTGCAGCAGCGACAACGACAAGTACAGGGGAGAGTGCGGCATCTGCGACAGTGGAAGCACCGGTAAGCGCAGAATAGGGTGATCCACTATGAACAACAGACGTTTCAAATGGTAAGTGAATAAAATTAATGTCATATATGAAAAAAATTAATTTTAAGTGTTGACAAATCGATTTTAAAGTGCTAATCTTTGTTTCAACAAAAACAAAATCGTTGAACAGAACAAGGTTTTTCGGATCCCTCGTATTGCAGAGAGCTGTCGGTTGGTGCGAGACAGTATACCGAACGGAAAGCTATCCTCTGCGAGATGTGCACTGAAATTTCTGGCTTAGTCAGATACGGTAAGTGTCACCGGGTTCTCCCGTTATAGAGAAGCTTATTGAAAATATGTGGTCAATTTATGGGACACATATCGTGATAAGAGTAAGAGGTCATTTTGATGTGACAAATGAAGTGGTACCGCGGAAGTATATAAGCTTTCGTCTTTGTGTAAAGATACATAGAGATCTTTATATGAAGACGAAAGCTTTTTTTTTACTTTATGGGTCACATCGTCAAATCCATGTGAAAGCGTCATGGATCTGTAATACTTTGTTTTACGCTTTAGAAATGGAGGAAAGAAATGAATGGATTAGTTATTGTTTTAATCAGCATTGTTGCATTAGGTGCCGGTTATCTGCTGTACGGAAGATGGCTTGCGCGCAAATGGGGAATTGATGAGAATGCACAGACACCCGCTAAAAAGTTTGAGGATGGTCAGGACTTTGTCCCATCTTCAAAGTTTACTGTATTTTCGCATCAGTTTTCTTCGATCGCAGGTGCAGGCCCTGTGACGGGACCAATTTTAGCATCTGTTTTCGGATGGGTTCCGGTGCTCTTGTGGCTGATCGTCGGAGGTCTCTTCTTCGGTGCGGTACAGGATTTCGGTGCTTTGTATGCATCTGTTAAGAATGAAGGTAAATCGATGGGCATGATCATCGAGAAATACATAGGTAAAGCAGGAAGAAAGTTGTTTATGCTGTTTTGCTGGCTGTTTACTTTGTTAGTCATTGCCGCCTTTACGGATATGGTCGCCGGTACTTTCGTAGGAAAGGGAGCAGCAGACCTTACAAAGGCATCTGCTTATGCACATTCTTCTGCAGCATCTATTTCAATGCTTTTCATCTTAGTGGCAGTTCTTTTTGGTCTGCTTCAGAAAAAAGTAGGAGATATGCCGGAGTGGTCAAGAGCAGTGGTAGCAATTGCAATGCTCGTAGCAATGTTTGCGATTGGTATGAAACTTCCAATGTATGCAACTAAATCCACTTGGATCTACATCATCATGGCATACTTGTTCTTAGCTTCCATCATGCCAATGTGGCTTTTGATGCAGCCTAGAGATTATATGACAACATTTATGCTGCTTGGCATGATCATTGGCGCAGTTGTTGGTGTTGTTGTAGCACATCCGGCAATGAAGTTAAATGCGTATAACGGCTTTGTTGTAGGACAGGGACCGGCAAAGAGCTATTTATTCCCAACTTTGTTTGTTACGATTGCCTGTGGAGCGGTATCCGGATTCCATAGCTTGGTATCCTCAGAAACATCTTCTAAGACAGTAAGTAATGAAAAAGATATGCCGATGATCGGTTATGGCGCCATGGTAGTAGAATCATTACTCGGTGTTGTAGCATTAGTCGTTGTTGGTGCGGTAGCAGTTAACGGAATGAAGCCGGAAGGTACCCCGTTTGCAATCTTCTCAACCGGTGTTGCAGGATTCCTTGAGAAATTTGGTATTCCGGTACAGATCGCAACAGTATTTATGACAATGTGTGTATCTGCATTGGCATTGACTTCATTGGATTCCGTTGCTCGAATCGGTAGAATGTCTTTCCAAGAATTATTCTTAGGAGATACGACAGATCCGGAGAAGATGACACCGGTACAGCGTGTACTTACAAATAAATATTTTGCAACAGTAATTACATTGTTCTTTGGTTACTTATTAACACTTGGTGGATACAACAATGTATGGCCACTCTTTGGTTCAGCAAACCAGTTGCTTGCTGCCTTGGTATTGATCGCACTTGCAGTATTCTTAAAAACAACAGGTCGTACCGGATGGACTTTGTATATCCCAATGTTTGCTATGTTAGCAGTAACATTTACTGCATTGGTTCAGAAGTTTATCGCATTAGTACAGAATGTATCTGCTGGTCAGGCTACATTCTTAGTAGATGGTTTGCAGTTGATCGTAGCGATTCTGTTGATGGTACTTGGTGTATTAGTAGCATTTAGCTGCTTGAAGAAGCTCTTCACTGCTAAGAAATCAGCAGAGGCGTAAGGAGTTAGCCAAGCGATTACTAGAGACTTTGGATTACGTGATGGAAAACTTATAGGTTACTAAAACTTCCCATACCGGAAGTTATTGTCCAAACCACATATTGCTTATTATGTCGATGGTTTAATTATATTTTGCAACTGATATATAGTGAATACTGCCATCAAAAAACAATAGCAATTGCTTTGCCGCAATTAGTTTTCACAGTGATTTCTAAATTTTGTTGTCTCTGATGTATGGTTTACATGCCTTTCGGAAACTCGAAGTCCCGGAAGCAAGGTAATCATCATTTTTGAAAGGGACTTTGCGCTCGTCGTTACTTATGTCTCGTATCTCAGAGACATTAAGTAACGTAACGTAGTGCATCGTAGCGAAAGCGTCCCGTCCAAAAATGGATGATACCTTGCTAGACCGGGACATCTCAGACATTCCTTCAGGCATGTATTCATCAGAGACTTAACAAAATAAGAAATCACGTAAAAACTCTGCGTTCTTCGGCAATTGTCTTAGTTTTTTTGATGACAGGATAATTTACTTTATCGGTTGCAAAATAGCTATTGTTTTACTGACATAATAAGCAATATGTGGTTGTGTGAGATAATGAGGTATGGGAAGCTTAAATAGGTTAATGAAAGAGAGTTTGTTATATGTCGCTGGAAAGACAATATAACAAACTCTTTTTTAATTAATAGGAAACTGCTGTTGTGTAGCGCGACATCACCAAGAATTGCTTTAGCAATTCTTGCAAAGCAAAGCGCTGGCTTTGCTTTTTTATAAACTGATTGATCAAAATATAGAAAATAAAAATGAAAAAACATTGTGAGATATGTACAAAACTAATGTATAAAAATATGAAAAGTGCCAATAGTAATCTCTGATCAAAAGTGATATAATGCCACATACGAAATGATAAACACAGCGTGTTTTAGGGAAGAGGAGATTACTATGGCAATGAAAATACAGCATTGACATTAGACGATGACGCAGTTAAGATAATCTTAAGTACAAAGGGAACAATGGACGATGTGAGTCCCGAAATGAAACGGATTTTGGATTATATTGATGGAAAAGGTGCGTCGGACAAATTCACAGAGGAGCTGGAGGAAGCGGTGTGTTCGGCCCGCCAAAACGAGAGATGGAGGTTGGACTATATGACATTAGAATATGAATATCGTCAGCGCTACCTAGAGGGAAAGGAAGAAGGCCGAGAAGAAGGTCGTGCGGAAGGTCGTGCGGAAGGCCGAGAAAGAACGATTCAAAAGCTACATGAACGTGGTGAAAGTATTGCATCTATTGCGGACATTGTAGAGTTGAATGAAGAAGAGGTTAAGCGTGTAATATCTAAATTGAAACTGTAAGGTATAAGAACTATAATGTACCCGATTAAGTGGACATGTGAAAAAGGAATCAAATCCTATAAAGTAGACACATGGTTAAAGGCAATAAATTAATAAAACTTCTCGTTTCCTATAATTTCTAAAATGGAGCAAAAGAACTAAATTTCTCTAACAGGCGGTTTTTTATTGTTTGGTGGTAATAACGTATTATAATGCAAGAGATGATGGCAACGGAGAGATCCGTGGCATTCGTGGTGGTCAATATATGAAGGATTTGCGTACAGAAAAGGGGATTATTATGAGTAAAAATATAAAAGATACAATGACAGCAATATTTTCCATGTGTATTCTTTTGGTGGCAGCTGCAGGAGTAAAAGCGGACAGCAACTTGCAACAAAAGACAGTGCATATATTGACAAAGCAGGAAAAGGAACAAAAACAGGAGTTACAACAAATAAAAAAAGAACTTACGAATCACTCAAAATCGTATCAGAAAAATGATACAGAAGGAGAGACGGTTGAAGAACAAGAAAGTGCTTTGGGAAAAGAACAGTACGATTACAGTAAAGCGTTTCGGGTACAGTTAGTAGATGATCTGATGATTACAGCATATAAGAAAAAGGGGAAAAATATCGACAAACTATTTGGTGATACTTACGAATGGTATGTTCCCTACACAACGAAATCAGGGCGTGCAGGAATTACAATGTTGCAGAAAGTGAACGGCAAATATCAATGGATGTCAGAGTCAGACGATGGGGAGATTGGTCAAACCGTTTTAGATAAAGACAAAGTTGCTTCGGTGGCTACTAAAGTAATCAGCGCAAAGAATACGATAAAAGATATTCGTTTGTTAAGAAATGATTTGTATTATTTAAATATGATATATGTAAAATGTTCAAAAGAAAGTTATATGATACCTTTTGCAGATGCACCGGATGTGTTTAATGCTGAAGTTGGGAAAAAGGGACTTGTTAATGGAAAAGTATATACAACAAAAGAATTTATGAGTCTTATGAATACCATGTTTGATGAACAATTGTTGTTAAATGCAGATCCCGATACTTCCGGAAATGCATTACCCTATAGACAAAAATCTTCAAAATATATGGGATTTGTTATTTTGTTTCTTATTTGCGGCGGTGCGGCTATCATTGGATGCAGATTATTTGACAGACGGTATACAAGGTGATACATTAAAATATAAGGCATATCGGTTACAAGCACAGGTCTATATGTAGCAGTAGATAAAAGGGAGAGCAAAGTTTCAGATTACAAAGTAGCAATTTATCAAGTACAGTTAAAATAGTGATTGCAAGGAGGGGGATTATGAAAAGAGCAGGTTATATTATTACACTAATGATCGCATTTTGGATGGTAGCAGGGGGATTGTTTTTTGCACAAAGTGTACAGGCAAAAGTAGTCTCTGGAAGCTGTGGTGGTGAGACAAAATACCGCTATGACAGCAAGTCGAAGAAGCTGGAACTTTATGGACGGGGAGTTGTGTCGCAAACCATTCGTGTAGATGAACAACTTAGCCGTAAAAACAGATACTTTCAGGTGAAAAAATTAGTGATACGACAGGGGATTACAGCAATCAAAGATTCTTCGGTTCTTCAATATGCGTCCGAAGAAGAAAGAGGAATATCGGATGATTATGAGCTCGGCTGGGGTTTTGATGTGTGGAGAGGTCTGGGTGATGCAACTGAAAAATTATATGTGGAATTACCGGAAGGATTCACCACGATTACAGCCAACATGTTTGGTGATATACAGGTAAGGGAAATCTATATTCCGGCAAGTGTGACAAAAATTGAAGAAGGGGCATTTGGGGCACAGATTTATCTTACAAGTATTCGAGTCTCTTTTAACAACTCAAAGTACAGATCGCAAAATGGTGTTTTATATAATAAGAAAATGACAACACTTATCTGTTATCCGATGGGAAAGGAAGGTCGAACCTTCGTTGTTCCTGATACTGTTCGTCAGACAGCACCACTATCATTTAAGGGAAATTATTATTTGAAAAAATTGTCTTACCGAAGAACTTACACAAATTAGATTGATAAGGAGAATACGTCATATCAGTTGCAAAACGAAATTTTATATACGAGGGATGGTCACATTCTTTGCCAAGCACTCAAAAATGACAATGCAGATTCTCAATTGACAATTCCATCCTGTGTGACGGAGATTGCGGATGGTGCCTTTTATCGTAATAGTGAGTTTGGGGCGATTGAAGTGAAGGGGAGTCTTGAGAGAATTGGAATCTCGGCCTTTGCTTGCGCTGATGTCGGTAGTTTTTATGTGAAAGGTGGGGTAAACTATTTGGATCGCGGAAGCTTTTATCAGAGTGCTATTTCCGAATGGCGATGTCATGGAGGGGTGAAAAAGTACGAGAAAAGTGCATTTCAGGATGTTGATGCAACAAACGGATATGCGATAGATATGAATGCAATAACAAAATTATATCAAGAACTCTTATATGTGAATGCTACAACGGATTTGAGTTATTGGGTGAAGACAATCTGGAACTGGATCATAATGTAATGGGAATATCATGTAAGATTTGAGGACAAAAGAAGTGAGGGATAATGATGTTAAAAAAATAAATTATTTTGTCAGGATTTTGCCGCGCGATTCGTTATATATTATTGAAGCAGTTGAATTGATTACTCGAAAAGTGCTATGCTGTCAAAGAATAAGAGTATCATTAGTGGAGATGAGACAGTAAAGTATTTTTAGAATTTTTTTCAAATCATTTTAATTTATTAAAATAAAATGAACCTTTTGGGCTTTTAAATAGTCTAATATATAAAAGGGAATATTTTGGCAGGGTTCAAATCATTTGTCGAATAATACGAGGGGGTATAGAAATGGTGAAGGTTGCAGTGTGTGATACTGATGAAAATTATTTAAGAAAGGAGAAAAGACTTGTAGATCAATATATGCGGGTACATGGTTATCAATACTGTATAGAATCTCCTGCATCTGAGGTGGATTTAATGATTATCGGAGATGCTTACCGCATTATTTTCGTGACAGCATGTCAGGGAGTGCATGTTGATGAAACTAAAATAAACGCGATGCAGAATATCATAAAAGGTGATGCTATGTGGGATAAGCGGATAGTTAGATGTATGGACGATTTTATGCAGAGATTTATTGAGAAAACTTCAAAATTACAATTTGCTTTTGTGGAAGGAAATAAGAAGATATATCCTAGCGATATAGTATATATTGAGAGTTGTTTACATAGAGTGATATTTCACATTAAAAATGTATCGAAAACATACTCTATGTATCAGAAATTAGATAGAATTGAAGAAATATTGTGCATGTATGGATTTTGTCGCATTCATAAAAGTTTTCTTGTCAACATGAGATATGTCGAGAGTATTCAGCGATATTCGGCGAGATTGACGGATGAAATTAGCATTCAAAAAGAACTCAGTGTTTCACAAAGTAAATATAATAAGGTACAAGAGGAGTATGCGAAATATTACGATATATAGCACAGAGGATAAATTATTATTGTGACTTTTAAATTCTGCATTTTATTTTTGAATTCTGCAATAGTTATAGATATATTCCTCAGAGTATGTAAAATAAAGACAGATGCCATGAGGGTGAGCTTGTTTAGCATATCAATGCAGTTTTAACTGTGAAATCGGTGACCAATTCGTTTCCGACTACATCAGTGTCATTTACGGGGACTTCAAATGGAAAGGCAATGAAATATAAAAATGCTATACCACTTGCAAAACAGAAAATAAAATTTAGAGGGACTGTAACAAATTACACTGCTTTTACAATTAAAGCACAGGTGAAAGGATAATAAAGATTATGAGAGTATTTCACAAAAATTATTTACTATATTGTATATTATTAATTCTTACATTATGCATTACAGGATGTCAAAAAGCGCCGAAGCGAGACAAAGATACAACGGATAAAGTTGATTTATCTTCGGACAAGTTAGTGCCTGTACAAGAAGCAAAGCGACAGACTTTGAAGTTGCAGGGGATTAATATGGATGGGCTGCAATTTCCTAAAATGATTATGTTTCCAGACGTGCAAGAGATCTCGGAGATAAAACTCACCCCTTGGTATACCCAAAATGATAATGATCTAAAAAAAGTGATCCAGTCGTTATGGAGTGATTATGATACTGTGGATTGGGAGAAAATTCAAGAACAGGATTTTCCAAACGACAATATTCCGAATTATTATGGGAAGGAAAAAAGTGATAAGAAAACCGGAAAAACATATTCTTATAGTTCTATGGGATTTTTCTGTGGAAATTCATTGGGAGATGAACCTGAGCCATCAATTGATAACTGTGTGAAAAAATATAATTTTGAATGGGGAGAGGTCGCATCAAAGCAGGACAAATATGCTCTACAAGACGGTGAACTTTCGGTATTAGATGCAGTTACATATACAGAAGGTCTCTTTAATAAACATATGCGGTCGTTTGAGAAGGAAAAGTTTACTTATAAAGTACAACATTTGTATGTCATGAAAGTACCTGATCAAGAGTATTATAGCTACAGCATGGTGATCGGACGGCTATATAATGGAATGGTAGTGGATACAAGCTCCGATTTTTTATTAGCTGATGGAAAAAGTTATCCATATACGCATTGCGGAAATCACATTATGGCGACTATGTGTCATAAGAAGACATTAGATTATGTTAATACAGGTTTCGAATGCTTTGATATTGCAAGCACGAAAGCGCATAAAAAAATCATCTCGCCACTTTGGGCAGTACGTAAAATTAAGAAAGAGATTGCTCATATTGGAGGTATGTCGTTTCAAAATTGTGGATTGGTATATCTGCTTGTACAAAAGAACCGTGAGGCAAAGGATAATGTTCAGGGGGTGTATCAGTGCGTAGACGATACGACTTGTTTGCGTCCGGTATGGGTGTTTATGACAGGAGCTTCAGGATCTGCATTTGATACAAGCACAGATGATATACATGGCGCTAGCGTTATTGTCGATGCACTGGATGGGACATTATATTATTATGAGGAAACAGGGGGGTACTGATCCTATGATAAGGTTAGAGATCAAAAAGAGCATAAAAAGCAGATATTTTTTGATTGCAGTTGCACTTCTTTATATTATGTTTATGCTTGGGGACAGTGGACAGGTATTAGGAGATGAAACATCAACAACAATCCTTCAGGCAATTTGGAACAAATTTCATGGAAATTGGATCAAAGGATTAAATTCCTCCTATTTGATCCGTATGGACAGTATGTGGCAGGATAATGCATATTTGCCGGTTGTGATGCCTGTAATTTGTGGTTTCCCAAGTGTGATTAATTACTTAGAGGAAATTTCAACGAAAAATAAGAGGATGATAATTACAAGATGCAGTTTTAAGGAATATTATACTGCTAAAATCATTGCAAATGCGATTACTGCAGTAGGTGTTTCTATCACGGCGATCGTATTATTTTATGCTACACTTTTGGTGGGATATGATTATATTCCAGTGTCTGATGAATCGTTTTCAGTTATATACTTTACGTTTTCCGGTAAGATGATAGAGGGAGCTGATAGTGCACAAAAGATTTCGATGACTCTGATTTATATGCAACTGATGAAAGGAATATTATTCTTTTGTCTGTATTCCGTGATAAATAGTTCTTTCTGTTTTTTGATGGGAGTATTGCTACAGGATAAATATTTGGTATTAGGCAGCACGATTGCAGTAATTTATCTGCAGTGTAGAATATATGGAGAATTATCCACCAAATATCTTAGAGATAGAAAAATTCTCGCAGGCAGAGTGGCAGATCTGATCAATCCATGTTTTTTGCATTATGCAGGTTCCTCGGTAGAGGGGTTTTATCAACATAGAACATGGCTGGCTTTGCTTATTGCGGTGATTATCATAGCGTTTAATTATTGGTTGATGGTTTATGTGTCGCAAAGGCAGTTTGATATTACGGAACGCTAGGGAAAACAAAAGATCATAGAAACGGAGGGCTACGATGAAAAAAGTTTTATTGATACTTCGACCCGGTTTGCAAGAATCATTTGCAGATAAAAAGAATATTATTTTGTTGTTGATCATTGGTTTTATTTTGGATAACGGTGTCAGAGTGATGGTTGATCATGCAAAACAAGTTGGACAGCCGCTTGGAGTATTTGAAACATTTATTATGTGCTTAAACCACTGGTATTATCTGGTTATTTTTTTGGTGGGCTATGTGTTGATCCTCACTACGATTCCAAGGTTGGATAGTGATCAGTTGTTATTGATATACCGTGCCGGTAAAAAAGGGTGGTTTTTTGGAGAACTTTTGCAGATCACCCTGTATTCTTTGGCATATATTTTGTTACTTATGGCTGGCTGCATGGTTTGTGCTGCAAAGTATAGTTATATAGGAAATATATGGAGTAATTTTACCATCTATTATAAGAGCAGTTATGAAAAATTGCTGTCTGATAATAATCGATTTATTGACCAACAGGTTTTTAAGTATTATTCCCCTTACCAAGCGGTAATTCATGGCGTAGTATTACTTTTGCTTTGCATGGTGTTAATGGGAACGGTGACGCTCTATTTTTCGATTATGAATAAAAAATTAGTGGCAATTCTGTTGAATGTGATTTCGATTTTATTTGTACTTATTTTTAATAATTATCGCATAGGGGCTATGTGGTTGTCTCCGTTTTGTCACGCCGTGCTCGCACTTCATAATAGGTATGTTTATACAGAGTTTTCTGTATCGCTTGGGTATTCCTATGCATATTTGGTGCTGTTGGAAATAATAATGATTGGATTATCTATAAAGCAGTTGAAGAAAAAGATGTTTTATTAGTACACTGATTTAAACTTCGCACATCAAAAGATGCTGTCGGGTCACATATTGCTTATTATGTCAGTAAAAAATATGATATTTTGCAGCCGGCAAACTAACTTGTTCTGCCGGCAGCGAACTAAGATAATTGCCGCAGAACGCAGAGTTTTTGTGTGATTTCTTATTTTGTTAAGTCTCTGATGAATACATGCCCGAGGGATTGTCTGAGATATCCCGGTCTAGCAAGGTATCATCCATTTTTGGACGGGACGCTTTCGCTACGATGCGCTACGTCACGTTACTTAATGTCTCTGAAATACGAGACATAAGTAACGACGAGCGCAAAGTCCCTTTCAAAAATGATGATTACCTTGCTTCCGGGATTTCGAGTTCTCCGAAGGGCATGTAAATCAATCATCAGAGACAACAAAATTTAGAAATCACCTAAAACGTAAATGCGGCAAGGCAATTACTATAGTTCTCTGCCAGCAGAAATCGTCATGTTGTAGCTGCAAAATACATAGTAATCTTTGAAATAATAAGCAATATGTGACGATGTGATGATTTTGGAGATGCGAAGTTGGAATGCGCTGATGTATTAGATTGTAAGGGAGGACTAGAGCATGATAGAAGTTCAAAAGGTATCATTGCAGATAAAAAAAGCAAAGATATTAGAGAATGTTGATTTCACCTGTCAAAAGGGGCAGATTTGTGGTGTCGTGGGTAGAAATGGAAGCGGTAAGACGATGTTGATGAAGTGTATCTGCGGTTTTGTGAAACCGACTTCTGGAGAAATACAGGTAGATGGTCAAGTGATTGGAAAAGATATAGATTTTATTCCGAATGCTGGAATCATTATTGAAACGCCGGGATTTATTCCTAATTATTCAGGCTATAAAAATCTGCAGTTGTTAGCATCTATTCAAAATAGAATTGATAAGACAAGGATTCGTGAAGTTATGCAGATGGTAGGATTGGATCCGGATATGAAACGTAGTGTAAAAAAATATTCCTTAGGAATGCGTCAAAGATTGGGGTTAGCACAGGCAATTATGGAAGATCCAAGTGTATTAGTTCTTGACGAGCCCTTTAATGGGTTGGATAAGGAGGGGGTTGTGGAGATGCGGCAATATCTGTTGCAATTAAAAGATGCGGGAAAGGCGATTATGGTTTGCTCACATTCATCGGAGGATATTGCAGTTTTGTGTGACCGTGTGTATGAAATGGAGCATGGCAAATTGACGCCTAAATGATTGCATTCGCCCCAATTGGTTGTTATACTAATATAGTAGAAACCGTTCCGGGCATGTTGTGTTCGATGCAACGTGACAATGAGCGGTAATGAGTATTGATAGGCAATAGATTGGAGGAGCTATGGCATACGACGATTATTTGAAGGCACAAAAATTAGCTTTAAAAGCATATAAAAATAAAACAGTGAGAGGTGCATATCCGTATCTTCCGGTATTGGATGAGATTCTTTCTCATGTCCGGATTGAGAGAGAGGAAATTCTGGGGACGGTAAATATTCCATTAAAACAAGTGGTGGGAACATCCTCTGCAGGGCGTACGCAGGCATTTGCATCTAATTTTATGCCTTTGTTGGATTATGGCAGTGAGTTTGCTACAAAGTGGTCAACACTCTATGATGCGCAGATTGAAGAGGGGATTCATACTCCGATCAAGGCCTATGAATTTTTAAATAAATATTATGTGATCGAAGGAAATAAGAGAACCAGTGTACTCAAATATGTAGATTCTCCAACTATCGCTGCGGAAGTGATTCGTAAGGTGCCTCGTTTAACGGATGATCCGGAGATTCAAGTCTATTATGAATATATGGATTTTTATCGTAAAACAAAGATTAGTTATGTCATCTTTACCAAAACCGGAGGATATCAGAAGTTATGCGAATATGTGGGACGAGGGAACAATGAAGAGTGGACGGATGATGACCGCATGAACTTTTCATCGTTCCATTTGGCATTTTATAATGCATACAAAGCATTGGGGGGACTGGAGTTAAAGGATATTACAGAGGATGATGCGCTGTTATTGTATCTGTCCCTGTATCCGTACAATGAGTCCATGGAGAAATTAACCGGTGAGATAAAAAAAGATTTGGAAAAGATCTGGCCGGAAATCAAAACGCTGACCGTAGAGGAACCGGTAGAATTATTGATCACACCAACGACGGAAACGTCTATGATCAAGAAGATCCAGTCCAAAAAAGTGCACAAGGTGGCATTTGTTTATGATGTACCACCATCAAAATCGGATTGGATCTATGCACAGGAATTAGGGCGCGAGCATATTCTGGATGTATTTCACGGGGAGATTGAGGCGGAGAAGTTTATCGCCAAGCCTTATGAGGAAGATGAGGAGTTATTTACGGAGCTTTGCGAAGAGGGATATGATATTATTTTTGCAATCGCACCAATGTTTATTCGTGCCTGCATCAAAGTGGCACCGTTGTATCCAAATACAAAAATATTGAATTGCTCGTTAAATTCACCGCATGCATCCATTCGAACCTATGGTATTCGTATTTATGAAGGCAAGTTTTTGCTGGGAATGGTGGCAGCAGCTATGAGTGAGCAGGATGACATTGGATATCTGGCGGATTATCCGATTTACGGTGTGATTCCGGGAATCAATGCATTTACGCTGGGAGCGCGCGCGATTAACCCACGTGCCCGTATTCATTTGCAGTGGTCGACGATGAAAGATGCGCATACGGATGAGTACTTTTTAAGCCATGGCATTTCATATATTTCTTCGCAGAATATGATCTCGCCGACGAAAGAGGACCGTGCCTTGGGATTGTATCATTTGACCGAGAATGGTGCCAAAAATATAGCTACTACGGTGTACCAGTGGGGTGCTTTTTATGAGGAATTGATCAACAGTATCATGCGCGGATCTTGGAAAACAGACACGACCAAGGAGCCAAAGGCGCTGAATTACTGGTGGGGATTGTCCGCAAATGTGCTGGATGTTATATTGGGCAGCAGTGTTCCGACCAGCACGCGCAAACTGGTTGATTTTATGAAAAATGCGATCGCTGAGGGAAATTACTGGATGTTTTCCGGAGAATTATATGATAAAGATCATAATAAGCGCTGCAATGCAGACGAGGCGCTGCAGTCTGAAGATATTATGATGATGGATTGGCTGATCGATGGTATTGTAGGTGATATTCCTACGATCCATCAGTTGATAGACCATGCGAAAGAGCTTGTCAGTCTCCGTGGATTGAAGCAGGCGCTTCCGGAGGGAGAAGGCAAGATTTTGTAGGAAAGGCATGGTGAGAACGGATGAAGATATTGTTATTAGCGGATGTAGAATCAAAATATTTATGGGACTATTTTGAAAAAGAAAAGCTTGATGGCATTGATCTGATCATTTCCTGCGGAGATCTGAAAGCGGAGTATTTGTCTTTTTTGGCAACATTTACGACAGCTCCTGTGCTTTATGTACATGGTAATCATGACGTGAAATATGATTATAAAGCTCCGGATGGATGTGTATGTATTGATGACCGTGTCTTTGTGCACAATGGGCTGCGTATTGCGGGACTTGGTGGTTCGATGTGCTACTCCATGAAGAAATACCAGTACACCGAGAAGCAGATGTATAAACGACTAGCTCGCTTAAAGTGGCGTATCCGTATTCGGGGCGGGTTAGATATTTTAGTGACACATGCGCCGGCTAAGGATCTGGGAGATGCCGAAGATCAGCCACACAGAGGATTTCGGTGCTTTCGTTGGATCATGAAACATTACAAACCGGAGTATTTTTTTCATGGACATGTTCACATGAACTATAACCGTAATCAGCCACGTGTCAGCAGCTACTTAGATACAACGATCATTAATGCGTATGACCGGTATATCGTTGAAGTGCCGGATCCGGAGAAAAAACGCAAATTCTGGCAGAAAATGAACAAATTTTTGTATCCAAACGACATTTATTTTGAATAGATAACTCAAACTTCGCACATCCAAGATTATCGTGTTATTACATAATAAGTAATATGTGACCTGACAGTAGCTTTGGATGTGCGAAGTTTAGGTAAATAGCATTTTTGTAAAATGTGGAAAGGCACTTCCTTTTGGTGCGCTGCATAAGATATATGGATAGCGTGAAAGGGGAAGTGCGACAATGCAATCATTTCCACAACCTCCCAGCGCCAAAGAAGAAAAAGAGTACCTGAAAAAATGCAAGGAAGGCGACTGGCAGGCGCGTAATCAATTGATTGAGCGGAATATGCGCCTGGTTGCCTATATTGCCAAGAAGTACCAGCAGTCAGGGGTAGAAATGGAGGATCTTATTTCGATTGGAACGATTGGACTGATCAAGGGAGTGGACAGTTTTAGGGAAGACAAAAAGATTCGGCTTGCAACGTATTGTGCGAGATGTGTAGAAAATGAAATACTGATGTATCTTCGTTCCGTAAAAAAGACAGCGCGTGATGTATATTTGTTTGATACCATAGGTTCGGATAAGGAAGGAAATGAAATCAATCTGTTTGATGTATTGGAATATGAGGAAGAGGATATTGCAGATCGTTTGACGAGAAAAGAGCATATTGGTAAGTTGGAACAATATATGGAACAAACCCTGACACCACGAGAAAAAGAGATACTTTGCCTGCGTTACGGCATACAGGCAAAGGAGCAGAAAACGCAGAGGGAGATCGCAGAAATTTATCAAATTTCCAGATCTTATGTATCACGTATTGAAAAAAAGGCACTAAAGAAATTGAGAGATCGTTACGAAGACGAATAAAAAAGCCAAAAGGGGCTGTTATATGAATTGCAGATGGTTCATATACAGCCTCTTTTTGATAGATTTGGACTGGACGCGGACGGTCAAATATGCTAACATTTTCTCTATATGATAAGATCTAGGACAGAAAGGAAATGAAAAAGATATGACATACATCAAAGAATATCAAGAGGGAAATAAGTTTTTTGGCATTTATTTGTGCAAATCCAAGCAGGTATTAAAAACAAAGGCTGGTAAGACTTATTATTCTTTGCTCTTGCAAGATAAAACGGGGATTATTGACGGAAAAGTTTGGGAACTCACCAATGCGATCAACGATTTTGACAGCATGGATTTTATTATGGTAGATGGTATGGTTACGACTTTTCAGGGGAGCAGACAGGTAAACATTAATCGTATTCGCCAAGCGCAGGAGGGAGAATATGATCCGAAAGAGTATATTCCGGCATCGAAATACGACATTCCTCAGATGTATGAGCAGCTGAAACAGCATATTGAAGGGATTAAAGAGCCACATTTACATAGACTTGCAGAGATGGTGTTCGTGGATGATACAGAGATCGCTAAGGAGTTTCAGCAGCATTCTGCTGCCAAATCGGTGCATCACGGTTTTATTGGCGGACTGTTACAGCATACGCTCGGTGTAACAAAAATGTGCGAGTATTTTGCGCAGAATTATGAAATCTTAGACCACGATCTTCTGATCACTGCAGCGATGTTTCATGATATTGGAAAGTTATATGAATTGTCTGACTTTCCGACGAATGAATACACAGATGAAGGTCAGCTTTTGGGACACATTTTCTTGGGTGCTGAGCTGATCGGCAAATGGAGCAGCCAGATTCCGGGATTCCCACCGGTATTGGCAACGGAGCTTCGTCATTGCATTTTGGCACACCATGGTGAGTTAGAATATGGATCTCCTAAAAAACCGGCGTTGGCAGAGGCGATGGCACTTAATTTTGCGGACAACATTGATGCGCGCATGGAGACAATGACGGAATTATTTGATAAAGCAGATCCAACGATGGAATGGCTTGGATTTAATCGAATTGTAGATTCCAATGTACGTCAGAGCTCGGGATATTTGCAGAAACGCAAATAGAGAAAGTTGTGAAAGGTCTTAAGAAGATATGGGCTGAGGAAGGAATAGATAGTAGCATGGGAAAAAAAACAAAAAAAGAATTTTCAGAGGCGGTTTGTCACAAAAATGACGAGCTGACCCTGGAAATAATTGATATGGGAACAGAAGGTGAAGGAATTGGGCGTGCAAATGGGTACGCCCTTTTTGTCAAGGACGCATTGGTTGGAGATATTGCCCGAGTACGGGTAATGAAAACGAGAAAGCATTTTGGATATGCGCGTTTGTTAGAAATTATACAGCCGTCGCCGTTCCGCGTGGAACCGAAATGTCCGGTGGCAAGACCGTGCGGTGGATGTCAGTTGCAGCATTGCAGCTATGAAAAGCAGTTGCAGTGGAAGCAGGAAAAAGTGGCGAATTGTCTCCGGCGCATCGGCGGGATTGATATAGACAAAAATGAGGTTGTTATGGAACCGATCATGGGAATGGAAGTCCCATACTATTATCGCAACAAATCGCAATACCCGGTTGGTTATGACAAAGACGGAAATCTCGTCGCAGGTTTTTATGCCGGTCGTACGCATCAGATCATTTCCTGCCGCAATTGTGCGATTGCTGATCCGGCAAGCCAACTGATCATAGACACCGTGCTTGACTTTATGAAGCAATATGGCATTCGTGCTTATGATGAAACGACCGGGAAGGGAATTGTGCGGCATATATTGATCCGTTCCGGCAAAAGCACCGGGCAGATCATGGTTTGTCTGGTTATTAATGGAACCAGACTTCCGCATAAGGAAGAATTGATCGAAGTACTGCGAGAAGCGAATCCACAGATTGTCAGCATTTGCATAAATATCAACGATAAAAATACAAATGTTATTCTCGGCCGGGAAACGAAAGCGATTTATGGACAGGATTATATAGAAGATTGTATCGGCAGCTTACGCTATCGTATTTCTGCGCAGTCGTTTTATCAGGTAAATCCTATTCAGACGAAAAAACTTTATGATAAGGCATTAGAGTATGCTGATCTGCATGGGGATGAAACGGTTTGGGATCTGTACTGCGGCATTGGAACAATCTCCTTGTTCTTGTCCCAAAAGGCGGACAAGGTATATGGTGTTGAAATCGTAGAACAGGCTGTAAAAAATGCACGTGAAAATGCAGCATTGAATGAGATATCCAACGTAGAGTTTTTTGCCGGGGCAGCAGAAGAGGTCGTACCGGCGAAATATCGTGAGAGCGGAGGGACATTACGCAGTGATGTGGTCGTGCTCGATCCACCGCGAAAGGGATGTGACGAAAAATTATTACAAACGGTCATTCAGATGGAGCCCAAACGCATTGTGTATGTCAGTTGCGATCCGGCAACGCTGGCAAGAGACTTGAAGTATTTTGGAGAGAATGGGTATGCCCTGAAACGAATCTGCCCGTGTGATATGTTCGGTCACAGCTATCATGTGGAGAATGTCGTGTTGATGTCAAAAACTAAATAGAAAAATAGTAGAAATGCCATAAATAAAGGCTTTGCAGACCAATGGTCGCATTTTCGGATGTTGCCTTTGGTCTTTTTTAGTTATCTCTGGAAACTTATCAGTGAGTTTAAGGCAATTGAAAAATACAGAAGTGCGGCATCTAAGATTTCTGCAATGGTGCAAGTGCGAAATGCAGAGAGGTTAGTGTAAAGAACCAAAAAATAATGCTTAGAAGACCTCGGACACAAATAAATAAAGAAAATGTCGATGTCTTACAACTGTTAGATTTATTGAAAGATTTTGAGCAGTATGTGGATGAGGATATGGTTGCAGCAACATATATTATTAGTTCATATATCAAAAAAATCGGAATGAAACGCTCAGATGTAGATAAGTATATTACATTGTTTCCAGATCGGGTTTATAAATATATTTATGAAATGAGGTTGTATAATGTTTTTGCATAATGACAAGGAATTATTTCAGGAAGTAATTGTTTCTGCTGCCGATTATTGATTGGGAGAACGCAAGAAGCAGAAGAGATTATAATGCATATACTTTCTCTTATGACCCGATAGAGGGGTATGTGTCGGAAGGAAGGCTCATTCATGGCGTTAAGATGGAGGTGTCACTTGCCTCATTGTCTTTTCCTACAGTGGAACTACCTGTTGAGAGTTATGTGTATCAGTATTTGATGAAAGAGAATGAAGATATTGTAGATGAGTATGATTTGCACCCATTTACTATGAAAGTTCAGGACATCGACAGAACCTTGGCAGATAAGGTGTTTGCGATTTGTGATTACTATATTGACGGATCGGTCTATAAGGGTGGAAAATTATTGTTACTGGTATATGATGAAGAAACTGACCAATATTATCAAGTTGAAAATGGTAAAATGATTCCTGTCAGACCTTTTGCCAGGTACCGATAACAGAAGGAACACATTATGTGATTCGTGTAAAAATCAGTGAAAAAAGAGAAAAAAACAACACTAAATAACATGAATATCTCTCAAAAAATAACACTAAACGATAATAAATGTGTAAAAAGATATCCGAAATAGACTACTGTACATGCTTTGTGAATTTTGATATAATTAGGCTCAAAGCGGAAGAATGAGGCCTAGAATACGGACATATCTGAATAATTTGTTATAACGATAGATGAATCAACTATGAACAGGAGGTCATGCAAGTTATGGAAATGGATAAGACTATGCATGGAAGCAGAGAATTAGAATTTGCAATTTTCTGTATTGAAAATGTTGCATCAAAGTTAAATGTGGATGCTACCAAGGTCTATGCCGCCTTGACAGAACAGACAGATATTTTGAATGAATATATCATTCCGGAATATGAGGTTCTGCACACGCAAAGCAAGGAGTATATCGTGAATGATATTATTGATATTATGAAAGAAAGAGGCGTGAAATTATGATCTTATATCATGGTTCATTTGTAGTGGTTGCTCAGCCGGATTTGTTGCACTCCAGACCAAATGTTGATTTTGGAAAAGGCTTTTATGTCACACCCATTTATGAGCAGGCTGAGAAATGGTGCAACAGATTTAAGCGTCG
Organism: Jutongia sp. SJQ-6; assembly: GCF_054161275.1. The sequence goes on along the minus strand of NZ_CP195314.1, from coordinate 1,701,795 downwards.
TGGTAAGGATGGTATTGTATCACGGTATGTGTTTGACGAAGGTGTGTATAGAGATTTAAAGGTGCTGACATTTGATACCTATTCAGAGGATTGGCTGGATTTCATCCTGAACTGCAGAAGAGAGCAGGATGGTACAGACTATGATCTTGTGGTTGGCGGTGTAGCAAATGATAAGGTGTTCAATACAGTAGAACTGTTCTTTGATGGATTAATTGATAAGGCAGAAGCCATTCGCAGATTGCAATATGAAAAGCCGAACTTGCAAATGGCTTTTCGAACGGAAAAGGCACTGTCTTATTTGTTGTTTGAAGGGAGTGAAAAGCTATGAATGCTAATCCAATTCTCTTACAGAAGAAGTATGCACGAGTGGTAGAACTTTTTGCAAAAGAGAATAATATCTCGCTGGAGAAAGCTTTAGATATTTTTTATCATTCCGAATTGTATAAGCTCATGAGCGAGGGTGTATCCGATATGCATTGTATGAGTGACGAATATCTTGTCCGGGAGCTGGAAGAAGAAAAAAATATAAAATAGCCTATGCATCTAATTGAAGAAGCATACGAATTGCTTAGAAAAACGAAAAACGGTGTATCTACCCCACAGGCTGAAGGAAATCCATCTGACATTAGAGATGTTCAAAAAATGATAAGCGTAGAGCGTGGATTAAAAGAATTAATAGACAACTGAGCCATTATATTTTATAAATATGATTCGTGTAAAAATCACATGAATATCTCTCAAAAAATAACACTAATCGATAATAAATGTGTAAAAAGATATAATGAATGGCTTCAAAAATTTGACACATATATTATAATAAGGTCGTACATAATATAGATAACTCAAACTTCGCACATCCGAAATCACCATGTTGTCACATATTGCTTATTATGTCAAAGAATATGAAGCATTTTGCAGCCATAACGTAGCGATTTCTGTCGGCAGAGAACTATAGTAATTGCCTTGCCGCATTTTCGCTTTTGGTGATTTCTAGATTTTGTTGTCTCTGATGTATGATTTACATGCCCTTTGGAAACTCGAAGTCCCGGAAGCAAGGTATTCATCATTTTTGAAAGGGACTTTGCGCTCGTCGTTACTTATGTCTCGTATTTCAGAGACATTAAGTAACGTGACGTAGCGCATCGTAGCGAAAGCGTCCCGTCCAAAAATGGATGATACCTTGCTAAACCGGGACATCTCAGACAATCCTTCGGGCATGTATTCATCAGAGACTTAACAAAATAAGAAATCACGCAAAAACTCTGCGTTCTGCGGCAATTATCTTAGCTCGCTGCCGACAGAGCAAGTTAACTTGTCGTCTGCAAAATATCACATTTATTGCAGACATAATAAGCAATATGTGACCCGATGGCGGCTCCGGATGTGCGAAGCTTGAGTAGGTAACAATTGACAGAAGTGAAATGGAGGTAGTCTATGAGCAAACAGGTAGACACAAGAAAAGCGGCGATGATAGGATGTGGATTTGTTGGTTCAGCATCGGCATTTGCATTAATGCAGAGCGGATTATTTTCGGAATTAGTATTGATTGATGCAAATCACGATAAGGCAGAGGGCGAAGCGATGGACATTGCGCATGGTCTGCCATTTGCGGGACAGATGAAAATATACGCTGGCGATTATGATGATATTGTGGATGCAGCAGTGATTATAGTGACAGCCGGTGCAGCCCAGAAACCAGGAGAGACAAGACTCGATCTAGTCAACAAAAATGTTAATATTTTCAAAAGCATTATCCCTGAGATTGCGAAGAGAAACTATAAAGGAATCCTTCTGATCGTGGCAAATCCGGTTGATATTTTAACATATACTGCAGTTAAGCTGAGCGGTCTTCCGGAAAATCGTGTCATAGGATCCGGAACAGTACTTGATACTGCAAGATTAAAATATGCGTTAGGAGAACATTTGGAAGTTGATTCCCGAAGCGTTCATTCCTTTATTATTGGAGAGCATGGGGATAGCGAGATCGTTGCTTGGAGTAGTACTAACGTATCGGGAATCCCGGTCAATGATTTTTGCGAATTACGTGGACATTTTAACCATGAAGAAGCAATGCACAGGATCGCAGACGATGTTAAGAACAGTGCGTATGATATTATTGAAAAGAAGGGTGCGACGTATTATGGTATCGCAATGTCGGTTAAACGTATCTGTGAGTGCATTATGCGTGACGAAAAGTCAATCCTGCCAATTTCCTCTATGATGCATGGAGAGTATGGGATCAGTGATATTTGCTTGAGTATGCCTACGGTTGTTGGTAGAGAAGGAGTGGAAACTCGTGTGCCGATCCAGCTTAACGAACAGGAGGAAAGTGCATTAAGTGCTTCTGCAGAGCAATTGTCAAAAGTGGCAGCACAGTTGGATCTTGCTTTATAAATAACAGTACAATATTGCTACAATCTTCATTCCGTGCTATGATATTTGGTAGATTTGGGCTGCAAAATTTTACGGCCTTAGTTGAAAATATTATTATATTGGAGGAAAAAATGAAAGAGACAAAAGAAGGTATTTATGATGCACGTCAGCTTGGCAAAGCAAAAATGCTGATCCTTGGAATACAGCATATGTTTGCAATGTTTGGTGCGACTATTTTGGTGCCGATATTGGTAGGCGGCTACTTTAAGGAGGCATGCGGCGAACCGCTCACACAGGGGCTTACGGTTGCGGTTACGTTGTTTTGTGCAGGTGTTGGTACACTGATATTTCATGTGTGTTCCAAATTTAAGGTTCCGGCGTTTTTAGGATCTTCCTTTGCATTTTTAGGTGGATTTTATACCGTGGCCAATTTGAAACACGGGATGTACGCAACAATGAGTGCTAATGATAAAGTAGCATATGCATGCGGCGGTATTGTAGTAGCAGGTCTGCTGTATCTGGTCGTTGCGTTGATCTTTAAGCTGGTCGGTGTAAACCGGGTTATGCGTTTTCTGCCGCCGGTAGTAACAGGACCGATCATCATCTGCATTGGTTTATCTCTTGCACCATCGGCGATCCAAAATGCATCGACCAATTGGCTGATCGCCTTTGTAGCATTGGCGGTGATCATCATCTTTAATATTTGGGGAAAGGGAATGTTTAAGATCATTCCGATCCTTATGGGTGTTGTAATTGCATATGCTTTTGCGCTGATTTTGACAGCCTGTGGTATTACGAATCCAAATGGTAAGGCGATTCTTGACTTCACTTCTATTTCCGGAGCTAAGTGGATCGGACTTCCACCGTTCCAGATGTGCAAATTTGATATTACATCCATCCTTGTTATGGCACCAATTGCTATTGCAACAATGATGGAACATGTTGGTGATATGTCAGCAATTTCTGCAACAGTTGGTAAAAACTATATCGAAGATCCGGGGTTGCATCGAACTCTGTTAGGCGATGGTCTTGCAACCGCTTTCGCAGGATTTATCGGAGGACCGGCGAACACAACATACGGCGAAAATACCGGTGTATTGGAACTGTCTCGAGTGTATGATCCGAGAGTAATTCGTATTGCAGCGGTATTCGCAGCGTTACTATCCTTTGTACCAAAGTTCTCAGCAGTGATCTCAACAATGCCGGCATCCATTATCGGTGGAGTATCATTTATGCTATATGGTATGATTTCTGCAATCGGTGTTCGTAATGTGGTTGAGAACAGAGTGGATCTTACAAAGTCCAGAAATCTGATCATTGCCGGTGTCATTTTTGTATGTGGATTAGGTTTTTCGGATGGTCTGACATTCAAAATCGGTGGTGCGACGATCACGTTGACTGCATTGGCAGTAGCCGCGATCGCCGGAATCCTGTTGAATGCCATTTTACCGGGCAATGATTATACGTTTGGCAAGAATCCGGATGGAGATCAGAGCCGCGGGGTATATGTTATGAACCACGATGACAAATAGAATCAGAGCCGTGGGGGTTATGTTATGAACCACGATGACAAATAGAAAATGATAGTTATGGTATCGAAGATTTAAGAAATATAAAGTTGTTAATTCCAACTGATTTTGGAGGTATATTATGGATAATGTAGTAGTATTTGAGCACCCGTTGATTCAGCACAAGATATCCTTGCTGCGCGATAAAAACACAGGAACCAATGAGTTTCGTCAGTTGGTTGACGAGATCGCAATGTTGGAAGGATTTGAAGCGCTGTCAGATCTTCCGGTGGAAGATGTTGAGATCGAGACTCCGATCGAGAAGTGTATGACACCAATGATCGCAGGCCGTAAACTTGCCGTTGTTCCGATCCTTCGTGCCGGTCTTGGCATGGTATCCGGCATTCTGGCATTGGTGCCATCTGCGAAAGTAGGTCATATTGGAATGTATCGTGATGAGGAAACACATGAGCCACAGGAATATTATTGCAAACTGCCGAATCCGATCGAGGAGCGTACTATTGTGGTCTGTGACCCGATGCTGGCAACAGGTGGTTCTGCAGTGGATGCGATCAATCAGATCAAGAAACATGGTGGCAAGAACATCAAGTTTATGTGCATTATTGCTGCCCCGGAGGGACTGGAGCGATTGCACAAAGAGCATCCGGATATTCAGATCTATGTAGGTCATGTAGACAGACAGCTCAATGAAAATGCATATATTTGTCCGGGTCTTGGCGATGCCGGAGATCGTATTTTTGGAACAAAATAATACGCAAATGTTTTCGAAATGTCAACTGCTTAAAAAGTGTATAAAACTACTTAAAAAAGTATATAAAATGCCTAAAAATAAGGGGTTGACGAATTTTGACAAATTGTTATAATGATACTACGAAAAAAGTCGATATATTAAGTAGTAGGGAACAGGGAGACAGGAAGATGATGGTATTTTCCTGTCTTTTTCCCTGAAATATTAACTTTTAAGATAAAAATGATAGAGAGGATGTGGTAACGATGAAGAAGATTTTGGCAGTGATCAGTGCGATGGCATTGGCGGTAAGTGCATTGACGTCATTTCAGATCGCATCAGCAGCAGAAGTTACCATCGATGGCAAGGTGTCAGAGTGGAAAGGTGTTGAAATGCAGACATCGACCAACACTAATATTGAAAAATGGGCAGTAATGCAGGATGATAAGTATGTATATTTTTATGTACAGCAGAACGGAGGCAACGAATGGGGGCTTCCGATCACAAATACTTACGTAGACATTTCCTATGCAAGCGGTCAAGGAGGGCGTAATACCCAGATTCGCTTTGTTAATATGTTGAAGGAATTTAAGGATGCCTGGTATGGTGATATTGACGGAGCGATAGGGGCTTATGAGCCAAGCAAGGAAGCGAATAAATATGAGATTGAATTTGCAATTCCGCAGACATTTTTCGTAGATGATGATTATACGATCAAATATTGCGGGGCAACGGTAAAGAGCAGTGATATTAAGAATCTTAAGGAAGTCGCAACGCCGGAGCCGACGGAAGCAGTGTATCAGGGTATTACGATCGATGGAACGTTTACTGACTGGGATGCGGTTGCACGTACAGATGTAAATGATGCTTCTTTGGAAGAGGTGGCGACCGTATTTGATGGAGATTATTTCTATATCTACATCAAGGAGAAAAGCGTTGGTTCAGCTACATCAGCCGGTGATAAGCGTAATGGTAAATATACGATCTATACAGATTTAGGTCGTAATACAACATTTAAATTGAATAAAAATTCTATTGATGGTATTGAAGGTGCCAAGGTTTCTTACTCGAACAAACAGTACGAGATTGCAATCCCGGCATCAGCCATCAAGCAGTATAAGGATACAATCTCGTTTGGCTATTATATGTCAGAGGATATGTTTGTCAAAGATATCGCTAACCTCAAAGAGAATGACAGTAAGGATAAGTCTTTTCATGGCATTAAATATGACGGGAATTATACAGACTGGGATTATTATCCGCATCAGTTAGTACAGTATTCTACGAGTGGCGGTGTTGGCGAGGATGCAGAGGCAGCGTTGTATTTAGACGGTACAACATTGTATGGACATGTACTCTCTACTTTACATAAAAATGAGCGCGAGTTCCAGCCGTTTACGATCCGCGTTAATGAGAAAGAGAAGACTTCCATTAACTTCCGCTTGGTTGCAGTTGATAAAGATGGTAAGATCAATATGAATCCTAAGTTAGAGGGGCTGGATGCAGGAACCTATGAGTTCTATCTGTGGGATCGGGATTCCGGATCGACAGCATCTAGTATCAATGACAAGGATGCACCGATTTATGGACAGATGAAATTGACCGTACGCCAGACTGCAGATGGAGTTTCGATTTCTGACGAGATGGAATACAAAGTGAATCTGGAGAAGTTGGCTGAGCATTTTGATATGGATGCTTCTGATATGAAGATGATACAGGCACAGTATATTAATATCGGACAGGAGTGGGTTACGATCGCAGGTACTTCGACAGGTGCTGCAATGGGAATTTCGCTTTGCGTATTATCTGTAGGAGCAGTGATGCTCTATCGCAAGCGCAGATCCAAGGCGAAGACGGCATAAACAGAGAGGGTGTACCGGCTCAGCGATTTGGAATGATTTGTGACAGGCAGACGGTGGTGCAGATATAAGGCAAGGTGAAGGAATGACGATAATTGCAGGAATCATATTTCTGATCGTATGGTTGTATATATTATGGGCGCTGCGACGGAGTGATCTTCCGGCGTGGCGCTTTATATGGGGAAGTTGCGGACTGTTTGTTTTGATGATGATATTTGTCAGACCCTATTGCACACAACCGCTCGCACAAGTCGTTGCAGCGATCGCAGGAGCTTTTGGCAAGATCACGGGAATGTTTAGTGCTTACTTTAAGTATGGTGTAGTGTTTGTAGATTCTCGTGCAGGTGCGATTTCGTTGTTGATCGATTTCGAGTGTTCCGGCATTTTGGAAATTATGGCATATTTGTCATTACTTGCCTTTTTTCAAGCGTATAGTCGCTATGAACGTATTGCGGTAGGAGTTATTGGAACAGTTTATATTATTCTTGCCAATGCGATACGCATCACAGTGATCGGAGTCATCATTTATTACAAGGGAATGTCAGCTTATTATATGGCACATACTTTTGTTGGAAGAATCGTATTTTATGGCTTGTCGATCATGCTGTACTTTATTGTATTTACAAAAGCACAGATTGTTCGACAGAAAGTGGGCGGATTTACGTATGGAACTAATAAATAAATTTTGCAACTCATTTTTATTTTGGGCTGCATGGATCATAATACCGGTTATGATGGAGATTGTACCATCGGTTGGAAGTGTGCTTGTATTGCTTAAAAAGCATCTATTTAAGGAAAAAATATTAAAGCCGGCAATTGATCCGGAGATTTCTTTAATAATTCCAATCTACAATTCAATGGACACATTGGAACAGTGTATTCAATCGATTGAAGACAGTGATTATCCGGATTCCAAGATCCGGATTTTCCTTGTTAATAATCAAGGGCAGGATAACAGCTTTCAAGTATTTTGCGAGTGCCAGCGGAAGTTTCCGGGGCTGCATATGCAGTGGCTCAATGCAAAACAAGGCAAATCGAAAGCATTGAATCTTGCCTTATTTAATAGTGAGGGAAAGTACATCATCCATATTGACAGCGATGGTTTATTGGAACGATCCGCCTTGCGCAATATGGTGTACCGTTTTGAAAATGATCAGTCGATCGAGTGCATGACCGGGGTTATTTTGACAGAGCCGAAGCAGGTACAGGCATATCCGTTAGTCTTCCCACGAATTTTGCGTAAGATGGAATTTATGGAATATGCGCAGGCGTTTTTGGCAGGACGTAACTATTCGGCAGAGATCAATGCGGTGTATACGTTATCGGGTGCGTTTTCGGCGTTTCGCAAATCAGTTGTGCTGAAGTCACAGTTGTATAATACGGATACTATTTGCGAAGATACGCAGATTACGTTCCAGATGAAATATTTATTAAAGACGAAAGTTGGGATCTGCGAAGATGCGATTTTCTTTGTAGACCCGATCGAGGATCTCAATAAATTGTATACACAGAGACAGCGTTGGCAGCGCGGAAGTTTGGAAGTATCACATTTGTTTTTGAAAAACAAGTTAAAAATCAGAAATATGTTTACGAATGTAGGCGTTAGGACATTAGTGTATGACCACACCTTTGCGTTTCCGCGCTTGATCTGGTATTTAGCGCTGATCTGCTTGATGTGCTTGAATTATTCCTTTGCGCAGGTGGGATATTCCACGTTATTTTTGTATTTATTATACGTGTTGATTGGTTTTTTTTACTATATATCGACGGTTGGCTTCTTAAAGAACTTTAAGGAGATTCGGAAATATTATGCAAAGCAGTGGTATGTATTGCCATTGCTGCCACTATTCAATCTGGCAGTGTTCTTTATTCGCTTTGCAGGCGTGGTAAATAGTATTAATACCAATAGCGCGTGGAAAACAAAGAATTTTACGCAGGAAAAGGATAGTCTGTGCAAAACAATAACCGATGATTTTGCGGTTGTAATGCGTTTTATCCGCAAGATCAGGGCAATTGTCAATAAACCAGAGGAACACGTATAGAAAGGCGAGGGGCTGAAGTGAAAAGTAATAAACTGAAAGAGCTATTGATCAACAGCAAGACGATTTCATTCACGATCATTATTATTGTAGGTGTGCTGGCATGGGTGGGCAATCAGCAGATGAAGTCTTATGAGGACAGCATTTTGTCAATCTATGCAGAGCAGCAGGATGCGTATGTTCAGCTTGTTCTTGACCAGATCAATGTGTTGGACGACCGCAGCGATGAAGAGATTGTGACGAAGATATTAGGCTCGTTGGATGCATCCAGTCGTAAATATTGGACATTGACGAAGAATAAAGCCCTTTTGTTTGTAAAAGATGTCACAGAGACCAACAGATATAAGGGACTTACATCTAATACATTTTTTTCCGGAGACAGTGCGACCAAATTTTTACAAAGTCTGGCGGTGAATAAAGTATCTCATAAGATCATTCAGATGGGGGATGACCGTTATGTGGCATCCGGTGTGATCTTTGGCTATAACGGAGCACGTTATACAATATGCTTATTGACGAATGACACGGTTATTTTGGACAATAATTCCTTTATGGCCTCCAAGATCGGGTTGTCGGTATTCATTAATGGAATTTTGATCATATTGCTGCTTTCTACAATGGTGTTTAGTATTTTATCAGATATTCGCAAAAATAAGCTCGCTAAGATGAAAGCACATACAGAGGAGCTTAACCGTATTGTTGAACGGCAAACCGAAACGATCAAGGCGATGGATTATTATCATACCCGGTGGAATGTGTACCATATCCGGCTGATGGATGTGTTTGTCCAAAAATTAGGACAGAGAAAAGTGACGCCAATTACACTTGTACGGCTTTCATTTGCTTCGGAAGCTGCGAAAAAACAGTTTTTAGAACGGGCACAGGTGCTGTTGGATGAAAAGATCATCCGTTTTGATGCAGAAGATTTAGGCGTTGTATTGATCTTTATCCAATATCGTATGGAGGAAGCGGTACAGGCACTGCACAGACTTCCGGGAAGTGAGGAGATGTTTAACGTCGAGGAGACGATGGCGAAAGAAGATGAGGAACTATCGCTGCAGGCCGTGTATGTTCAGTTTCAGAAGGCATTGCGCGAACGAAAGGAGAAGAAACATGCATAGTGGAGCGATCAATCGAGAATATAAATTTAAGTTTTACCTGAATGCCAATCATTATATTATTATTGATGGTAAAGAGGGAGAACAGCATCCGCATACGTGGGAATTTATGGTTCACATTCGAATGAACGGTCAGAAATTTGTGCAGTTTGATGCATATGAAAAAGCCATTGATGAGTATTTCAATCAATATCAGAATCATTTGATCAATGAGATTGAGCCGTTTGACCATATTATTCCAACATTGGAAAATATGTCTGATTATTTTGTGCGTGCGATCAAAAAGATCGTACAAAATCTGGATGGAGAACTTGTCCGAATGGAGAGTAGTGAGACACCGACGAGAAGTTATGTGATCAATTTTGAACACAATGAGGATTATTTGGAAAGTGTGCGCAGGCATTCCGATCATCAGATGAGTGAGATTATTGATGAGGTGTTGGATCGAGTGATTGAGTAGCGAGGAGAGAGTGCAGTGAAGAAAAATGCAGGCATTGTATTGGCTATGATATTATATGCATTTCTGGCAATAGGGATTGTGTTTGTAATATATATAGGTGGGACGTATCCGGTGGGAGCAGATGCGATGAGCCATGTATATAAGGGAAATGTATTATATCATAATATCAGCCGGGGAAATTGGTATCCGCTTTATGATAATTTGTGGTACAACGGAGTTCAGATGTTGCGTTACTGGGCACCACTTCCGGTGTATTTTTCAGCGTTTTGTCAATTCCTAGCAGGTGGAAGTGATATTAACGGATATTTGATATATATATCCTTAGTGTTTTATGGTGGGGCATTGGTCTGGCTATATATAGGGATTCGCCAACAACGAATTATGCTAGGCACTTTTGTGGGTGTTTTATGGTTTTTCCTGCCAAATAATCTTTATACGTTGTTTGTAGTAGGACATTTAGGTCGTGCTTTGCTAATGGTTTTTCTGCCATTAATATTGTACTTCATAGAAATCAGTTTAATAAAGGGAAGATGGCAGACGGTATGTAAAATAGTTCCGGTTTATGCGTGCATGTTGTTGTGTGATTTAGAATATGCGGCTGTGTTTGCGCTGATCATGTTGAGCTATCTTTTGATCTATCGTATCATCAACCATCAAAAAGGTCGTTGTATTCCAATTATGTGTGCAATGTTCTTGGGCTTTGCGTTGATAGGAATATGGCTTGTGCCATCGCTGCGTGGTGGGAAATTAGCGGACGATGCGTTGCGTATGATGAAAGGGTATTTCCAAGACGCAGTTATTTCTCTGGATCCGGTAAGAAGACTTACGCGAGGCAATGTTGATTATTATTTTGGCTTGTCTGTGTTTTTGCTGGCTGTTTTCGGCGCAGTTTGTGGCAAGAAAAGGTCATTGCACGGTTTCTGGGCAGGATTGATCTTTTTTGCATGCACGACAACGTCTATGTGTGCTATTTTTGCAAAAATACCGGGAGGACGTTATATATGGATGCTACAGTTTATTTCGATTGCCCTGTGTTTTATATTATATAGTTTTGTGACCTGGGATACGTTGAAACGTGGATTTGTTGTTATTTGCTGCATTATATTAGTTGTCGACATTGTTCCGTCTTATACGTTGATCTATCACGGAAAAGGAACACTAACGGCAAGCGAAAATATGGAGCAGAGTGCACAGGGAACATTGATTGCAAAGGCTCGTAAAATCACCAAGCAGCGCGCAGCATTGATTGACGGAAGTACGCTTGGAGCGATGGCACCATATTTGTTGACAGACTATAATGGAGCGAAAGTTCCGGAATCATTTGGAACCGGATGGCGGGCAGCAACAACATCGAACAATATTGCTCGTTTGAATGATGCTGTTGAGGAAGGATTTTATTTGTTTTTATTTGATCGATGCCTCGAATTAGGTGATGATACTGTGTTGATCAAGAAAAGTGAGCTTCGAGATCCGGATAAAGATCTGATTGAAGTGACCGAATGTGCCCAAAAATTAGGATACATACTGGCAGCATCGAATGATAGTTATCTGCTTTACCATATAAAAACTTATGAGCAGTTTGGTACGACTTGTCAATATGAGGGGTTAGCTATCGGTTCGTCTTCCGATTTCTTAGCATATGGTTATCCGAATATAGAACCGGGGGACTCGAATAATGTAAATGATTATTCGTATGATAAATTATCAAAATATAAAGTGATTTACTTGTCAGGTTTTACGTATGATGATAAAGATAAGGCTGAAAAGATGCTTTTGAGGTTAAGTGAGGCGGGGGTTAGGATTATTGTAAATGGAGATGGAATACCTGATAATCCGCAAACTAAAATCAAAGAATTTATGGGTGTGGAATGTCAGGATATTTATTTTCAGAATGGATACCCTGTGCTTTATACAAAGGAGGGGGAACTGGATACGTCATTATTTGACGTAGATAAAAGAAATTGGAAAACAGTTTATTTGAATGGTCTGGATAATACAATGGGATATTTATATGATACGGGAGTAAAAATTGATTTTGCGGGAAACGTCGAGAATGATAATATTGTATTCTTGGGAATTAACTTAACGTATCATTATTTCCTGACTAGAGATGAGTCAGTGGGGAAGTTTTTAGGCAGCTTAATGGATGATGCCTTGGCTGAACTTCCGGATCGGGCATTGGTTCCATTAGATATTGCGCATGCCGGAGATCAAATTATCATTATTAGTCCGCAGGATCAGGTTAATACGACAATTGCGTATCAAGATATTTTTGATAGCAGCGAAAAGATTCACTCGGTTCATAATTTGTTGGAAGTAAACAGTGGAGAAACAAAGATTACGTTGAAGTATCCATATTTTTGGCCGGGGATGATAGTTTCAATATTTGGTGTGATCGGTTGGATTTTGTTTGGTGTATGGATGCGGAAACGACAAATCTTAAACAAATCTTAATGAAAAACCACCTTGAATCTTAATGAAAAAATCGGTATCCTTAATCTTGTAAGTGGGATGTAGATTTCGGAGATGGATTTGAGGGGAATATCTGGAAATGCTATCGAGCTTACGTTGTTGTAGTAGAGATTCTAATAAAAAATCTTACATGTTTCAAAAGAGCAGGTGTCCATATCTTCGGACATCTGCTCTTTCTCCGTTCTGCAGTTCCTTTTATTTAATAGGAAATTGCTCGTAATGTTACGTTATGCCACCAAGAATTGCTTTAGCAATTCTTGCAAAGCAAAGCGCAGGCTTTGCTTTTTTATGCTTCAAGTGCTTTGATATCTGCAACAATTTGTTCTGCGGTCAAATGATTCTCTTTGACAACCTCATTAGGGTCGTAGCGATCCAAAAATTCCTTTTTCAGTCCATAGTTCCGTACTTTGATGTTCGAAGTACCGTAGTATCTGGCAATCTTCTCGCCAAAACCGCCATCCAAAATGCCATCTTCGATGGTCAGAACGAGCTCATGATCTTCTTTGAGCTTATCCAACAATTCGGTATCGAGTCCGGTGATGTAGTATGGATTGATCACGGTTGCCTGAATGCCGGTTTCTGCTTCTAACTGAGCAGCAGCTTCGCAGGCAAGTCCGTAAAAGGTACCAAGACCAAGAATGGCAATTTTGGACCCTTTTTTGGTTACCTCATATTTGTTGAGCTTACTAAAATCTTTGGTGACCGGTGTGCCGGTGGATACCATAGCACCGCCCGGAAGCTTGATAGCAACAGGAAGTTCGGTCTGTTCTAGGCTCCAATCCAGCATGGCAATATAATCCTCTTTGGAGGTTGCTGCCAAATAAACAAGGTTTGGAATGTTTGCCATCATTGGAATGTCATACAAACCTAAATGTGTAACGTCATTCATGCCATAAACCGAACCGCAGAAAGTAACGATCGTTGCAGGACTGTTATTGATACATAAATCCTGAGAAATCTGGTCGTAGGTTCTCTGTACAAAGGTGCTGTAAACACCATAGACAGGTTTGCCGCCATTTGCAGCAATACCGGAGGCAAGAGCTACTGCGGTTTCTTCGGCAATGCCGACATCGACGAATTGCTTTCCGGCTTCTTTTCGTTTATCTTCTGTAAAACCAAGAATAGTAGGAGTTCCGGAAGTGATCGCTACAACGGCAGGATCTTTTTTCATCTTGTCTAACAGGTATTCTGCTGTAACAGAAGAATAATCTTCTTCCGCATCTTGGAACAGTGCCTCACCGGTTTTGATATCAAACGGCGCGCAGTAATGCCAGTTCTCTTTATGCTCCTCGGCTGGTGCGTATCCCTTACCTTTCAGTGTGTTGATATGGACAACAACCGGTTTATTGCTGTCTTTTACTTGGGAGAAGGCATCGATCAAAGACGCTGTGTCATTGCCCTGATCAACGTAAACATAGTCTAATCCCATTGCACGGAATAAGTTGCATTCAGCCTGACCTTTCGTGTCGCGAAGCAGCTTGAGATTGCCGTAAAGACCGCCATGATTCTCGGCGATGGACATATCGTTATCGTTTACGACAATAATGAAGTTGCCGTCTAATTCTGCAGCATAATCTAATCCCTCTAAAGCTTCGCCACCGCTCAAAGAACCATCACCGATGACAGCGATCACGTTGCCGTCTTCGCCATTTAGATCTCTTGCTTTGGCAAGTCCACAGGCGAGGCTGACAGAAGTAGAGGTGTGACCGACGGTAAAGAAGTCGTGTTCACTTTCATTTGGATTGCTGTATCCGGACACGTCCTCAAAATGTTCTTCGTATAAATAAGCATCTTTACGTCCCGTCAACATTTTGTGCGGATAAGACTGATGTGATACATCGTATACGATCTTATCTTTTGGTGATTCGAAAACGTAATGGAGTGCGATCGTTGCCTCCACCATACCGAAGTTCGGCCCGAAATGACCACCGTGTTTGCTTAAACGGTTTAATAATGCAGCACGCATTTCGTCTGCCAAAGTATTTAACTGTTCTACGGATAATTTCTTTACATCTTGTGGTCCATTAATCTGTTCTAAGTACATGAATTTTCCTCCCATGATAATTTTCCTGTTTTGACTGCAACTTCGTAGCGAGAAATTTTATAATCCAGTTTACTTATTGCAGCTTGTAATTGTTTCTGTTGTTCTTCTAAATTGCGTCTCTGTTCCTGCAGCAGTTCGAGACGCGCACTGAAAGTCTGGTCGCCCTGTTGATACAGTTCGACATATTCAATCAATGATTATATTTTTGACTCACTTCTTTGATGGTCACGGTAGTCACCTCCTGTTTCTTAGTGTAACACTTGGAGTAGACTCCAAGTCAACCCCTATTTTAGCAATAGGAAAAAACTATAACACATAAAAAATAATTCCAATAGGTAAAATAGGAAATAGCAATTGACAGTGTAAGAGGGAGTCTTTATAATAATACCTACAGGTTTACTAGGAAATAAACGGCGCCTGACAGCCAAGATTTTGTGTGGAGAAAGGATTATGCTATATGGAAAGAGAAATTGAGACAAAATGTTTGCATTTAGAGGAAGACGAAGGTAAAACAGATCATTTTGGTGCGATCAGTTACCCTATTTATCAGACAGCGACGTATGCACATCCGGGAGTAGGACAAAGCACCGGGTACGATTACAGTCGTTTGCAGAATCCAACCAGAGAACATTTAGAGAAAATGGTGGCTTCTTTGGAAGGCGGAATTGATGCGCTGGCACTTTCGAGTGGAATGGCGGCAATATCATTGCTGATGGAGCTGTTCAAGCCGGGAGATCATATTATCGCTGATTCGGATCTGTATGGAGGATGCATTCGTTTGTTTCAAAACGTCTCGGATAAGAACGGCATACAATTTTCAAATATTGATTGCTGCAGAGAAGATATTGAATCGTATATTACAGAACAGACGAAAGCAATCTATATTGAAACACCGACCAACCCAATGATGAATGTAACGGATATAGCGGCAACAGCAGAAATCGCACACAAGCACGGTTTGTTGTTGATCGTGGATAATACATTTTTATCGCCATATTTCCAGAATCCGCTGAAACTTGGTGCAGATGTTGTAGTACATAGTGGTACGAAGTATTTGGGAGGACACAATGACACGCTTGCGGGATTTTTGGTAACCGGTCGAGAGGACATTAGCGAAAAACTTCGCTTTTTGATCAAGACAACGGGAGCGGGACTAGCACCTTTTGATAGCTGGTTGATCCTGCGAGGTATTAAAACATTGGGGATTCGCATGGAACGTGCCGCTGATAATGCTTTGAAAATTGCCAAATGGCTGACGGCGCAGGATGTTGTTACGAAAGTGATTTATCCGGGATTGCCGGATCATCCGGGCTATGAGATCATGAAAAAACAGGCGCGTGGTTTTGGTGCAATGTTGACATTTCAATTGAAGGATAAAGAAAGTGCACTGGCTGTATTAGAAAAGGTTCGCATGATCCGTTTTGCAGAGAGCCTTGGTGGAGTGGAGACGTTGATCACCTATCCAGCGACACAAACGCATGCAGATGTTCCACAGGAAATTCTCGAAAAGAATGGAATTACAGATGCGACACTTCGTTTGTCGGTGGGGATTGAGAACGTCAAAGACCTGTTGGCAGAACTGGAAAGCGTGTTTGCTTCTTTATAAAATAGCGTGTTTATTTACTAGTGGTATATTTGGCTGAAAATGCAGGATGATTATAGAATAGATTGCTAGCAAATGCAGCATGGCGATAGAAAGGATTGCTAGCAAATGCAGCATGGCGATAGAAAGGATTGATAGCAATGGCAGAAAGAAATTTGAATTTTGACGCGGTAGTCAATCGTAAAAATACCGATTGCTTAAAATATGATTTTGCAAAACGAAGAGGTATGCCGGAAGATGTGCTCCCGTTGTGGGTGGCAGATATGGATTTTAAGACGTCTTCTTATATTGAGGACGCGGTGATAGAGCGCACGAAGCATGGCATATTTGGCTACAGTGAAGTGCAGACCCCTTATTTTGAGACGGTTCGGTCTTGGATGAAAAAACATCACGACTGGGACATTCAGGAAAAATGGCTTATCAAAACGCCGGGCGTTGTTTTTGCGCTGGCAATGGCGGTAAAGGCGTATTCTGAGCCGGGAGATGCCGTGATGCTGCAGCAGCCGGTGTATTATCCGTTTTCGGAGGTGATCGCCGACAATGGTAGAAAGGTGGTCAGCAACGACCTGTACAAAGGTGATGACAACCGTTATCACATAGATCTGGAGGATTTTGAACGTAAGATCGTAGATAACGACGTTAAGCTGTTCCTGCTTTGCAATCCGCATAATCCGGTGGGGCGTGTGTGGACGAAGGAAGAGCTTACCGCAATGGGAGATATTTTGGTAAAACATCATGTTACGGTTGTGAGTGATGAGATTCATGAGGACTTCGTATTTCGTGGAAAGCATCAGGTATTTGCGGCGATCAAGGAAGAATTTGCGCAGATCAGCGTGACCTGCACGGCGCCGAGCAAAACGTTTAATATTGCCAGTATGATGATCTCGAATATCTTTATCCCAAATAGAGAGTTAAAGGCAAAGTTCCGGGCGCAGCTTGATGCGGCAGGAATTAGTCAGCTTAATGTACTGGGGCTGGTTGCGTGCGAGGCGGCATATGCACACGGAGAAGAGTGGTATAAGGCAATGCACTCATATGTTGCCGACAATATTGCCTTTACAAAGGAATATGTTGAAACGCAGCTTCCGGGCGTGTCTATGGTAGACCATGAGGGGACTTATCTGGTCTGGCTGGATTTCCGCGAAACCGGATTGAGTGTGGATGAGGTGGAGGATCTGATCGTACACCGGGCAAAATTATGGCTCGACAGTGGTAAGATCTTTGGCGACTGCGGCAAAGGGTTTCAGCGCATCAATGTAGCATGTCCGCGTGCAACGTTACAAGAGGCACTTGACCGTATTAAGACGGCACTGCAGGAGAGTGAGGCGCAGTAATGGCTTGTATCGAGCACTGCGTCTCATAGATGATCCCTATTAAATCGGTATCTTACACAAGCATTGTCATGTATATAGGAATATACAATATGTTATCTTTTTGCATAAGATCTTTCGTATAAATAATATATCTGTCCTGCATTTTCAATTGATACTTTTTTACGAAGTAATCAAATGATTTGTGCGAGGTGTAGGAGGAAGACTTCACCTCGATGGGACAGATTTTTTTATGCTTAACGGTCAAGAAATCGATCTCGTATTTTTTCTCATTACTCTCATCAGAAGGTGTATAGCGATATTCATGAAAATATAGGTCGTGTCCAGATGCTTTCAGCATTTGTGCTACCATATTTTCAATGATCATTCTCTGATTGATACCAAGTTTCCCAAAAATCAGAGATTTGTAGATATTTTCATCTACGTTATCCTGGCTTTTCATAATCTGCGTTACTAACAGTCCGGTATCGCCCATATAAAGCTTAAAATTGCTTCGATCAGCAAAGAGTTCCAAGGCGATTTCGGGTTTTGTAACATGGATACATTCATTGCCGATCATGGATTCCGCCACAAAATTTACAGCATTGATATAATTCTGATAACGCGCATTTTTGTCAATCAATGAAAATTTAAAATGCGAATTTTTGTTTTCCAGTTGCTCTGGAATCGTACGAAAAATGATGGAAGCTCGCTGATTGTTTTCGGAATCGTATTTGTATA
The DNA here is from genome assembly GCF_054161275.1 of Jutongia sp. SJQ-6. The sequence goes on along the minus strand of NZ_CP195314.1, from coordinate 1,683,520 downwards.
GATCCTCTTCGTACAAACTCAAAATATTACGTTTTACGAAATCAATCTGTGTGAAATCTTTGCCGGCAATATAGGCATCTACAGCCTGAGGCATTCCGCCAACTACCATATAAGTGCGGAATTTGTTCATGAGCTGTCGATGGATGCTGTCACCGAGTGGTTTGCGTTTTATGAAAGCGTCCTTGATTGCTTCATAGGAAACGGTATCATCGGTTGCCCACAAAAATTCTTCGAAATCCATAGGATACATTTTAAGTTTGTATTCTTCGGATGGAATCAGAATGTTTTGGACATTTTTATGAATAGAGATCAAAGAGCCGGTTTCGATATATTCATACCTTCCATCCTGTACTAAATATTTTATGGCCTGTCTTGCCCATGGAAACAACTGCACTTCGTCAAAGATAATGACGCAGTTTTTGCCATGGAGTGATCGCCCTTTAAGCAGAAATAAATTGCGGAAAAAGGTATCAAGGTCATTGATATTATTTATAAAGTTGTCTTTTATGTCTGTACTTTCGCGTGCAAAGTCCAATAACATATAATCATCATATTCTGCTTTCGCAAATTCTTCTACAATGGTACTTTTTCCGATTCGTCTTGCACCCTCGATCAACAGAGCGGATGAACCGGCCGATATTTCTTTCCATTTTAAAAGCTTTTGGTATAATTTTCGTTTAAATAACATGATGGGTTCCTTTCTACAGTGCATTAGTCGCTTAAATCACCATTTTATAAGCTTTATTGTAATATAGTTTTCCACAAATAACAACCTGTATTCACGAAAATAAGAAAAGTTTTTGTATGAATATTCACGAAAATGAGAAATGTTTTACTCTGAATATTCACGAAAATAAGAAATGTTTATTCCTAATTCTTCACGAAAATGAAAAAAGTTGCATGACATATTCTGCGAAATATGACGATGCAGAATGTCAATGACAAATTTTTAACAAATTGTTGATAATTCCTATTGACAATATAGGAAAAGGTGGCTATAATTGCAAATATCATAAATTGATAAAACCTATCGAAAAACTAGGAATGCAAAGAGCGCAATGGAAAGGGGGAGCAACGTGAGTAATACATATCATGATCTGCAACAATCCCATCCCTGCTTTGGGGGGCATAAAAATAATGTGGGACGCATTCATTTGCCGGTGAGTCCGGGGTGTAACATTGCTTGTCGTTTCTGTGATCGTGTTATAAACGATGTAGAGGAAAGACCTGGTGTCACATCGAAAGTGATCACACCTACAGAAAGTTTAGAGATCCTGGATAAGGCATTGAGGCTTTGTCCGGAGATTACCGTGGCTGGTATTGCGGGACCGGGAGATACATTAGCCTCTGACTATGCGCTGAAGACGTTTCGCGGTGTCAAAGAACGATTCCCACAGCTTATTAAATGTATGAGCACCAATGGATTGCTTTTGGAAGAGAAAGCAGAAGAAGTGATCGAAATAGGAATTGATTCCCTGACAGTAACTGTTAATGCAGTGGATCCGGAGATCGAAGCTAAGCTAAATAAATACATTATTTATCATGGTAAACGTTATGATGGTGTAGAGGGCGCAGAAATCCTCATTAAAAATCAGTTGGCGGGCATACGAAAAGTTGCGTCTGCCGGGATTACCATAAAGGTCAATACGGTGTTGGTGCCGGACATCAACGGAGATCATATTGCAAAGATCGCTAAGACGGTAAAAGAGGCCGGCGCAAAAATATATAATATCATACCGTTGATCCCACAGTATGAATTGGCGGATCAGACAGCACCGACCTGTAGTCAGATTGATGCGGCGAGAACAACGGCTTCCCAATATATTGACGTATTTAGACATTGCCAGCACTGCCGGGCGGATGCAGTTGGAGTTCCGGGCAGATCAGAATATGGAGATCAGATTTATCAAAGAAAACTGCGTGTGCGGGAAACATTTTCACATGGTTAGGAAAGGATGATGTCGATGCAAAATGATAGGAAGATCCGCGTGGCAGTGGCATCTTCGGATGGCATTGTGGTTAACAGTCATTTTGGAAGAGCACGTGATTTTTATATCTACGAGGTGTCCGAAAATGAGGACACCGTACTTTTGGAAAAGCGCGAGCTCGTACCGATCTGTGAGACCGGTAATCATGATGAGGGAAGATTACGGGATAATGTAAAACGTTTATCGGACTGTGATTATGTAGCAGTGAGCCGTATTGGTATGGGTGCACTGCGGGTTATGAATGAGTATGGAATAGCTGCAATGGAATTGCCGGGGGAGATTGAAGATTCTCTGCATCGCATTGTGGTATATGACCAAATACAAGGATTAATGACAACAAGGTAGGATCCTGGATAGGATAGGAATGGAGGAGACAATGGCAGAATTGAGACAGATTGCAATTTATGGCAAAGGTGGAATTGGAAAGTCTACAACAACACAGAACCTGACTGCAGGACTTGTAGAACACGGTAAGAAAGTAATGGTTGTTGGCTGTGATCCGAAGGCTGATTCTACAAGATTACTACTGGGTGGTCTGGCGCAAAAGACGGTTTTGGATACGATCCGTGATGAGGGAGAAGATGTCGAATTAGATAAGATTGTGCGTGAGGGCTACGGCGGCACGCGATGCGTTGAGTCCGGTGGACCGGAACCGGGTGTAGGCTGTGCAGGACGTGGTATTATCACATCGATCAACATGTTGGAAAATCTCGGAGCCTATACGGATGATCTGGATTATGTATTTTATGATGTTTTAGGAGACGTTGTCTGCGGTGGATTTGCAATGCCGATCCGCGAGGGCAAAGCAAAGGAAATATATATTGTGGCAAGTGGCGAGATGATGGCGCTGTATGCAGCTAACAACATTGCCAAGGGTATCAAACGTTATGCGCGTACCGGTGGCGTCAGACTGGGCGGTATTATCTGTAACAGCAGAAATGTAGATCGCGAGCTGGATCTTTTACGTGCTTTTGCAAAGGAATTGGGAACGCAGTTGTTGTATTTCGTGCCACGTGACAATATCGTACAGCGAGCTGAGATCAACAAAAAGACGGTGATCGAATATAAGCCGGATTCCAATCAGGCGCAGGAGTACCGCAATTTAGCAGAAGCTGTCATTAATAATACTAAATTTGATATTCCAACGCCGATGACGCAGGAACGCTTAGAGGAAATTCTACTGGAATTTGGTTTGATGGATTCTGCGGACGATTATCATATTTGATCAGAGCAATAGAGAAAGGATGGACATTGCATGGGAAAGATTTATAGATCAATTACAGAATTAGTTGGAAAAACACCGTTGTTGGAGCTGGCAAATTATGAAAAGAAACATGATCTTCCGGCAAAGCTTCTTGTAAAGCTGGAATATTTCAACCCGAATCAGAGCATTAAGGACCGCGCTGCATTAAACATGATCGAGGAAGCAGAGAAAAAAGGTTTGATCAAGCCGGGAGATACTTTGGTAGAGACGACGAGTGGAAATACCGGAATCGGTCTGGCAGCGATCGCAGCAACCAAAGGATATAAATTCCGTGTATACATACAGGATCAGGTTAGTGCGGAACGTTTTCAGGTGATCAAGGCGTTTGGCGCGGAAGTTATCAAATTGTCGGAAGAACCGGTTATCGTGGAAACAATGGAGAAGACGGGTGGGGATTTTATTGCTGCTGTAGCGGCACTGAGAGATCAAGTATTGGCGAAAGAGGAAGGCATCTTTTTCGTTGATCAGCTTTCTAACCCGGCCAATCCGGCAGTCCATGAATCAACGACTGGTCCGGAAATCTGGGAAGATACCAATGGTAACGTTGATATTCTGGTGGCAAGTGTAGGTACCGGCGGAACCGTTTCAGGAACCGGTAAGTATCTGAAGTCTAAAAATCCGGACTTGTATGTAGTGGCATTGCAGCCAGGTAAAAATTCATTGCCAAGCCCGGAAAACCCGGCACCGGAAGAGATTATGGGTGTGCACCCATTTGCCGGAGTGCCGAGAGAAATGGTACCGGAGATCATGGATATGGACATTTATGATGAACGCTATGATGTGGAGACGCCGGATGCGTACCGTGTGACACGCGAAGTTGCTAAAACAGATGGAATTCTGGTTGGAACATCATCCGGTGCAGCAATCTTTGCGGCAACGGAGATAGCCAAACGACCGGAAAATGCCGGCAAAAATATTGTTGTTATCCTGCCGGATACAGGACTTCGTTATCTGTCTACGAATTTGTTTAATGAGGATTTTGAGGTATAGACAGGAAAACTGTTGTTTGACGAAGACTTTAAGGCATAGACAGGAAACCAAGCAGCAACGCAAATTGGCAGATCATAAGGCTGGAGGAACAGCATGGGAAAATATTTGATCGCAGTTGCTACTTCAGATGGGGTGCATGTCGACACACCTTTTGGAGAAGCAGAGCGTTTTGAAGTATACGAAATTACAAAGGATGCATATTGCAAACTGGAAGAGAGAACGGTAGTGCAGCATGATGAAGGTGTCCTAAAAGATGGACAGGACGCAGATCAGCGATCACAGGCCAATGACACAGAGCATTGCGGTTGTGATGCCGGTGGTCATTCCTGTGAAGGCAGTAATGACCGTGTAGAGTGTGTCGCGGACTGTACCTTTGTCGTATGCAGTAAGATTGGCTTTCATATGCAGAAGCTGCTTGCAAAGCACGCTGTTACTGCGTTTGATGTGGAGTGCACTATTGATGAAGCTCTTCACAAAATAGGGTGTTATTTAGCAAGACAAAGAAAGGCTTGGTGACGAATATGAAAATATCCACAAAAGGACGATATGCGATCAAGCTAATGCTCGATCTGGCGCTTTACAGCAAGGGGCAGCCGGTAAAGATCAAGGAAATCGCAAAAAGACAGGGGATTTCCGAAAAATATCTGGAGCAGATCGTGGCGACGCTCAATAAAGCTGCCCTTGTGAAAAGCATTCGCGGTTCTCACGGTGGGTATATGTTGAGTGAGCCGCCGAGAAATTATACTGTGGGACGCATTCTGCGTACTATGGAGGGAAATCTATCCCCGACAGACTGTGTTGGTGCCAATGGTTGGCCTTGTGAAAATAAGGCAACCTGTGTCAGCTTGATCATTTGGCAGAAACTAGACGAAGCAATCAATGGTGTGTTAGAGGGCATGACTCTGGAAGATTTGGTGGAATGGCAGCAAAATCTATGGACGGATCAATATGTGATCTAGCAGCAAAATTGTAAATCATTGACGCATTGCGAGAAAGGAATGAAAGATTGTTATGGCGAAAAAGCAGTATTCCGGTGTGAGAGAAAGTAAACCGGGCAGAATTAATGATTTAGGAACGACGGGAAAAGAAGTCGAGGAGCAGTTTCGAAAAGGCTGTTTGAAAAAAGCAGACCGAACGTTTGCACAGGGATTGCAGTGCCAGCAGATCAATAGTATGGCGGCATTGATGTCTTTGGAAGACTCTGTATTTATTTCGCACTCCCCGCAGGGATGTGTTGGCTGTTCGATCATGGCAGTGGATATGTTCCGTGTCGGTCAGGCGCACCGCGGCATTAAAAATATCCGCAATCCACGCATTATCGTATCAAATGTGGATCAGAAAAGCGTTGTGTTTGGCGGCGAACAGAAACTTCGCGAGGCAGTGAAAAAGGCAGTGGAACGTTATCATCCGAAGCTTGCCTTTATCTATGCTTCCTGTGCCTCCGGTATTATTGGAGATGATATCGATGCGATCGCATATGATCTGCAGGAAGAGTATCCGGACACCGTTCTGGTGCCGATCCATTGTGAGGGCTTTAAGTCCAAGATCTGTGCTTCCGGTTTTGACGCAGCATTTTTAGCGATCAATAAGTATATTCTCAAGAAAGAGAGTGTGCCGAAAGAAAAAGGATTAGTAAATCTGTTTGCGCCGACAACGGTTAGCTATGCTGATCAGAAAGAGATGGAGCGTATGCTGCACAATATTGGCGTGGAGGTAAATTACATACCATTTTATAGTTCTCTGGAGAAGATCAAGCGCATTCCGGCAGCCGAGGCATCTACTTCGATCTGTAAAGTATTTGCAGATGAATTTATGAAAACCTTATGGGAAGATTATGAGATCCCATATTCGCATACGGTGATGCCGATCGGTATCCGTAATACCGAAAAATGGTACCGCGGTATTGCAAAAGTGCTGGGCAAGGAAGAGGAAGTCGAAGAGATCATTGCGAAAGAGCGAGAGCGTATCATGCCGCTTGTTCAGAAACTTCGTGACAGACTGCAAGGTAAGCGGGTATTTATCTGTGGCGGTACCGGGCGATCTTTTGCGGCAGCAGCTTTGATCGATGATTTTGGCATGGAATTGGTGGGATTAGAGACACCAACCTATGATGAAGATGCACAGACAGATATCGAATATCTCAATGGCATTCATAAAGACTTCGTCGTTGATATTGCCAATATGCAGCCATTCGAGCAGGTCAATCTTGTGAATAAATTAAAACCGGATGCTTTTATTGGTGTTCCGGACTGGGCGGCTAAGCTTGGCATTCCGACTACACATGTATTGGACGGTAAGCGTCCGACGATGGGATATGACGGTCTGATCTATCTTGGCAACAAAATCGCAGATCAGCTGCAAAATCCGGGATTTAATGTAAAGTTAGCACAACATAGTAAATTACCATATAAGGATTCGTGGTATGAGCAGGATGCATTTAAGTATATCAAGAAATAAAGAAAGGCAGGAAAAGATATGTCACAGGTTACAGAAAATCCAAAGGGCGGCTGTGTTTTAGCAGGCATTAATTCTGTATTAGGAGCGATCGACCGTGTGTGTCCGATCTATCATTCAGGACCGGGCTGCTGTATGCAGACTACAGCAGCAGATCAAGGGCAGTCCGGACACAAATCTTCTCGTTTTGTGTCATCTGTATCACTGCCTTCTACCAATATGTTGGAAAAAGAAGTTGTTTTTGGCGGTACTGAAAAACTGCGCACAACTGTTCAGGGGGCTATTGATATTATTGATGCGGATGCATATTTCGTATTGACGGGATGTACCGCAGGAATTATCGGTGATGACATTGTCAGCGTTACAGAAGAATTTCAAGATAAGGGGTATTCCGTATATCCGATCGAGACGCCGGGCTTTGTCGGAGACAGCAATCTCGGCTATGAAACGGTTTGGACGACGATGATCAATCAGGTGATAGAAGAAGATGTGCCGAAAGATGATAAATTGGTTAATATTTTCGGGATCATCCCGTATCATGATCCGTTTTGGAGCGGTGCGCTTGAGGAGATCGATCGTATTTTATCTGCGTTAGGTCTTAAGGTAAATACGTTCTTTACAAAGCATCAGGGTATTGAAACGATCCGCAAATGTTCCGGTGCAGCACTAAACATCATCATCAATCCATGGCTGTTTAAGGGACCGGCCAAAAAGATGGAACAAAAATTTGGTATTCCAAGCATCCGCGTTCCGGGCTTATTTGTCGGGGCAACCGACACGACAAAATTTGTCAGACAGGTAGCAGAGGCAATGCACTTGGATCAAGAGATCGTGGATAAAGTGATCGCTGCGGAAGAAGAATATGTTTATGATTATTTAGCGCAGTCTGTCGGAGGGGTTAGCTGGAAGCGTTTTGCGGTTGTGGCAGATGCTAACAACGCTGTGGGTATCACCAGATATCTGGCAAATGATTTTAGTTTTACGCCGGTGCTTGTCATCGTGTCAGAACCACTGTTCCGTCAAGAGGATAAGGATCGCATTGTGGCACAGATTGAGGATTTGGAATATGCGAAACCGCCAAAGGTGATCTTTGCATCCGATCAGTATGAGATCAATCAGGCACTGCGGGAAGAGGAAGAAGAGATCACGCTGTTGATCGGCAGCAGCAATGAACGTGAGGTGGCATTGGAAAAGGATATTCAATTTATTCTGGCAGCCTTTCCGATGAATGAACGTTTGGTGTTTAACCGTACGTATGCAGGTTATCGGGGCAGCCTGACATTCACAGAGGATCTGTACGACAATCTGTAATTCTGTTTTTTGATGAAGAAGGAGTTTGATCTTCTGAAAAAGAAATTTTCTCAATCAGAAAAGAAGATAGTTGACAAATCCTACAAAAGGAGTATACTATTGTTAATTTCATAATAATAAACCGTTGAAGCGGAGATAAAAATGAAAGAGGCGCTTACAGAGAGCGGGGATGCTGAGAAACCGCAGAGAGCTGTTCATTAAATGGACCGCAGAGGGCATGGTCAAAAGCTGGTGATCCGGCTGAGTATTCCATGACGTAAGGCATGCGTCAGTTGCCGGGAATATGTTGGTATTTCGCAAAGAGCGTGAGGTTTCACGAAACAAGGTGGCACCGCGGGTAAAAGATTAACCGTCCTTGTTTAGCATTTATATGCTAAACAAGGACTTTTTTTGTTTTATATATGCAAAAAATGCTCCGCTATTAAGAAACTCTTTGCTTGAAACGAAGGAGGTTAGTGTGAAAAATACTGCTGATGCAGTATTTTATCACACGGCTATTTGTGCTGCAGGCGTCACAAAGTAGCCCTGTTCGCAGAGCCAAATCTGACATTTGGCTCGCGGTTCCTTCGACGCCAAATCTGACATTTGGCTCGCGGTTCCTTCGACGCCAAAGCGTCTGCGGAATGGAGGGTTTTTATGACAACACTGGAACAGGCAAAACAGATGGCAGATGGCTACAAAGTTGTGCCGATCAGCCGGGAGATCCTTTCGGATACCGTGACACCGATGGAAGTGTTACGCATCCTAAAAGGCGTGAGCAAACATTGCTACATGTTAGAAAGCGTAGAAAATCAGGAAGTATGGGGAAGATACACATTTTTGGGATATGATCCGAAATTAGAGATCACCTGTATGAACGGTGAAATGTGTATACGTGAAAGTGGGAGCGAAGAAGGAGCAAAAGAGCCGGTAGCTCATCCGGGAGCAAAGATCAAGGAGATCTTGAAAGAATACACCAGTCCAAAAGTAAAAGATCTTCCAAGCTTTACCGGAGGATTGGTCGGATACTTTTCTTATGATTATGTTAAGTACAGCGAACCAAAGCTTAATTTGGATGCCGACGATCAGGAAGGGTTTAAGGATGTCGACCTTATGTTGTTTGACAAGGTGATCGCTTTTGATAATCTTCGTCAAAAGATATACATCATCGCCAATGCAAGGACAGAGAATCTGGAACAGGAATATGACAGATGTCTCGCAGAAATTGAAGAAATCGTGGATCTTATAGAGCATGGCACACCGGCACAGATCACGCCGGGTAAGATCACATCAGAGTTTCGCCCACTCTTTTCGGAGCAGGAATATTGTGCGATGGTTGAGAAAGCGAAGCATTATATTTACGAGGGAGATATTTTTCAGGTAGTGCTTTCCAATCGTTTGGAAGCCGATTATGAGGGAAGTTTGTTCAATGCGTATCGTATGCTGCGCACGATCAATCCATCCCCATATATGTTTTATTTTAGCAGCGATGACATTGAAGTGGCGGGTGCTTCGCCAGAGACGTTAGTGAAACTGGAAGATGGCGTGCTGCATACATTTCCGCTTGCCGGAACAAGACCCCGCGGCAAGGATGCCGCAGAAGATGAGCGACTTAGAACAGAGCTGCTTGGTGATGAAAAAGAGCGCGCGGAGCACAATATGCTGGTAGATCTTGGCAGAAATGATCTTGGCAAAGTAAGTAAGTATGGCAGCGTAGAAGTGGAAGATTATATGGCGGTGCTGCAATATTCACATGTTATGCATATAGGATCGACCGTGCGGGGTGAGATCAGAGATGACAAAGACAGCTTAGATGCAGTGGATGCAGTGTTACCGGCAGGAACCTTATCGGGCGCACCAAAGATCCGTGCGATGGAGATCATTAATGAATTAGAGAACAATAAGCGTGGCATTTATGGCGGAGCCATTGGTTATGTTGATTTTACCGGCAATCTTGACACTTGTATTGCAATCCGTACCGTGTTTAAGAAAAACGACAAGATCTTTGTCAGATCCGGAGCCGGTATCGTGGCAGACAGTGTACCGGAAAATGAGTATCATGAGTGCATCAACAAAGCGAAAGCAGTAATGGATGCAGTAGATAAAGCACAGGGCATAGCATAATGGCAGTGCAGTAAGGAGGAGCCATATGATTTTATTGATTGATAATTACGATAGTTTTTCTTATAACCTTGTGCAGCTGGTTGGAACGATCGCCCCGGATATCCGTGTGATCCGTAACGATGAGATGACGGTAGAGCAGATCGAACAATTGGCACCGACACACATCATAGTGTCGCCGGGGCCGGGACGTCCTTCTAAGGCAGGTGTCTGTGAAGAGGTTATCAAATATTTTAACGGCAAAGTACCGATCCTTGGCGTATGTCTGGGACATCAGGCAATCTGTGAGGTGTACGGAGCGACCATAACATATGCCAAGAAATTGATGCATGGCAAGATGTCGGTGGCAGCGCTTGACACCGAATGCCTGGTTTTTGCGGGGATTGGAGAGACGGCAGAGGTCGCAAGATATCATTCGCTGATCGCTCAGAAAGAGACGATACCGGAATGCTTGCAGGTCATTGCTACGACGGACGATGGAGAAGTCATGGGAGTGAAACATAAAGAGGCACCAACGTACGGACTGCAGTTTCATCCAGAGTCGATCTTGACACCCAAAGGAATTGATATGTTAAAGAATTTTTTGAAACAGTAACAGGAAACAATACAGCAAAGTTTGTAAATAACGAGAAAGGAATGAGTGATCACTATGATTAAAGAGGCAATTAGCACATTAGTAGCAGGTGAGGATCTTACACCGGAGACAATGAAGCAGGTAATGGAAGAGATCATGACAGGTGAAGCAACCGATGCACAGAAAGCATCATTCCTAACAGCACTTGCTATCAAGGGTGAGACAATTGAAGAGATTACAGAGGCAGCCAAAGTTATGAGAAGTCATTGTGCTCCGTTTGACAATGATATGGATACGTTAGAAATTGTTGGTACCGGTGGAGACAGATCCAACACGATCAACATTTCTACACTGGCAGCATTGATCACGAGTGCAGCAGGCATCAAGACAACCAAACATGGTAACCGTGCAGCCTCCAGCAAATGTGGAACAGCAGATTGCCTCGAGGCGCTTGGCGTAAAGATTGATGGAGATGCAGAGGAGAGCTTACAGTCTCTTCGTGACAACAATTTCTGTTTCTTATTTGCGCAGAAATATCATCCGGCAATGCGCTTTGTTGGTGCAGTTCGCCGCGAGATCGGTATCCGCACAATGTTTAATATTTTGGGACCGCTTGCAAATCCGGCAAAAGCTAATATGCAGTTGATGGGTGTATGCGATGAAAACTTGGTAGAACCGTTGGCGCATGTATTAGTTAATCTCGGTGTGAAAAGTACGATGGTTGTCTATGGAATGGATTGTATTGATGAGATCTCCCTTAGTGCACCGACGAAAGTATGCGAATATCGAGATGGCAAGTACAAAACTTACGAGATCACGCCGGAACAGTTTGGTTTTACACGTTGCGAAAAGAGCGATCTCGTTGGTGGAGAACCACAGGAAAATGCACAGATCGTGCGAGATATTCTTGGCGGAGCCAAAGGGCCGAAGACAGATGTTGTATTGTTAAATGCAGGTGCAGCGATTTATACAGCAACGGCGGGAATTACCTTTGAAGAGGGCATTGCCAAAGCCAAAGAGGTGCTTGAGAGCGGCGCAGCATTAGAGCAGTTACAGAAACTTACCGCCAAATAATCTGTCGACAATGTTTTTTGCGTGAAATGTTGCGATAGGAGTTGCATAGATACGATACTGCGTGTAAAATCGTGAGCGGACAGAAATAGGAGGACTTGCGTGAATATATTAGAAGAGATTGCTGCTAAGACAAGAGTAAGAGTGGCAGAAAATCAACAGAAAATAACGCTTGCGCAGATGAAAGAGCAGGCGCAGGCACTTAACGCTGATACCGGATTTCCGATGGAACAGGCACTTAAGGCTGAGGGGATATCCTTTATCTGTGAGGTGAAGAAAGCATCCCCATCCAAGGGTCTTATCGCAGAGGATTTTCCGTACCGGGAGATTGCGGCAGATTATGAAGAAGGTGGTGCAGCAGCGATTTCCGTGCTGACCGAACCCTATTATTTTCAGGGGAGCAATGAGTATTTGAAGGCGGTGCGTCAAACCGTCAGTATTCCGATACTGCGCAAGGATTTCACGGTTGATGAGTATATGATCTATGAGGCTAAGGTGATCGGCGCCGATGCGGTGCTTTTGATCTGTGCGATCCTTTCGGATGAAGAACTCTTACATTTTCGGGAGGTTGCGGATTCGCTAGGGCTGACATCTATCGTGGAAGCGCATGATGAGGAAGAAGTTCATCGTGCGATCAAGGCGGGGGCACGTGTGATCGGAGTAAATAACCGCGATCTTCGCAATTTTACAGTTGATATTCATAACAGCGTGCGGCTTCGCGCACAGGTGCCGAAGGATATTATATTTATTTCAGAAAGTGGTATCAAGACGGCACAGGATATTAAAGAATTGGAGCGCAACGCGGTAGATGGTGTGCTGATCGGAGAGACGCTGATGCGTGCTAAAGACCGTGTTCAGGCATTGCAGCAGCTCAAGATTCACTTGAAAATATGCGGTCTGCGCAGACCGGAAGATGTTGCTTATGCCAATGAAGTGCAGCCGGATTTTGCCGGGTTTGTGTTTGCACCGAGTAAACGGCAGGTGACCCGAGAGGAAGCGGCAGAGCTTGTCGAACAACTGGATCCACGCATTCATACAGTAGGAGTGTTCGTCGATCAGCCGGTGGACTTTATTGCAGAGCTTTTGGCGGCAGGGGTGATCGAATATGCACAGCTGCATGGCAGCGAAGATGCGGCGTATATTGAAGCACTTAGAAAACGCACTGCGCTGCTTGGCAAAACGGCAAAGATCATAAAGACGGTGAAAGTTGGATCCACTGCAGATTTGGAGAATATCTCCGAGATAGACTGTGAGTATTTGTTGTTAGATGCGTGGTCTAAGGAAGGCGAAGCAGCGGGCGGCAATGGACGCACGTTTGAATGGTCGCTGATCAAAGCACTGGAGAAACCATTTTTCTTGGCAGGGGGGCTCACAGTGGATAATGTGCAGCAGGCGGTCAGAATGACTTCGCCGTATGGTATTGATGCCAGCAGCTGTATGGAGACAGAGGACTGCAAAGACCTTAATAAAATGAAAGCATTTGCGCAGGCGGTACGAGTGAACGAAACGAACAATTAGTTACGATTTAGGCAGTACGAGTGACCGAAACGAACAATTAGTTACGATTTAGGCGGTACGAGTGAACGAAACGTATAATTAGTTACGATTTAGGAGGATTACAATGAGTAAAGGAAGATTTGGACAGCATGGCGGGCAGTATATTCCCGAGACGCTGATGAATGAGATTCACCATTTGGAAGAGGCATATGAGCATTACAAAAACGATCCGGAGTTTGTCGAAGAGCTGGATACGCTCCTTCGGGAATATGCAGGCAGACCGTCACTTCTTTATTATGCAGAAAAGATGACGAGAGATCTGGGCGGTGCCAAAATATATTTTAAGCGTGAAGATTTGAATCATACAGGATCTCATAAGATCAACAACGTGCTCGGCCAGGCGCTGCTTGCTAAGAAGATGGGCAAGACACGTATTATCGCAGAGACGGGAGCCGGGCAGCATGGCGTGGCAGCAGCAACGGCGGCAGCATTGTTAGATCTGGATTGTGAGATCTTTATGGGTAAAGAAGATACGATCCGTCAGGCATTGAATGTATATCGTATGGAACTGTTGGGTGCCAAAGTGCATCCGGTAGAGAGTGGCACGATGACGCTTAAGGATGCCGTTAATGAATGTATGAGAGAGTGGGTCAGCCGTGTGGATGACACCCTGTATGTGCTTGGCTCGGTTATGGGACCGCATCCGTTTCCAACGATCGTGCGTGATTTCCAGAGCGTGATCAGTAAGGAAGCGAGAGCACAGATATTGGAAAAAGAAGGAAAACTGCCGGATGTCGTTATGGCATGCGTTGGTGGTGGAAGTAATTCCATGGGTATGTTCTATGAATTTATCGGTGATGAATCGGTACGTTTGATTGGTTGTGAAGCTGCCGGGCTCGGTGTTGATACGGATCGGACCGCTGCGACGATGGCAACCGGAACCGAGGGAATCTTCCATGGTATGAAATCCTACTTCTGCCAGGATGAATTTGGACAGATCGCGCCGGTATATTCAATCTCAGCCGGTCTTGATTATCCGGGTGTGGGGCCGGAACATGCATATCTCAAAGACATTGGAAGAGCGGAATATGTTCCGGTAACTGATGAAGAAGCCGTGAATGCCTTTGAGTACATTGCCAAAGAAGAGGGCATTATCGCAGCGATCGAGAGTTCGCATGCGGTAGCACACCTGATGAAGATCGCACCGACGATGAGCAAAGATCAGATCATTATCTGCTGCCTGTCCGGCCGCGGAGACAAAGACGTAGCAGCAATTGCCAGATATAGGGGGATTGATTTACATGAATAGAATACAAAACGCATTTGATAACAAAAAAGCATTTATTGGATTTATTACAGCAGGAGATCCCAGTCTGGACAAGACCGAGGAGTTTATTTTGGAAATGGAAAAAGCGGGTGCAGCACTTGTAGAGATCGGAATTCCATTTTCGGACCCGATCGCAGAGGGCCCGGTTATACAGGAAGCCAATCTTCGTGCGTTGAGCGCAGGATGCACGACAGATAAGATCTTTGATATGGTAGCAAAACTTCGGAAAAAGACACAGATCCCGTTAGCATTTATGGCATATGCAAATTCGCTGTATAAATATGGATATGACCGTTTTTGCAAGAGATGTGCAGAAATAGGAATCGATGGATTGATCATTCCGGATATGCCTTTTGAAGAAAAAGGCGAACTGCAGGAATTTACCGAAAAATATGACTTGAAGTTGATCTCTCTGATCGCACCGACCTCACAGGAGCGTATTCAGATGATCGCCAAAGAGGCAGAAGGATTCATCTATGTAGTATCTTCGCTCGGAGTAACCGGTGTGCGTGACACGATCACGACCGATGTAGGACAGATCGTTGATATGATCCGTCAGGTGACAGATGTGCCAACAGCAGTAGGTTTCGGTATTAATAAGCCGGAGCAGGTTCATCAGTATACACAGATTGCAGATGGAGCCATTGTCGGCAGTGCGATTGTTCGCATTGTGGCACAATACGGAGAACAGGCAGGGCCAAAGATTTATGAATATGTATCGGAAATGGTCGGAGGTCTGGCAGAGTAATCGTGTCTGATCGAGTTTGAATAGTATCCGTAAGTCTGGGGAACCTTATAAAATGGGGTTTCCCGTTTTTGTGCTTGCAGAAAATCGAAAGGCTGCTTTTTTGCTATATGATATATCGTTAAATTCGCAAAAAAAATATTTTTTATGAAAAAAAGTTGCACAAAAAATGATTTATGATATAATAATGATAAGTAAATAGGAAAAGTGACTTGGAGGAATGAGCCATGATTATAGAGGTAAGAGCAAAAAACTGTTACGCATTTGAGGATGATATTACATTTTCAATGAAAGCAGATATGCGTAATAAAAAATTTGGAGCAAATGTTCACAAAGAGAATAATTTTAATGTCCTTAAAACGGTAGGAATATATGGACCAAACAATGCTGGTAAAACATGTCTAATTAAGTGCATTAGGGCAATAAGTAATGTACTTTTAAATAAGAAGAATGGACTGATGCCAAATATATTTACTGATAGTGATGTATGCGAGTTAGGCGTTACATTTATGGCATCTGGAAGAAAGTTTTCTTATGATTTTAAGTATGATGCTGAAAAAGAAGAATATATATATGAGTCATTTTCGGAGATATTTAAAGATCAGTACAACAACGAAAAGGAAGTTTGTTGGTTGAAAAAAGATACTGTTAGTGAAATATATGAGTGTATTGATGAATCTGTTCAGAATATGATTTCAGTTGTATCGAAGAATAATTTGCTATGCTATGTAGTAGATACAAGTAAATTTGAACATGTCAACGAGATGAAGCAGATTCTTGTCGGATTTGCAGAAAAAATTGATGTCATCAATATGAATAACATACCTATGCAACACACAATTGAACTCATGAAAAATAAGAATCAGTTACAGCAAAAGGTTGTTGAGTTTATAAAAAATGCAGACCTGTATATGGATAACTATGAGTATGTGGATATGGATAAGATACAACTGAAAACGGGAGAAGGGGATGAAAAGCCAGATGAGAAAGTGCTTGATATTCCGGAGAATATTATGGATCAGATTAGGTTAGTTTCCACATATAAAGGTGTTCATGTACCAAGTATGATGTTTGATTCCACAGGAACAAAGAAGATTGCAGCTATTGCCAGTTATGTAATTGAAGCACTTGAACAGGGCAGAATATTAGTGGTGGATGAGTTGGATAGCAGTATTCATTTTAAGCTTACAAGGGCGATTGTTGCGATGTTTAATAATGAATTAAATACAAGTGCACAGATGATATTTACAGTTCATGATATAAATCTCATGGACTGCAAGAGAATGTTCCGGAAGGAGCAGATTTGGTTTGTGCATAAAGATGAGGAAGGTGTATATGTATATTCACTTGCTGATTTTACTGCGCAGCAGGGAGTGAGGGATACGACGGATGTTATGGAAAAATATAGAAAAGGTGCACTTGGTGCTTTACCTGATCCTGAATTGATTAACTCTTTGCTTAGTATTAAAGGTAATGTAAAGGGGGATGATGCCGATGCCAAATAAACTCCCTAAGTTTTTGGATAATCACAAAATCTGCATTATCTGTGAAGGCAATGAGGAATTTGAATATCTAAAACGATTAAAAATTTTAAAAGTATGGAATGAGCAATATGATATTTCACTGGCAAATGCTGGTGGAAATGGTAATATCCCAGCGAGGTATCAGGACCGATATCAAAATGGAGCAGATGAACTTGTGCTTGTGTTCTGTGATACGGAAAAGAAACCTCACGAGCAATATAAGGACATTAAACGTAAAATTAATGAGTTTCATGGTGTGGATAGTGCAGCGAATGAAGTGATTATATTTGGTAATCCATGTACGATGCAGATTATATCTAAGCATTGGACCGATGAAAATCTGAAATCTCCAGCAAAACCAGTAAATGCTCCGTTGATAAAGGAATATACCGGAGTAGAAAATTACAAAGGAAGAGCAGACCAGATTCGGGAAGTTATGGAACATGTTACTGCGGAGAATTATAAAAATATGAGTCAGCGAGTGAGAAAGTTGGATTCAGATGATTCTGTTACTGGTAGCAGTAATTTTGGAAAGTTCATAAAGCTGTTTGAGAGTGATGACAGTGGGTGGATTGAGGAGATTAATGAACAAATAGAGTAGTATAAGGAGGATAAAAAGATTTGGAAAAAAATGGCAGGATTAAGAAAATAGGCTGTTTGGGTGCATATAGTTTTGTTCTGTTTCTATTTGCTTTTGACTGTCTTTATTTTTGGGTCAGTCAGAAACGGCAGGTTGTTCATTATAATAAACTTACAGAGTGTTTTTATGGCAAACATGTTACCTACTTGTCTGGCGTATATTTATGGGCGTATATATTTTTTATCCTTATGCCTGTTGTTTTCTTTATTTTTTGGAAAAAGAAAATACGAACCGTTGTTTTATTTGCATTGTTGTTTGTCCTGCATGTGGCTGTAGGGACTTCTTTTGTAATCTGGCTGGAAAGCATGGACAATGATGGAACATATGATGGTTTTGGTGATTTCTACCGTTATGAACAGCAAGAGCCAGGTGGGAATTGGGTATTATGTATACAGGAAGTGTATGTTTCTGGTTCAAATCCAGAGGAAAGCAAGCAACATAACATTATTTATGTCCAAACAGGATACAATACTTTGAAGCAGGTCAGGGAATACAAATTTGGACCAGCGGATTACGAAGTTTCCTGGAAAAACGACAGGGTGCAGATATTTCAGGAATTGTGGAATGAAGATAAACCAAACCATAGTCCGTATATAGATATTTATTATGATGAATGGAAAAGGTCGGGGGCAGACATTGACTGAGATGCGAGACATAACCACATATAGTGTGATACAAAGGTTTCATGATGCGGCAAGCGTTGTGAAACCTTTTTCTTTGCGTGGGTCCGTAATACGGCAGATATCGTGCAACTTTTTTCCTTTGGCGGGGCTCGCAATGCATATTGGCAAAACCGCAGAAAAAGAGTATACTGTAAATAATTATGTGCAGCTTTGTAAAGTCGAAGCTGTAACAAAGAATGTGTATATATGTGGGGATGTATATACTTGGGTGGCAAAACACGAGAGGAGCTATACGGTAGCATATGAAAAAACATATTAAATTGGAATGGGTTTACATTGCTGTGCTGGTTATCTCATTAATTTTGTCAATTGTTACAGGCGTTCAGATCGCCGGTGAAGTGGTTAATGTGCGGCGCAACTTATCAGAGCAGAACATGGGCATGAACGCATTTGTCTATGGCAAATATATTGACTCTTATTTAACGAACAGAGTGGAATTGCTCAATACAATGGCAGACTGTATCGCGCAACTTCGCAGCACAGATCCTGATGATCTGCATACAGTTCTGGTAGGACAGAATGAATTTAGCAGAATATGCCTGTTAAACAACGAAGGAAAGAAGATCTGTGGGGCAAATTATGAGGTAGACAATCTTAAGGACAAGCCCTTTTATGATACGCTGATGCAAGGAAAAAATGTTGCAGCGCCGTCGATAGAGGTCGATACGGACGATAAGGAAGTATTGCGCTTTTATGCACCGGTTCAAAAGAACGGCAAGACAGTTATGACGATTACAGCAGGGATTTTGACACAGGAAATTAAGACTGTCTTGAATGAAGCGGATTACAAAGGAGACGGTGCACTCTGTATTGTCAACGGATTAGGCGATTATGTGCTTGGAGATAACGACTATGAATCCATGTTGAAAAATCGTGGTGGCAATCATTTCTCATACTTGAACAGCTGTCAGGTGTTAGATGGTGTCAGTTCGGTGGATGAATTAGAGGAACGCATGGAGAATCAGTTGATCGCATCAGTAGACTATCAGCATGCCGGAGTCAAATATTCGGCGCAGTACGTACCGCTTAGTGTCAACAATTGGTACGCTGTTACGACGATGCCGATGGACAGCTTTGGCTCAACGGTCGGTGTGGTTAGCACGGGTACAATAGTGTTAACCGTCATATCTGTGATCTTTATCTTGATATTTCTTGCTATGTCTGCATACATAATGGTACGCAATATTAAGCTTCGCACAGAAAACGAGCGACATAACATTTTAGAGCAGTGTGATCAGAGTGTATCGTTCCAGGTGACATTTCGTCCACACAAAATGGAGTTTTATGGTGATGTTAAGAGCATCATTGGAACAGAGATCGGCAAACTTTCCGGAGAAGCCGTGTATGATATATATGATTGGATCCATGAGGATGATTATTCTCTGAGAGGTCGCATGAGCAGCTTTTGGGAGGGAGAGGATACGAAATTTAATACAGAAGTACGTATCCGTAACATCAAAGGAAATTACAGATGGTATCGTATTGTCGGTATACTGGAACGTAATGAGTTTGGCGCTAATGAATCGTTCGTCGGTAAAATCGTCAATGTTGATGAGGAATTAAGCGAAGAGAAAGAGCTTGTTCAGCGGGCTGAGAATGACATGTTGACAGGTGTTCTCAATAAGAAGACAATGGAAAAACGTGTTTCTTTAATGCTCAAAAACCGAGGCGATAAATACGTTATTTTCTATATGGTCGACTTGGATAATTTCAAGAATGTTAACGATACGCTTGGTCATATTTATGGAGATCAGGCGATCGTAGAGACAGCGCAATGTCTTAATAAAGTATTTGCGAATCAGGATTGCATTGGCAGACTCGGCGGCGATGAGTTTGCAGTATGCGTATCCTATCAGGCATTTGATGAGCAGGGACTATTAGAGTTTATCGGCAAGAAAGCACAGGAAATCTGTGCCGGCAACCGTCGTACTTATACGGACAATGCAGCCAGTGTATCGATCACGAGCAGTATTGGAGTAGCGTATGCACCGGATATGGGAGATAGCTTTACGGAGTTATATACACAAGCCGATTGTGCTCTGTATTATTCCAAAGCGAACGGAAAAGATCAGTATCATATCTATTCGCCGAAGGATGATAATTAATATATGAGGATAGAGATGATGGAAATGTAGCGACTCATTGTCCGGAGTTTCCGGACGATGAGGGGCATGGGAGAATAAGATGGATTATGTAATTTCTTATGAGGTGATGTCGATCGTGATACTGGCACTTATTTTGGTGTCCTATACGTATCACAAATGGCTAGATATCAAGAGAAACCGAACGTTTAATTTACTGGTGATCATGACGATCTGTACGGTGATCGTGGATCTTATAGGACGTTCGTGTGTATATGTTGTAGGCAGCAATGCTCTATTTATGGCAACTGTAGTTGCCACTGTGGTAAATCTTAGCCTATATCAGGTTTGCCTGTTGTTTTATAAATACACACTAAATACGCTCGGATGTGCCAATGTATTTTATCAAGGCATCAGTGCAGTGTTTTTAGTGTTTGACCTGTTGGTTGATATTGCGTTATTGTCTAATCCATGGACACATTTCTTTTTTGAATATAATGGGTTACATAAAGGACAATACCAGATTCATTATGGCATGGTAGTGTTATTGATCTGTGCAGAAATACTTATGCTGGCTGATGCATATTTCCTCTATCGATATCGTCATAAGATTGCAAAAGAGCAGCTTCTTATTCTTACATGGACTGTTCCGATCATTATGGTAACGATGTATTTTCAATATATGACACCTATGCGCTGGAGACTTACTTACTTTATTTTGTCACTGCTCGTTATTGTGTACTATGTTACAATGCATATGTCGGATCAGCATTTGGAACAGAATATGCGCTGTTTTTCCCGTATCGGCTTTCGGAAAGTTGTTGAAGAGTACGAAAGATATCAGGATAATTTTGCTTGTGTATCGGTTAATATCCGTAATCTGTCCAGTATGATGAATATGTGTTCAGAGCAAGAGTTGTCGATAGTTCATAATCGTATTGCTTCCTATTTGCAAAGCACAACGAAAGCACGTGGTGTGTATAAATTCCATAATTCCGAGTATGTTGTAGTGTTCAAAACGTATAGTAAGGCGTGGGAAGCAGGTCGTTATTTGCTGCAGAGTATGCCGAAGGTACTTCGGATCAACGGACAAAATATTCCGGTCAGCTACGGGCTTTATATGATACAGTTCATCGATGCGGAGTATAATGCCGGTGATTTTTATCGGATCATGGAAGGACTGCGGCATGTGATATTAGAACGGTCTATTTCAGAGGAGGTACTTCGTTACGAGGGTGATATTAAGATTTTATTACAGAGAGAATTGTCAGCCGTCAGCAGATTGAACGAGATGACAAACGGAGATGAGTTTTTATTCCGATTTCAGCCGATTTATGACACGGAGGCAGGAGAGGTTGCCGGACTTGCAACCAAGGTTATGCTTACTATGCCGGACGGAGTCTATTTGGAAGAAAGTGATATATGGAGACTTGCCGAGAAAAATGGCAATGGCAATCGAATTACATTGTACTGCTTGGAGCGGGTGATAGGCTTTGCTGTGAAACATTATATTTTTGAACAGGGTATCAGGCATCTTCATATTAGTATGACAACGATGCAGATCAGTTCACAGGAAATGATCGAACAGTATTGCGATATATTGCTGTTTCATCAGATACGTCCGGAGCAGTTAGTTATTGAGATTAATGTCGATCAGGCGTTGCCGGAAAATATTCTGAACGAAAATATTCAGTATTTGCGCGATAAGGGGTTCGTTGTATTGTTGGATCAATTCGGTATGAATGTGTGCAACCTTAAAGATATGTTAGCGCTGCCGTTTGACATGGCGAAGTTTCATCAAAACATGACAAAACGTTTTATGCAGGATCGTCAGATGGAGCTAAAACATCTGGTACATATGCTGCGTAGACAGAATTGGCAGATTTTTCTGGATGGCGTAGATTACAGTATGCCGCTTGGTACGTTTCGGGAGATGGGCGTGACAGGCGTGCAGGGTGAGTCGATGACTCCGTATATGCAAGAAGATGAGTTGATTGACTGGCTCAGACGGAGAGGAGGGGATGTACATTATGAAAATGATACCTTATAATGTGCATTATGAGATCGGAGCTTCGTTGTTAATGATCTTGCTTTTGTGCTGTATTGTCGGCAAAAAGAGACTGTGCACGCGTTCCAACAATCTGTTTTTATGTAATGTATGTCTGTTGATCGTCGGAAATCTTATTGATGGGCTCTGTGGTATGATCAATAGCGGAATGATAACATGCAGTGTACATACACAACGTTTATGCAATGCGTTAGATGGCAGTATTTATTATCTGTTGATCGCAGTATACGTACTGTATTTCTTGAGTTTAGCGTATTTGACGAACTATCATGATAAGCATATATTTTCAATGAGCATTTTGATGGTGGTGCTTGCTGCGGTTTGCTTTGTACTTCCATTTTTACAGAGTAATTCTTGGAGCAATGGAAAGTATGTTTTTCATGGGATTTCGGTTTCCGGTATTACCGAAGGAATCACGGTAGTGTATGTGGTGAGTGCCATGATCTATCTGCTCTTGCATGAAAAAAAGATGGGCAAGCAGAAGAAAGGCTTCTTTTTGCTCTGTAATATAGTGTTTGTTGGAGCAATTGGGCTGCAGCACATTGGAATCTTTTGCTGCCGCTTTGTGTATCCCATCTTGGCAGCTATCATCTTCGCGTATTTTTTGTTGTTCCAGAGTCCGGATTACTACATGGATCGTTTGACTTGGGCATTTAACCAGACAGCCTTTTTTGACATATTGCGGGAATGCGTACAATACCGGGAGCCGGCCAATTTTTTGCTGGTTCGTATTAACGAATACAATTCTTTGCTGCGTATACATCAGTATGAGAATCTGGCTCAGGTAAGAAGTAATATATCTGAAATACTGCGTGATACAGGGACAAAGCGGGAGGCAACGGTGTATCGCATTGGTGCCTCGACCTTTGCAGTCCATTGTCGAGACAAAGAGCAGATCAAGCGTCTGCATGAACTCTTTTTATCCTATCTGCCAAAACGGTGGGAGATTGAGGATGAAGTGATCAAAACGAACTATTGCTACTATTTGTTGGCATATGAAGGCGATGATACGTCTTTTGAAAAATTAGTGCAATGGATCCACTATGCAAGGTCTGATCACAAGTCGCATCATAAACAGGGAGAGTTGATCACTCTGCGTTATGATATTATGACAGAAACCGAACGACAGAGAGAAGTGCTGCGTTATATTGAAGAAGCAATCTTAGATCAAAGAATGGAAATTCATATGCAGCCGGTATATTCATTGGAACAGGATAAGATCACTTCGCTGGAGGTGCTTAGCAGAATGAAAGATCAGGAAGGCAACTTTATCAATCCGGAATATTTCATTCATGTTGCGGAAGAGAATCACTGTATTTTGAAATTGGGTGAGCTGATCTTCCGGCGTGCCTGTATTTTTGCCAGTCAAAATCATATTTTTGATTATGGGATCGAATATATGAATGTTAATATTTCGCCGGGACAATGTCAGTACGAGCGGTTGACAGAGGATTTTGTTAAGATCGCTGCAGAATATGACATTCCGGTGGAACGGATCCATTTGGAGATTACAGAGAGTGAATTTCAGGATCCTCAGGCGGTAGAGCGTACGTTAGACAGGCTTCGTAAGTTTGGCATGCAGGTGGCATTAGATGATTTCGGAACAGGCTGTTCTACTCTTTTGAGTATTTTGGAGCTGCCAATCGACTATGTAAAGATTGATAAAAGTCTGGTATGGTCTTATGGCGAAGGCGGCAATCAGTTTTTGGATGATCTGATGCCGGTTATCAAAAATGAGGGTAAGAAAGTTATTGCAGAGGGAATTGAGACGGAAGAACATATTGAAATATTTAGGCGGCTGCAGGGGGATTATTTACAGGGATATTATTATTCAAAACCGTTACCGGAGCATGAATTTGTAAAGTATGTACGTGAGTTTAATCATGTATAGACGGTTGATGCAGATAGAACTTTGATAGTGTTATCCTATGGATGAAGAGTTATGATCATGGAGGACAGAAAATATGACAAAAAATGTATTGGCGTTTGATCTTGGGGCAAGTAGCGGGCGTGGTATGCTGGCACGGTTTGACGGTGAGAAGATCACCTTGGAGGAGGTCCACCGTTTTCCGCATAATTTCAGCATGTTAAACGGTCATGCCTACTGGAATTTACTGCATTTAATGGATGAGATGAAGAATGGACTGCGTAAAAGCGGCAAAGATCTGTCCGGTGTCGGCTTTGACACTTGGGGCGTGGATTGTGGCTTTTTGTCGCGGGAAGGAGATCTGCTTGCTATGCCGGGCAGTTACCGCGATCCGGGACTGGATGACGCCAATATGAGGGAGGCACTGATCGCACTGCATCCAAATGGACAGACCGGAGAGTCAACGATCGGTGCGCTGGAAGCGGCTGTTTTGGATGGCGAAAAATATGCATTTGGACAGACCGGAATTGCCAGTTTGGCATATAATACGATTTATAAATTATATTATATGAAGAAGCACATGCCTTCCATCTTAGAACAGACGGACACGATCCTAATGATGCCGAACCTGATCGAATATTTATTTTCCGGTGTGAAACATACGGAATATTCAATTGCCTCGACATCACAGCTCTATAATATGGAGCAAAAATGCTGGGCAAAGCCATTGCTCGACAAACTGCAGTTTGATCCGGGCTGGTTTACAGAGGTGGATCTTGCAGGGCGGGATCTGGGAACTCTGCGTACAGATGTTGCGAAAGAGACAAAACAGCAGGATCTGCATATTATATCCGCACCGGGACACGATACTGCGTGTGCGGTGGCGGCGGTTCCGGCAGAGGAAGAACAGTATACATTTTTGTCCAGCGGCACATGGTCTTTGATGGGTATTTCCTCGAAGACGATGCTTACAGGGGATAACATTATACGCGACAAGATCTCCAATGAGGGAACGAGCGATGGCGGTTATCGTCCAACGGTAAATATTATCGGCTTGTGGATGCAGCAGGAGATCAGACGTAATTTCACGGCAGAAGGCAGAGAGTATACATTTCCGCAGCTGGCAGAACTTGCGGCCAAGGAGAAGCCGTTGCAAAGCTTTATAAGACCGGATGATTTTATGCAGCCGGGAGACTATCCGACTAAGATTCGGGAATACTGTAAGCAGACCGGACAGCCGGTACCGCAGACGGATGGTGCCTTGGTTCGCTGCATTTTGGAGAGCCTGGCACTTAAATACAAGCAGACGTATTTGTCCCTGAAACCATATATTACGTGGGAAGAAAAGTTATATATTGTAGGCGGTGGCGTGCAGAACGAGTTGTTAAATCAATATACAGCAAATGCACTTGGCATTCCGGTAATTACCGGGGCGAGCGAAGCCACAGCCGTTGGCAATGTCATGGCACAGTTTAAGGCACTCGGCTGTTATGACACGGCACAGCAAAAATGTGATATACTGGCAGCGTCGTTTGATACGAAAACGTATTTGCCACAGGAGCAGGAAGCTTGGCAGGAAGCATATGGCAAATTTGAACAATTAATGGAGGACTAGAATGGAGACAAGATTAAAGACAGTAGAAGATTTTAAGATTCCGAAAGCGTATACTTTACAGAAGGCAGAGTACGTGAAAGAGCTTGACAGTTTTGCGTTGGTGTTAAAACATAATTTGAGTGGCGCGCGAATTTTGGTATTCAGCAATGAGGATGACAATAAAGTATTCAGTATTGGTTTTCGTACACCGCCAAAGGATTCGACCGGCGTTCCACATATCATTGAGCATACGGTATTGTGCGGATCCAAGCATTTCCCGGCCAAAGACCCTTTTGTAGAGTTGGTAAAGGGCTCGCTCAATACATTCCTAAATGCCGTGACCTATCCGGACAAGACATTATATCCGATTGCAAGCTGCAACGACAAAGATTTTCAGAATCTGATGCATGTATATATGGACGCCGTATTTTATCCAAATATATACGAGCATGAGGAAATTTTTAAGCAGGAAGGCTGGCATTATGAATTAGAGTCTCCGGAGGATGACATTACGTATAATGGTGTTGTATATAATGAGATGAAAGGTGCATTTTCATCGGAAGAAAGCGTGTTAGAGCGTTATGTAATGAATAGTTTATTCCCGGATAATACGTATGGCAATGAGTCCGGTGGTGATCCGCGCGACATTCCGAATCTGACGTATGAAGATTATCTGGACTTTCATAGACAGTATTATCATCCGGTCAACAGCTATATCTATCTCTATGGAGATATGGATGTCACAGAGCGCTTAGAGTGGATGGACGCTAATTACTTAAGCAATTTCCCGGCGATCACGATCGATTCGCAGATCCCACTGCAAAAGCCATTTGCTGAGCACAAAGTGTTAGAAAAGAAATATGCAGTGGCTCAGGACGCAGATTGCAGTGAGAAACATTATTATGCTTATGGTGCGGCGCTTGACATTACATTGGATGTCAATACGTGCAAAGCGTTCGACGTATTGTCTTATGTGTTAGCACAACAGCCGGGCGCACCTCTCAAGCAGGCATTATTGGATGCAGGTATCGGTACAGACGTAGACGTGGATTTCTGCGACATTATGCGTCAAAGTACCTTTTCGGTTTATACCAAAAACGCAAAACCGGGTCTGCGTGATAAATTTGCAGAGGTGCTACGGGCAACATTGCAGCAGCAGGTAGATCAGGGGATCAACCGCAAAGATTTGGAAGCGGCGATCAACGGTATGGAGTTTAAAGACAAAGAAGCGGATTTTGGTTCTTATCCAAAGGGACTGCTGTATGGAATGAAGCTGCTTCGTACATGGCTCTATGACGATGAGATGCCGTATGATGCTTTGCAGTATGAGGGCTGCTATACCTTTTTGAGAGAGCAGATCGGAACCGGATATTATGAGCAACTGATCAAGAAGTATCTGTTAGACAATGAGCATGCAGTATGGGTGGAGATGATTCCGGAGCCGGGACTTTCCATTCGCTTAGAGCAGGAAACAGCTCAAAAACTGCAGGAATATAAAGATTCTCTAAATGAGGAGCAGATCACACAGTTGATCGAGCAGACGAAAGCGCTGAAACGTTATCAGGAAGAGCCATCTCCAAAGGAAGTGCTTGAAATGATCCCAATGTTGTCCAGAGAGGACATCAAAAAGACGATTCAGCCACTGCATAATACGATGAAAGAATTGCATGGTGTGCAGACCTTGCATCACGAGATCCATACCAACAATATTGTATATCTGCAAATGTTGTTTGATGCAGATGCGTGCAAAGATTATATGCCGCAGATGAGCTTTTTGACAACATTGTTAGGTTATATGGATACGAAAGAGCACAATTACCGCGAGTTTGATACGGAAACCAACTTTTATACCGGTGGTATTTCCACGGATGTGGGAGTATACTGCGAGGCAGGTAAGAGTGACGTATATAGTGTGAAGTTCTCCGTAACGACAAAAGTGCTTACTGACAAGTTAGCGCATGCACTGCGGCTGATCGAAGAGATGTTATTTGATACCTCTTTTGATGATGAAAAGCATCTTCGTGAGGTAGTTGCAGAAAGCCGCTCCCGTTTGAAAGTGCAGTTGATGGCGAGCGGACATCAGGCGGCAGCGGGAAGAGCGATGGCAGCAGTGTCTGAGAGTTCTTATGTCAACGACCGTGCGGTTGGTATGGGATATTATCAATATCTGGTACAGTTAGATGAGCATTTTGAAGAAGAAAAGGAGCGATTGATCACAGGCTGCAGACAGTTGCTGCATATGCTTCTTCGCAAAGATAATATGTTGATCTCCATCACGGGTGGAGAAGAAGAGTATCGTGCTTTGGAGCAAGAGATCGGTTCATTCTTAGAGCGCATTGATGCGTTCCAAGCTGCGGATAGCAAAGCATCTAACGCTGTCTTGTCTGTATTTGGTGGTGAGCGAAAACGTGTTTCGGAGGCGTTTTCCACACCGGCAGAGATTCAGTATGTTGCGATCGCCGGCAAGTTTGATAATGTCAAAGAAGTCAATAACGGCGCTTTACAGGTAGTGCGACACTTGCTAAATTACGATTATCTCTGGAATCAAGTCCGGGTGAAAGGTGGCGCTTACGGTGTAGGATGCCGCTTTAACAGGGAGCGGGAGGGATATTTCACATCATACCGCGATCCAAATCTGTCAGCAACGTTAGAGGTGTATCGCCATGCAGCAGAGTATTTGGAACAGTATGATGCGAAAGAGCGTGAAGTAACCAAAACGATCATCGGTACGATCAGTGGTATTGATACACCGCTCACACCATATATGAAGGGAAAACGTTCTTTGTCTGCATATTTGACCAATGTGACCGAAGAAATGATGCAGAAACAGCGTGATCAGGTGCTTAACTGCGATATAGAGGATATTCGACAGACAGCAGACGTTGTGCGAGAAGTGATCCGTGATGGCGTGATCTGTGTAATCGGTAATGAGAAGAAAATTGCCGAGGAAGAGAAGCTGTTTGAGAGCATAGAGCCATTGCAGTAAGAGAGCTTTGCTTGTTACCACAGAAAGAGAGGACAAGATGAACAATTATAAATCAGGGTTTGTTACTTTGATCGGAAGACCAAATGTTGGAAAATCAACATTGATGAATCGGTTGATCGGACAGAAAATCGCGATCACCTCCAACAAACCACAGACAACGCGCAATCGGATCCAGACTGTCTATACGTGCGATGAGGGGCAGATCGTATTTTTGGACACACCGGGTATTCATAAGGCAAAAAATAAACTGGGCGAATACATGGTGTCCGTTGCCGAACGCACTTTGAAAGAAGTAGATGTGATTCTGTGGCTGGTTGAGCCGAGTACGTTTATTGGTGCCGGTGAGCAGCATATTGCCGAGCAGTTGCGCAGCGTAAAGACGCCGGTATTTTTGGTCATTAATAAGATCGATACCGTTGAGAAAGCGGAAATTCTTAAATTCATTGCGGCATACAAAGATATTGTGGATTTTGCGGAAATTATTCCGGTATCCGCGCTCAAAGGAGAAAATACGGATGATCTGTTGCAGGCAATGATGAAATATCTGCCCACAGGGCCGCAATATTATGATGAGGACACGATTACGGATCAGCCGGAGCGACAGATTGTTGCGGAAATGATCCGAGAGAAAGCACTGCGCAATTTGAGCGATGAGATTCCACATGGCATTGCCGTTGCAATAGATCGGATGCACGAGCGTCCGAATGGCAGTATTATTGATATCGATGCGACGATCGTATGCGAGCGCAATTCACATAAGGGAATCATTATTGGTAAACAGGGTGCCATGCTCAAAAAGATTGGATCACAGGCGCGTGCCGATATGGAAGCTTTGCTGGACTGCAAAGTGAACCTAAAATTGTGGGTTAAAGTCAAAAAAGATTGGCGAGACAGTGATTTCCTGATTAAAAATTTTGGCTATCGAAAGACAGATTACGAAGATCTTTAGGCAGAAAGTTCGATCGATGTAAGAGTGATTACGAGA
Source organism: Jutongia sp. SJQ-6 (assembly GCF_054161275.1). The sequence goes on along the minus strand of NZ_CP195314.1, from coordinate 1,653,772 downwards.
TTTTTTCGACTTATTAGCAAGTCGAAATCTCTTGGGACGGCAATAGTTTCCAGAATAGAGAGCCCATGAAATCACCATGCTAATAGAAAGACTTAAGAAAGGCATGGTGAGAAGATGAAGTACCAAGATCAATGGGAGCAATTTGAAGAAACAGGAAAAGTAGCAGATTATTTGGCATATTGCAGACAAGCAGGACAGATGAGTGCCGGAAATATAATGGATGGCAGTGCATTAGGGATGGCAGTGGCCGAAAATGTCATGTGGAGTGGCAGTGTGAGAAACGCCGGTGAAGGAGACTGGGATCGTGGCGACAATGGGACACCACAGGAGGTAGCAAAACATGCGGGAGACGATAACGGTGACGGGGATGATCTTACAGACATCACCGCTGAAAGAGTACGATAGGCGGGTAGAGATACTCACCAGAGAACGAGGAAGAATATCGGCATTTGCACAGGGCGCGAGAAGACCAAACAGCGCCCTGTCTGCCTGTACGATTCTTTTTACCTTTGGTACCTTTACGCTCTATCCCGGCAGAGATTCTTACCGCCTGCAGAGTGGCTCCATTCAGACGCAGTTTGGAGAATTGGCACAGGATTACGATGCATTATGTTATTGTTCCTATTTTGGAGAAATGGCGCGATATTTCACCAGAGAAGGTGTGGAAGCTTCTAGGGAGCTTATGTTATTATACGTTACACTGCGCGCTGTCATGCATGGCAAAATGACACTTCCACTCGTCCGCGTGATCTATGAACTGCGTCTTATGTTGATTGAGGGCGAGATGGTGGAATTATTTCAATGTCTGCATTGCGGCACGAAAGAAGTCAACACCGTTTATTTGCAAGCGGGGGGATTGCTTTGTCCGGCATGCGCTGCCAAGGATAAGACGACAAAAGATGCCTATCCGATACAGTTAAGCTCCGATGCACTCTATACTCTGCAATACATATTGACCAGTGAATGGAGCAAACTTTATGCGTTCGGTGTGTCCGAGGAGGTTTTGCGCGAACTCACACATTTTATGAAACGTTATCTTGGCAGATATCTGCCACATCAATTCAAATCAGAAGCATTTCTTAAACAAATCTTAAGGAAATAGCACATTGAATCTTAAAAAACATTTTCCTATACTATTCTTAGGCACTGCTACCTGTGTACAATGCGAATACCGTATAGGAGGGATAGGTGTATGAAAAAGAAAATGATCTGTCGTTATTTGGGAGACAAAAAGGCCTCTGCAGATATCTACAGAGCCGAAGAATCGGCGGATAAGAGGACTAAGCCGTAGTCTGCCAGCCAGCAGAAAATGATGGAAATAAAACTGGAAATATGGCATGATGCAGGAAGTTGAAGCTCTTAAAACTATTCAAGAGTTCGTCTGCTCATATTTTTTCGAAGAACAATTTACACTATCTTATGCCAATAAATATCTTGTGCTTACAAGTTGTATATGTTATAATAAAACTAGTTGTTTGAAATTGTACTTTCAAAAGAATGTTTGAACAAGATTTCATATTATTTTTTAATAACATAAAACAGTGTTGGCTTATTGATAATAATGTTTGGGCGTAAGAACAGATCTTTTGGATTATGCGAAAAATGGGCAGCATACTGATTCCTAAATGTTTTATTATGGATAAGTTATATTCTGTAAAACAAGTTAAGAATAGCTATAAAATATAACTAAATAATTCATTAAATATATAAGCGTAGTTGGTTAAGAAGTGATATAGATGCTTATGTTAATAGTTAATATATTCAATGATATTTAAAAAGTAAGATGGAATTATTAATGCTATAATGTGACAAATACATAAAGGAGGTAAAAATAAAGTCATAAAAGCATAATAATAAATAATATGGTACAGATAATTTTATCAATTTAAAATACGGAAGGGAGTTTCGATATGAGAAAAATCAGAACAATGTTAGCAAGTGTAGCTTTGGCGGGATGTTTAGTGGCGTCTCCTATTACGCAGGTGCATGCAGCCACCTCAGACACATAGTCAATTAAGTATATTCCGCATGTGCCAAATGGAATTAGTAATCAGGGGGATGTGTTATGTCTTGGTTACTATAGTGGTGGTTATATTGGAAACTGTAAAAAAATATCAGGAGAAAATGGTCGGAGATTAACGATTAAATCCAATTCGAATGGCGGAATGAATACGATTGATGTGACAACTACAGGAAAAACTAGAGCGTGGAAAATGAAAAAAAGTTCGACTGGAGATGTAAAATTCGTAGTTTTAGCTCATTATGATTATACATGTACATCGACAGGTGTTATAAAATTACATAAATAGCTAAAGATTTGTTAGAAGACATTCAAGAACAATAGCACATCGATAGCGATATATAATTGCTGTCGATGTGTAAATAAGGAGAAGGGTATGAAAAAGAGAATTATTGGTTGCTTGCTGATCACATCGATAGTATTATCAGGGTGTAGTTTATGGAAACCTAAAAACACGGAGGATGACAGAAAACCGATGGAACAAAATTCGGCGGAATTTGATTGGGGAAACTATCAAAAAGCAATTTATCAGGATAGGACATTGATTAAAGAATGCAATGCTAATTATCAGAAAGACATTTCAGCTATTAAACAAAAAGAAAATAAAATGTTAGACTTTTCAGATTGCAAATTTGAACCGATCGATGAAGTGAAAAGTGTTTCGGTCTTGCAGGAACAGATATTAGATGTCACACCGGAACAAAGCGTTAATACGATAAAACAATGGTTAAAAGATATTCATAAGGAAGACATTAATACAGATAAAGAAATTCGAGATGCGAGTGGACAATATCCAAATAATGATGTCGACGAGAATACAGATTCATCAGATTATTGGCCGGCAGTGGCTGATCATTATCCGGATTTTAAGACGGGAAGTGGTTTTTTTATTAATACCAATCAATGCCATATACAGATGGGTGCAGGGATTTATTCGATGAGTGACGGTGCTATCACTCGATATTTAGGCACGAATGGAATGGCTGGTTTGGATGCACTGGGATCTAATAGCGAAGATGTGAAAGCGGAAGGTTTTGTATCTGAAATGAAGGATCAATCTTGGGAGCTGTTATCAGGGAAGGTAACAGTTGACGAAGGTGCAAAGATTGCAAAAAGATATTTTGAAGAAGGAAAATATTTTCCTGTAGCTCAAGGAGTAACGATAGATGTACCGGAAGTATCGGTATTTGCGTTAAAAAACAAGTATGGATATGATTATGCAATTCGTCGCAAATACGAGGGGATTCCGTTTGCGTATGGAGATTATGGACAACGTAATCTTTATGACGGGTATCAGGTGTCCCCAGATGTAAAGCATGCATATGTTGTGAATGATCAGACAGTCAGTGCATATGTCGGTCAGTCTGAGTCCGATTCGTTAAAAAAAATAGGGAAAGAACAGGATTCTATTATAGATTGTAAAAAAGCTGTCTCTATTTTGCAAAAATCGATGGCGACGGAACTTAAAATAAATGTAAAAAGAGTGGCTTTTGTATATTGTAACTGTGCTTTTGGTGAAGAGCAAAACGAGACTTCGGATTATTATGCTTTTCCGTGTTGGGAATTTCAAGGGGAAAATAGCAATAACCAAGAGTATTTGCATCTTTATGTCGATGCGTTGACAGGGGCCGTGTATATGTATGGAAATCAGATAGAGCAGTAGTAATTTGTGTATCAAATATTAAGCGCATGGCCGTTTGATATGTATACTTTAAAGATATTAGGAAGTAGGGGAAAGAAATTATGAATAAGGTGGTAGTTGAGTGCCGCAAAATAGGGTATTCTGCGATAGGCATGTTTTCTATTTTGATCATTATTATTAGCTTTCTGCTTGGCTCTTGTTATATGGATAGCGATTACAGATCCTATACAGTGATCGAAATGTTCTTTTTGCCAAAGAGACAGGAAGTGCTGTCTAATATTGAAATGAATTGGTTGACTATTTGGGCGAATAGTATAAATGGATGGGTCCCGTTAATTCTTCCGGCAGCATTAAGTATTGGATATCTGTTTGTATTATCAGAGGAGCGGGAAAGCGGTGCGTTAAGGCAGTTGCTTTTGCGGGAGAACGACAGATCTTATTGCATATCTAAAGTGATTGCAGCAATGCTGGCCGGTGGAATTACTTTACTAATTGCGAATATTGTATATGGCATCATATGCTATGCGGCATTTCCATCTTTATCATGTTATCCCGCAGAAGATGTTTCGGAATATATAGCAAGTCAATTTTCGGAGGGAATTCCTGTGTTTGTTATAAACTATATTATAAAAACATTTTTGTATGGAGTTCTTATGAATATATTTGCGGTGGTTTTATCTATTTATATGACGGATAAATATATTTTGATCTGTTTGCCGATGATGATTCATTATGGTTGGAAACAGTTTATTACCAGAGGTCAAATGGTGGCAATGGAACGAGACGGTAATATATTAAATCAATTGTTGTCTATGGCGAATCCAAGTAATATCTTGATTCAAAAATGGGATAAAACACAAGTTGGAACAATTGGTCTAATGCTCTTTATGTATATAATTGCAGTGTTTTTGTTTGTTCGCAAAATGAAAAAAGGGAGGGGTCAGGCTAGTGTGGCATAAATTGTATGGAGCGTGGAATGTTGCTTGTATGGAGTATAAGAAACTGATTCGAAGTACAAAGATGATTATTTTGGCGATGTTTTTGATTTTTGTCAATATTCAGATTATAACTCCACTGAAACAGTGCGCAATTGATATGGATGCAAAGTTATCATATTTCGAGCCATTTATTGCGGCTGGAAATTCCGGAATGGTTTTATTGATCTTGCCGTTATTTTATTTAACGATGATGGCAGATTATCCGCAAGAAGATGAATCCACCAGATTTTATCGCATTCGATGCACAAAAGTAATGTGGGTAGGCGGGGAATTGATTTTTGCCAGTATGAGTGCAGTGTCGTTTGCTATATTTTCAGTTGTTTCAACAGCAATATTGATCATTCCAAAGGGACAATGGATTTTTCATTTTAGCGATGCGACTACAAAATATCTGTCTGTGTATCCTGATCGAACAGGAGATGCAGTGGTGCAGCTATTACCGATTAATTTATATAATCAGGTGACCTTGCCGGTTGCTGTGCGAGAGACGTTATTATTGCTTGTGTTGTATTTTTTTCTATTAGCACTGGTATTACTTCTGTCCTCTTTGTTTGGTCATAAAGGGATTGGAATTATAATGGATGGTTTTCTGGTGGTAGGAGGAACGATTCTGTGTGCTGCCAGATCGCAAATACAGTGGTTATTTCCTATGGCGCATACTATTCCTTGGCTGCATTATTCGGAGTATTATCGTAAACAGGTGTTTCCGATCATAGGATCCTATTTGTATTTTGTAGCAATAGATATAATACTGATTTTGCTTTGTTTGACAGTAGGAGTAAAACATCGAAAAGTATGAAAACAGGTGTGGAAGAAAGGAATAAAAGATTAGTATGATAGAAGTACAGAATGTGACGTTACAGATTAAGGGAAAAACGATCCTGTCAGACGCCAATCTGACGATGGAGGAGGGAAGGATCTATGGATTGGTTGGTAACAACGGCAGTGGCAAAACGATGTTAATGAAATGCATCTGCGGGTTTGTTTTACCGACAAAAGGGGCAGTTTTGTCAAATGGTAAGAAAATTGGAAAAGATATGGATTATTTACAGGATGCGGGAGTGATCATAGAAACACCGGGATTTATCAGTTATTATTCTGGCCTTAAGAACTTAAAGCTGCTTGCAGGACTGAACGGCAAAAAAGACACGGCGCATCTTAGCCGTGTCATGGAACTGTGCGGTTTGGATCCGGGACTGCGACTTCCTGTTCGAAAGTACAGCTTAGGAATGCGGCAGCGTCTCGGCATTGCACAGGCGATTATGGAAGATCAAAAATATTTGATCTTGGATGAGCCAATGAATGGTCTTGACAAACAGGGAGTAGAGGACGTCCGCAAGCTGCTGCTTCAACTAAAGGAACAGGGCAAATTGATCCTTATCGCCAGCCATAACAAAGCGGATATTGATATTTTATGCGATGAAGTATATGAAATGGAAAGCGGCACGATGAAGAGAATTGTGTAATTAATAAGCGTTATGTTGGGTGTATAAACGTGTGTTAGTAAAAAAAGTGAACTTTCGTGCAGAAGTTAGCGAGAAGTGATTCTTACTTGCAATAATTGTCTTGAGATGGTATATTTTTGTATTAGAATGTGCTTGCCGTGTATTAAGCCGGATGGCAGAATTCATGAGGGAGCATGACACAATATACAGGAAAGAGGTTTCATTATGGAAAAGACTATGGACAAGATTGTGGCATTGGCAAAAGCAAGAGGATTTATTTATCCGGGTTCAGAAATATACGGCGGACTTGCGAATACATGGGATTACGGTAACTTAGGCGTTGAGCTTAAGAATAATGTAAAGCAGGCTTGGTGGAAGAAATTTATTCGTGAAAATCCTTACAATGTAGGTATTGACTGCGCGATTCTGATGAATCCTCAGACATGGGTGGCATCCGGTCATTTGGGAAGCTTCTCCGATCCGTTGATGGATTGTAAAGAGTGTCATGAGCGTTTCCGTGCAGATAAGGTGATCGAGGACTACATGGCAGAAAATGGCATTGCAATAGAAGGCAGTGTTGATGCATGGTCTAACGAGCAGATGGAAAACTATATTAAAGAAAAAGAAATTTGCTGTCCAAGCTGTGGCAAGAAGAACTTTACGGAGATCCGTCAGTTCAACCTGATGTTTAAGACATTCCAGGGCGTTACTGAGGATGCGAAGAATACCGTATATCTTCGTCCGGAGACAGCACAGGGTATTTTTGTAAACTTTAAGAATGTACAGCGTACATCTCGCAAGAAGATCCCATTTGGTATTGGACAGATCGGAAAGTCTTTCCGTAACGAGATCACACCGGGTAACTTTACATTCCGTACACGTGAGTTTGAGCAGATGGAGCTTGAGTTCTTCTGTGAGCCGGATACGGATCTGGAGTGGTTTGCATATTGGAAAGAGTTCTGTATTAATTGGCTGAAATCTCTTGGCATGAAAGAAGGAGAGATGCGTGTAAGAGATCACGAGAAAGAGGAGCTTTCTTTCTATAGTAAGGCAACGACCGATATTGAGTTCCTGTTCCCATTTGGATGGGGCGAGCTTTGGGGTATCGCAGATCGTACGGATTACGACTTGACACAGCATCAGAATGTATCCAAAGAGGATATGTCTTACTTTGATGATGCGAAGGGCGAGAAATATATTCCATATGTTATTGAGCCATCATTGGGTGCTGATCGTGTGGTACTGGCATTCTTGTGTGGTGCATACGATGAAGAAAATATCGGTACAGAGGAGAAACCGGATGTGCGTACAGTACTTCATTTCCATCCGGCTTTGGCACCGGTTAAGATCGGTGTACTTCCGCTTTCTAAGAAGCTTAGCGAGTCTGCGACAAAGATTTACGAAGAGCTTTCTAAGACCTACAACTGCGAATTTGATGACCGTGGAAATATTGGTAAGAGATATCGTCGTCAGGATGAGATCGGAACACCATTCTGCATTACTTACGATTTTGATTCTGAGGAAGATGGTGCAGTTACCGTTCGTGACCGTGACACGATGGAGCAGGAGCGCGTGAAGATTGCAGATCTTCCGGCATATTTTGCAGACAAATTTGAGTTTTAAGGACTACTATCGTGAAAGATGTTTTGGTGAATGGATCGAAGTCCTGATAAATATAAGGGCAGCGTAAGTATCGCTGCCCTTTTTTGAAAATATCGAAGTATGATACAGAAGAAACGGAGGTTTGCTATGAGTAAAACATATTATGATACGCCGCTGTGGGACAGTTCACTGTCCATAGAGGAGCGCTTGGATTATTTGTTGTCAGAGATGACCTTGGAGGAAAAGATACAGAGTATGGGAACCGGCAATCCCGAGATCGAACGGCTGGGCGTTCCGGCCTTTCAAGTAGGTGGAGAAGCTGCACATGGCGTGCAGGCGCGTCATGATCAAAAATTTGATGATAATGAGCCGGATCTCACAACGATTTTTCAAAATCCTATTGGCATGAGTGCTTCGTTTGATGAAGAGTTGATCCGGAAAGCAGGAAAAGTTGTCGGAACAGAGGTGAGAGGACTGTATTCCAGAGAACATAAAGGCAGTCTTAGCGTGTGGGCACCTACGATCGATATGGAGCGCGACCCACGTTGGGGTCGTACGGAAGAAGCATATGGAGAGGATCCGTTGCTGACCGGAAAAATGGCAGGAGCCTATGTCGAGGGATTGCAGGGAGAGGATGATCATTATCTGCTTACGGCGGCAACCTTAAAACATTTTTATGCTAATAATGTGGAGGAAGGGCGTGTTTGGAAGTCGTCGACCGTTTCTCCAAGAAATAAATGGGAGTATTATTTGGAACCATTTCGTCAGGTGATCGAAGAGCATGGGGCAGAGGCGTTGATGACTGCATATAATGAGATTAACGGCGTGCCGGGAATGCTCAATCCGGAAGTGCAAAGAATCCTAAAAGATCAGTGGGGACTGCATCATGTCGTATGTGATGGTGGAGATGTTTCACAGACGGTGGATTTCCATCACTACTATGCAACACATGCAGATACGATCGTAGGAGGTTTAGCTGCCGGTATTGATTGTTTCACAGACAGCGAAGAAATGGTTTGGAACGCAGTGCGTGAGGCATTGGAAGATGGCAAGATCACGCCAGATGATCTGACGCCGGCACTTCGCTGCCATTATGGAACGCTGATCCGCTTGGGATTTTTTGATGCCAAAGGGGAGAATCCTTATGCATCCGTAGGGATGAAAGATGTTGGCACCAAAGCAAATCAGGCAGTCAGCCGAAAGATGGCGACAGAGGGAATGGTGCTTCTTCAAAATAAACAAATGCTGCCACTCGACCCGGAAGAAGATATCGCAGTGATCGGACCATTGGCAGACGTATGGTACAAAGACTGGTATTCCGGAATACCGCCGTATTTCGTCACACCACTGGATGGAATAAGAAGTCAGAGCAATGTGGCATTTGAACGTGCGGCATTACAGGCACATATTGGTATGGCAGATGGCAGCTATCTTGGCGTAGACAATGGCGGTGTAGTTTGTCGTGCAGATTTCGAGCATGCGGCACTCTTTGAATTGGAATGCTGGGACGATGAGCAGGTGACGATCCGTTTTGTGGAGAACGGTAAGTTGCTTACTGTGGAAGATGATTTTGCAAAAGGACAGGAAGGACTTGTCACAGCCAGCAAAGATGAGCCGTTTGGGTGGTTTGTTAAAGAAATTTTCCATCTTACGAATGTACAGACGGCAGAAGCTGCTATTACAGAACAGCATGGTATTTGTGCGGATGTCAGCATTAGTGCATGGAATGGAGCGGCACTTTGCTTTGATGAACTTGGGCGTTTGGGCGTAGCAAAGAGAGAGGATCAAGTGCTAGATGACCGCATCGGCGTAGCCGGTACAACGGATCAGCATAGTGTGGAGCAGACCGCCGGACTGCCGATCGTGATCGAACGGGTACGCAGTGGGCTTCAGGAAGCCAAAAAGCTTGCGGCATGTTCCGGCAAGGTGGTATTGGTTCTGGGAGCAAATCCAATGATCAATGGGAAAGAGGAGATTGACCGTAAAGATCTTAATTTACCGCCATATCAGAGCCGCCTTCTCAAAGAGATCACGGATGTCAATCCAAATGTTGTGCTGGTGCTGATAAGCAGTGTGCCATTTGCCTTGGACTGGGCAGCGAAGAATGTTCCGGCTATTCTGATCAGTGCAACCGGAAGCATGGAGATTGGCAACGCACTTGCAGATATATTGTTTGGTCAAGAAAGCCCGGCAGGACGTCTGCCAATGACGTGGTATTCTGAAAAAGCGGAATTGCCGGATATGGATGATTATGACATTATACAAGGGGAACGTACCTATCAGTACTACAACGGCAAGCCGGTTTACGCATTTGGACATGGTTTAACATACGGAGAGATCCGCTATGAAAAGATGACTGTCAGTCGTGACATGGCAGAATTGTTTGTCAATGTAACAATTAGTAATAATGGTAGATATACTACGGACGAAGTTGTACAGATTTACGGACACAAAGTGCAGTCGGCTGTCAAACGTCCGCATAGACAACTTATTGATTTTAGGCGCGTTAAGCAGATCAGACCGGGAGAAAAGCGTACAGTAACGTTCCATATCCCACAGGATCGCATGAAATATTTCGATGTCATCAGCCGTGAAATGGTATTGGAAGACGGAATGTACGAAATCTATGCCGGGGCATCCAGCGCAAATCTGCCGCTGCGGCAGGAGATTTCTTTGCGGGGAGTCACCCGTGGTGTTCGCCACGCTGGAGAACCGATTTATGCAGAGTATTTCGACACATCGTCAAATGTGGAACTGATTGAAGGAAATCCGATTGCGTCAAGGACAGATGTATGGATTCCGGCAGGAGATGTCAGCCTTGCCACACCGGATCGCCGAGATTGCGAAATGACATTGACGTTTGCTGACACAGAGCTGCCAACGGGAAAAAATAATGAAATCTGTGTAACGGTGCAGGAATGGCCGGAACGTAAAGCACCTTGGGTGGTTCGTGCATTAGTTGATGGACAGGAAATAGCAGTATTCCAAAGTGGAACGCGTTTAACGCGGCGAAATACCGGGGAAGAACTCGGGACAGCGGAGCAGACTGCAGGAAAGCTTGGCGAAGAGTTTTCTTCAGCGGAGCAGGCAGCAGAAATGGCAAGACACTTAAATGGAAACTGTGTTCCTTATACTGCGTATACCAAGGGAGTGAAGCTTCCTGTTGATCTGCATAAAACATGCGAATTAACGTTGCAGGTATCCGGTGACGTCGCGATTCGCAGCGTGGTTTTACAGCCGGAAACCATAAAAGGGAATGACTATTTTAAGTAGTAGGAAGGAGTAAAAAAATTATGGAAGAAACAGGAATGAACTATTTATGGAGTGCGCGTAAGCGCAATGCATTAGGTCTGCCTTGGACATTCACAAAGTATGCATTTACAGAAGATCGTTTGTTTGTGACAACAGGATTATTGAAAACAGTGGAGGACGAGGTGCGTTTATATCGTATTTTGGATATATCGTTATCTCGTACGCTGCTGCAGAAAATTTTTGGGATGGGAACGATTGCAATATCATCAGCGGATAAGACTATGGGTAATTTTAATCTGGTCAACGTCAAAAATCCGGTACAGGTTAAGGAACAGCTTTCTAAATTGATCGAAGAAAACCGTGACAAAAAACGTGTTACGAACCGTGAATATATGCATGACGATCTCGAAGACGATGATGAGCAATAATCGGAAGCCAACGTGAATTAGACGGGAGCAAACGTGAAACAACAACAGATCATAAGAATTTTATGAAAAAAGACAAAAAAAGACGGATTTTATCAAAAAAGGTCTTTTCATAATGACAGCAAGTATGTTATACTAAGCAGTAGCGATAAAGTGAACTATGGGCAAATTCTGCCCATTCGCAACAAATATTATATTAGGAGGTAACTTGACAATGGCAAACAAATGGGTCTATATGTTTAGCGAAGGCGACATGACTATGCGTAACTTGCTTGGTGGTAAGGGTGCTAACCTTGCTGAGATGACAAGCATTCTTGGTGCAGACGTAATCCCTCAGGGATTCACTGTTACAACTGAGGCATGTACACAGTACTATGAGGATGGCCGTAAGATCAACGATGAGATCATGGCACAGATCATGGACGGTGTTAAGAAGATGGAAGAGATCAACGGAAAGAAATTCGGTGATGCTCAGAATCCATTGTTAGTATCGGTTCGTTCCGGTGCTCGTGCTTCTATGCCTGGTATGATGGATACAATCCTTAACCTTGGTTTGAATGATGATGTAGTAGCATCCATGATCGCTGGTAACCCAGATCCAACATTCGAGCGTTTTGTATATGATTCATACAGACGTTTCATCCAGATGTTCTCTGATGTCGTAATGGAAGTTGGTAAGAAATATTTCGAGCAGCTCATTGACAAGATGAAAGAAGAGAAAGGTGTTCAGTACGACGTTGAGTTGACAGCAGCAGATCTTAAGACGCTGGCTGAGCAGTTCAAAGCTGAGTACAAGAACCAGTTAGGAACAGATTTCCCATCTGATCCGGTAGAGCAGATGAAATTAGCAGTAGAGGCAGTATTCCGTTCATGGGACAACCCTCGTGCAAATGTATATCGTCGTGATAACGATATCCCTTATTCTTGGGGTACAGCAGTTAACGTAATGCCTATGGTATTCGGTAACTTGAACGATGAGTCTGGTACAGGTGTTGCATTTACTCGTGACCCTGCAACAGGTGAGAACAAGTTGATGGGTGAGTTCTTGAAGAACGCACAGGGTGAAGATGTAGTAGCCGGTGTTCGTACTCCAATGCCAATCGCTCAGATGGAGCAGGAGTTCCCAGAGGCTTATAAGAAATTCTTAGAGGTATGTGAGACACTTGAGAATCACTACCATGATATGCAGGATATGGAGTTTACGATCGAGAACAAGAAGCTTTACATGCTTCAGTGCCGTAATGGTAAGAGAACAGCTCCAGCTGCTTTGAAGATCGCTTGCGATTTAGTAGATGAAGGACATAAGACAGAGGAAGAGGCAGTAGCAATGATCGATCCTCGTAACTTGGATACACTGCTTCATCCACAGTTCGATGCTGCAGCACTTAAGTCTGCTACACCAATCGGAAAAGGTTTAGGAGCTTCTCCTGGAGCTGCTTGCGGTAAGGTTGTATTTACAGCAGAAGATGCTGAAGAGTGGAACGCTCGTGGAGAGAAAGTCGTATTAGTTCGTCTTGAGACTTCTCCAGAAGATATTACAGGTATGAAGGCATCCCAGGGTATCCTGACAGTTCGTGGTGGTATGACATCTCATGCAGCCGTAGTTGCTCGTGGTATGGGTACATGCTGCGTATCCGGTTGTGGCGATATCAACATGGATGAGGAGAACAAGAAGTTCACATTGGCTGGACAGACATTCACAGAGGGATCTGAAATCTCTATCGATGGTACAACAGGTAACATCTATGCAGGCTTGATTCCTACTGTAGATGCTCAGATCGCTGGTGAGTTTGGCCGCGTTATGGAGTGGGCTGACAAGTTCAGAACATTGAAGGTTCGTACAAACGCTGATACACCTGCAGATGCTAAGAAAGCTCGTGAGCTTGGTGCTGAGGGTATTGGTCTTTGCCGTACAGAGCATATGTTCTTCGAGGAAGACAGAATTGCTGCATTCCGTGAGATGATCTGCTCTGATACTGTAGAAGAGAGAGAAGCTGCATTGGAGAAGATTCTTCCATATCAGCAGTCTGACTTCAAGGCTCTTTATGAGGCACTTGAGGGTAACCCTGTAACAATCCGTTTCTTGGATCCACCTTTGCATGAGTTCGTTCCTACAGAGGAAGCTGACATCAAGAAACTTGCTGATGCACAGGGCAAGAGCGTAGAAGAGATCAAGGCTATCATCGACAGCCTGCATGAGTTCAACCCAATGATGGGTCATCGTGGATGCCGTCTTGCAGTCACATATCCTGAGATTGCTAAGATGCAGACAAAGGCTGTTATCCGTGCAGCAATCGAAGTTCAGAAAGCACATGCTGACTGGGCAGTTAAGCCGGAGATCATGATTCCTCTTGTATGTGAAGTAAAAGAGTTGAAATATGTTAAGAAGGTAGTAGTAGAGACAGCTGATGCTGAGATCGCTGCTGCAGGCGTTAAGCTTGACTATGAAGTTGGTACAATGATCGAGATCCCTCGTGCAGCACTTACTGCAGATGAGATCGCTGCAGAGGCAGACTTCTTCTGCTTCGGTACTAACGATTTGACACAGATGACATACGGATTCTCTCGTGATGATGCTGGTAAGTTCTTAGATGCTTACTATGATGCTAAGATCTTCGAGAACGATCCATTTGCTAAGCTTGACCAGACTGGTGTTGGTAAGTTGATGGAGACAGCTATCAAGTTAGGTAAGCCGGTAAACAACAAGCTTCATGTTGGTATCTGTGGAGAGCACGGTGGAGATCCTTCATCCGTAGAGTTCTGCCATAAGATTGGTTTGGACTATGTATCTTGCTCACCATTCCGTGTACCGATCGCTCGTTTGGCAGCAGCTCAGGCGGCTATCGCTAACAAGTAATTAGAAAATCTTTCTAAGATTCTATGAGATATTGATATAAATCAATAGACATCTCTTGTCAGCCCCACATAATGTGGGGCTGATATTTATATAATTCCTAAAATGATCCCTAAAAAAATAAAAAAACAGTTTCGACGTTGATATCTGTCCTATAGCCTCAAATCTGTGTCCCAGGATAGAGAAGATAAGACTGTTCCGGTCCCAATCTCTATCCTACAGCCATAATTCTACGGGTTAGGATAGAGAAATCAAGACTGTGCCGGCTCCAATTTCTATCCTACAGCCATAATTCTACGGGTGAGGATAGAGAAATCAAGACTGTGTCGGCTCCAATTTCTACCCTGAAACCTCAACCGTATGGCCTAGGATAGAGAAAAAAAGCATGCATTTCAATCCGTTTCCGTATATCCGCAGTAAGAGCGATATCACGAAGCTGGTGACGAATCTGATCCAGAATACAAACTCAGCAAATATCAAAAATTCTTCTCAGGATCCTTTTTGGGAGCGCGCCGAACGAATGTTCCTAGAAAGCCTTTTTCTCTATGTATGGATGGAGTGTCCGAAAGGTGTATATAACCCGAAAAGAGGGAAGGCAGAGCTTCTGCAGAGAAACTGGAAATCCATTCTTTACCTGTTAGATGAGGCACAGTTCGTGGAAGAAGATACACCGCCAAAGTTAGATGAACGCATGAAAGAACTGGCGAAGAAAAAGCCGGATCATCCGGCCGTAAAAGCATACCAGCGTTATAGAGGCGGTCCGGATGAAACGATCCGTTCCGTCATTATGACAGTCAATGCTCGGATGCAGCCTTTTGATAATGAGGAACTTTTGGAGATCTTTTCATCCAATGACATCCCGCTGGACGAGTTTGGAACGGGAATGGATGGAGACGGGAAAACAAAGAGCAACCTTTTTATCATCATTCCGGATGATGACGATACCTTTAACTTCGTACCGGGGATGGTGTATACGCTGCTTTTTCAGGAGCTATACCGGCATGCGAGATTCTTTGGCGGAAAACTGCCGATGGATGTGGGATTCTGGCTCGATGAAATAGCAAACATCAAGATGCCGAATAACTTTGATAAGATCCTTGCCACCTGTAGAAGCCGTGGTGTGTACTGTGTGCCAATCTTACAGTCCCTGGCACAGCTAAAAACGCTTTTTGCGGACGGAGCATGGGAAGGCATTGTCGGAAACTGCGACACTTTTATCTATCTGGGCGGTAACGAAGCAAGCACCTATGAATATGTCTCAAAGCTGCTTGGAAAATGGACGATCGACAAACGAACCAGTGGAGAAAGCAAAGGAACCAGCGGTTCTTACAGTGAGAATTACGATGTGCTTGGCAGGGAGCTGATGTTAGAGTATGAGCTTCGCCTGTTGCCGGATGATGAATGTATTATTTTTGTGCGTGGGGAAAATCCGATTCGGGATAAGAAATGGTTCCCGTGGGAACACGAAGCATATCTGGAAGCAAGAAAATGTGGTGCTTTTGTCCCGGCGGTGCAGAAAGAAAAACAGAAACAGCAGATGGAAGAATGTGACTTTATCGGGGAAGGGTCATTGGAATATCTCAAAAAGCAGCAATCGAAAAATGAAAACATCCGGCTGTATGAACTGGACGCCTTTTCCTTTATGATGATGGATCTGGATGCGATGGAGAAGAAGATTCATTCCACACCAAAAGATGTCAAAGGAGCAGAAGTGGAAAAGATGATCACTGCCGGCATGATCCAGTCTGCGGTAAGTCATGAAATGAAACGGGAAGCGGAAGAACGAAAAGCATGGTTTATCGAAAACTTTGATAAGCTCACACTTCTTGATATCTATGCTTCCGAGTGGATGAGCGAGACGAGAAGAAAAGTAATACGCGAACTGCTGCAGGCAGGAGCAGAGGAGGATATAATTAAGTCCATCATCCGTCCGGAGATTGAGGAAGGACAGGTGCTGCAGAAGAAAAAGATGTGGCTGGAGATGAAGGGAAAGGGGAATTGATAGTTGAGATATTACTAGATGTTTCCTGTAATTTTAATGAATAAGATAGCTGAAACAGAGTATTAGTAGTAGAAAAAATGTGATATAATGTTCCTAAAAATAGGAGGTACGCTATGAACAGATTATTTAAATATGCAATGTTTTTCACTGCATTTATACCGCTATGGATAACAATTCTTTTCTTAGATATCATGAGTATTACGGATGAAACAAATAATTATATAGGATCTGAAGTCGTTGGTATAGGTTGTATTGCTATTGGATTATTTCTATCAGCAATAATTATTTTTTGTTCGATGAGAGGAGTACGGAGTCAAAATTATACAAAATATAAGATATTGTCTGCAGAACAGGAAAAAGGGATAACATCAGAGTTTTTGTTATCCTACATTCTTCCGTTATTTGCATTTGATTTTACAAGATGGGTTAGTGTGTTTGAATTTTTAATTTATTTTGTGATTTTGGCATTCCTATGTGTTCGGAATAATAATGTTTATGCTAATTTATTGTTTGAGATAAAAAGATATAAATTTTATACTTGTGAAATGCAATGGGTGGCAGAGCCAGATACAACTCCGATTTCAATGATGGTGATTAGTAAAAAACCATTAACTGCCCATAAAGGTAATACAATCGAAGTTGCGGCACTTAACAAACCGTTCTATTTAAGTAAATGAAATTGGGGAGGATGAGGGAACTTCACAAACGCCATTATCAAACATGTTATTTTTGGTTTTGTCACAAATTGCAAGTGTAAAGTTCCTTGCATTCTTTGAATCACTTAAATCAAATTTATCTGTAGCAGGATTAACAGGAATATGAAGGCGATTCTTTAAGATGTCTTTGTATTCCTGTTCCTTTAGCTTTTCTACTATTTCGGGATTGTATGTTATAAATTTTTTTGGATTCTGACCAGAAGAAGCAAATAGCTTATATGAAGAAATATCATCAACAATATCGGCTGCTTCAAGATCCTGAAGGCGTTCTTGACATACAATCTTATGAGAATATTCAATGTTAAAAATGCTTTCAAAATTGTTGTTTATCGAATAGAGCGTATTATCTACAATTAGTATGCTAAAAGATTTTCCAAATTGAACCAGAGGTTCTGTTGTTTCTGTAATCGTATTATTTCTAGCTGATAAAATTGGAACCCTCTTTTTGAATGTTAGAACTGGATTTTTACGAGACAATAAGTAAAGATTTTTATTATTGCCGTCAGTATCTTCATAATTTCCAACAAAAGCAAAGGCATTCGCTGAAATGTCTTTTAAATCAACACTGTCATCACTATTGTTAATATGTTCAATTAATGATGGCCAGCTTAATTGCATAAGCTCGCTAGTGATATCAAGTTTTTCGGTTGTGTTTTTAGGATTTTGGGCAGTGTAGTTTAAAATGTTATTTTGTTTTTTTACAATAGTTAAGAATGTATCACACATTGAGCTAACGATGTCGTTTAGTAATTGAGCGGATGCAAAAGGAATGTTGTAACATACATATTCATTAGGATTTTTTGTGTGATTGTATTCTATTAGATGAAAATCTCAATGAGTTATCTGTTTTGCAGTTATAATTGCAGATTCGATTTTGTTAAACGACATATGCTACCTCCTGTATATTGTATATCTTTGAATTTATTATACCATATATAGAATAATTGTAAATGCTTTTTATAGGAAGATAGCATAAATTTATCGTTTAAAAAATGAAAAAAACATCCGGCTGTATGAACTGGACGCCTTTTCCTTTATGATGATTGATCTGGATGCGATGGAGAAGAAGATTCATTCCACCCCAAAAGATGGCCAAGGAGCAGAAGTGGAAAAGACGATCACTGCCGGCATGATTCAGTCAGCAGTAAATCATGAAATGAAACGGGATGCGGAAGAACGAAAAGCATGGTTTGTCGAAAACTTTGATAAACTCGCACTGCTTGATATCTATGCTTCCGAGTGGACGAGCGAGACAAGAAGAAAAGCGATCCGCGAACTGCTGCAGGCGGGAGCAGAGGAAGATGTGATCAAGAACATCATCCGTCCGGAGATTGAGGAAGGACAGGTGCTGCAGAAGAAGGGGATGGGGCTGGAGATGCAGCAATGTAGTTGTCCTTAAAGGAGTCGAAATTGCAGAAAATATGTGTGCGTGGTATTCTTGTTTGAAAAAGGAGAATATCATGAAGAATCAACAGGAACTAATAGATGAATATTTGTATTATTGTTTAAGACAAAGAAAGTTGGACGAGAAAACAGTTCGTGCATATCGAATTGATTTAAGACAATTTTCTGAATTTTGTGTTCAAAAGAAATTGGTAACTGAAAAAGCAATAATTCGTCAATACATTTTGCATCTACACGAATCATACAAACAAAAGACAGTAAAACGTAAAGTTGCTAGTATAAAAGCATTTTATTCTTATTTAGAAGATGAAGAAATCATAGATGATAGCCCTTTGAGAAAGATTCGGACAGAATTTCGGGAAGAAAAAATTTTACCACGCTCGATTCCGTATTCTATCTTGCAGTCATTATTAAGTAGTATGTACTCCAAAAAAAGCATAGAGAGTACTATATATGAAAGAAAATTGCTAAATCGTGACATAGCGGTGGTTGAAACGCTATTTTCTACAGGAATAAGAATATCGGAATTGTGTAATTTGATGCAAAAAAATATTGACATTGAACAGGGGATATTTTGCATAAAAGGAAAAGGTGGGAAGGAACGCTATCTGCAGATAGGAACGGAAGAAGTGTTAGTGCAGTTGAAAGAATACAAGAGGCATTGGGAAAAGGAATTGAATGTGAGTGAATTCTTCTTTCTAAATCGCTATGGGGAACGATATTCTGAGCAGTCAGCACGTCGAATGATCCAACGCTACACTCAAGAAGCAATGATTGAAATGCATATTACGCCACATATGTTTCGTCATGCGTTTGCTACATTACTCTTGGAAGAAGAGGTTGACATACGCTTTATTCAGAAAATGTTGGGGCATGCGTCAATCATGACAACTCAGATTTATGCTGAAGTTGCATCAAAAAAACAGATGGAGATTTTGAAGATGAAACATCCTAGAAATCGAATGGAAATTTTTGAGAAAAATGTTGAAATGGGGGATACAGGAGTGGTATAATGAAATGGTACTGATAATTGAATATTATCGGACGGAGATGTGGTGTGACGGATGATTTTTAGTTATCCGTCAGATAAGTTAAAATATAAGCTGTACTTTAAGGAGTATGTATGAATCAAAATATATGTGAAATAATAGACGTTTACAGGAATTTAGAACACAATTACAAGAATGAAATATTAATAGTTTTAGTTGCTAATGTAGAGGGTAAAACAAATGATTACGATGATTATGAAAATACATCCGTATTATCAGAATATTATACCTTAGACGAATTTGAAAATATTAGTATAACATATAAGAAATTAGGATATGAAGTTATTTGCTATTTTAGTGAAAAAGATTTCATGAATGCAATAATTAACAACAAAATAAACACCGACAAAAAATTACTGGTAATTAATTCTGCTCAAAGTGGAACATATGTCGGTCGAAAATCCCTAATTCCAAGTTTTTGTGACCATTATAAAATTATGCATTCTGGAAGTAATGCGTATGTTGTAAGTCTGTGCAGAAATAAATTTCATACTTCTAAAATCATAGATTCATATGTTAAGTACAATCTAAATACATATTTGTTTGACATTCATCAAAATTGGTTAAATAATAGTAAACCACAAATAGGTGAATGCATTATTCTCAAGCTGAACTCTGAGTCGGCTAGTATTGGGCTTACAAAAGATAATATAATTCACTATAATGGTGAAAAATCCGATAATTATATTGCTAATCTTGCACAAAAATATAAGCAGCCAATAGTGGTACAGCCATTTGTCAGCGGCTATGAAGTGGAACTACCTATAATATTATCTTCTGAGAATACTTTCCTTCTTCCGATTGGAATTTCAATAAAAGAAAATTATTTTATCGGAGATGCCATTTTAGATTATACTTCTCGATTTGAGCATTCATATGACTTTTATAATTTTTGCGAATATAATGAAAAATTGGCAAATCAATTACAGCAAAATTCCATTCAAATAGCAGATATACTTGGACTGGAAGGATTTTGTCGTATTGACTATCGTATAAATTGCAATAATGAATACTATATAACAGACATTGCTACCAATCCACATATTACAAAAGACTCATCATTTGCATACGCATTTAGTAAATTGGGATATTCTTATGATGATATGTTTTCATGCTTGATTGGATGCACATTATCCCATTATTATAAATCGCTCCAATAATATAATGCGGTAAAATCAAAACTATGTCCCCAATATGCCCAAGCCTCTTGGTAACTTTGACAATACTTAAAAATAAATGTGTCGATGTCTTCAATTTGAATTTCAATATGCTGCTCTATTGCTGTCTGCAATAAGTCATATTTTTTCTTATAATATGATTCATCGATGATACCATTTGTTGCCACACGCAATTCGTTAAGTATTTTTTGAGCCTGTGCATAGTCTTTTTTAAATATTTCAAGAATTAATATATTATTTTCAATACAAATTTCATAAAAAGCTTCACTAGTATTCCTTGCTTGTTGCCTTGTTTGAAGCAATCTTTCATAAGCCAGGTCAATTTCGCCGTTAATTGCCAAAAATGCACAATAATTAGAGGTTATGAAGATATTATCTGCATTTTCACTAAGGTTCATTAGTCTTGCATATATTTTTAAAATTTCTTTCTTTTTTTGAGGTTCATGCAGATACAAAGCTACCAGAAAATTATTATCAATAATATGAAGCCTTGGAAAACATATTGTTGGATTTATATTAATAAAATCGTAAGCTTTTTGAATTTCACATAAAGCCTCTTTATAACTGCTGCATTCAATTAATATTCCTGTGTGATTAGCTAAACTCATTACATATTGTAATGGATTAAGGGCCATTGTATTACCGGGTAAGGGTTTAAAAAATTCAACACTTTGTCGTATATATATTTCTGAAAAAACGCATTCATGCACACAGTTAGATATTCTTTTTAATGTATATAGCATCAGTCTTGCATTTTCATCATATGATATACGTGGCTGTAGATAATTCATTATTCTTTTTTCGCATTCTTTTGCTTCTTCAATCATTCCATTGTGTGAATAAGAAGAAATCAATGTTAATAAAACTTGTAAGTATAAATCTCCCTCTCTATTTATTTTTTCAAGAGTATAATGTTCTAAGCATTTAAGTGCTTCACGTCTGCTATCGTTATCGAGAATTTTTGTTAAAGAAGCAGATTTAACTATATCTCTTATTACAAGTAATTCACATGGATATAAATCGTAAATATAACTAAGCTTATTTAATGCTTCTTTATAATTCCGATGGTTATATTGTTCAACGACCGGTTTAAATAACGTAAAGAACTCATTTACATTTGCATCTTCTTTAATATTTTCCAAATAAGCCTCTTCCTGATAAAAAGTCTGGAATTTGTGTTTGAAAAATAATAATACAGATAGAATTGCTGCATTATGTCCATTCTCTAATTTCAGTTCAATATCAATACGTCTTTTATAGTCACCTGGAAATAGTTCCTTTACACAGTCACTCATTTTTTCATAATATAATATATTATTTTGATGTGCTTTATTTCTGAAAACAATTTGAATTATCTCATTTGAAAAATATGTATATGGTTTGTCTTGAATAATATATTCCATATTTTCCGAATATTGCATCAGTTTGAGATAATCCTGCCTGCTTAAATTATACGTTTTCTTAACTTCATCATTAAGAAATTTCTTTCCAATCAGGGAAGCATACTCTAATAAATTTGAAATTTCATTACCCTTTGTGCCTAATGTTTCCAGATTTTTATTAACTAATATTTCTAAGTATTTTTCTAAAGCCTGTACATTTGTATTATAATCTAAATATTGACTATCTATTTCTTTTGCTATTTGTTTTATGACTTCTAAATGACCATTTGCTAAATTAAAAAATATTTTTTTGATACTATCATCAAGAGCTATCTTAAGATTTAAACTATCTAAATATATATCTAATTCCTCATATGAAATAGGAGATAACGTGAATTCTTTTGTCTTAAATTTCTCGATTATATTATCTATATTGGAATCATAGTCATTTTCGGGTGTTACTACAATTAGGAAACTGCATTGTTTCATAAATTCAAACTGAGCACAATTTTTTAAAAATAAATATACCATTTGGAGTGACTTTAAGTCAAAATACTGAAAACTGTCACAAATAATTAGCGCTTTCTTTTTCTCAAACAAATAATTTAAGCGATACACAATATTTTTTTCGTCATCATTATTAAGAAAAAAAGTCTTGTTATTCTGAGATACATTTTTATAGTTGAGTTTATCTGAAATTATTTTTTTTGATATGTCACCTACAATTGGAAGTTCACCGCTAAACTCTGATATCAGTTCTTTATCGTTTTGTTTTTGTGCATATTTAACCGACATTTCGGAAAGTGCTTGTTTTATACAATAATATTCTCGTTCTTTACAAAATTGATCTCCATTAATACAGCAAATTGTAAAATCCTTTCGGGCTTTAAATTCTTTAATTAATTGCTCTATAACATAGGTTTTTCCTACACCTGCATTTCCTTTTAAAATAATAACATTTTGATCATAAGAATCGAGTTCTTCAATTAATTTTTTAAACAAATCCTGCTGATTATCTAGCATTTTATATCATGACCCTTCCAATTAAAATCATATTGTTATCGAAATTATATAAATAACGGATAACTAAAAATTATCCGCCACAGCACATCTCTCCGTCCGAT
Source organism: Jutongia sp. SJQ-6 (assembly GCF_054161275.1). The sequence continues at coordinate 1,630,679 of NZ_CP195314.1, read as the reverse complement.
AATATTCAATTATCAGTACCAAATGTGAATAGTCTTGTGCAGAAGAATTCGACACACAGAAATCCTATAATTTTCAGAAAATTATCCAATAATGAAAATTTTAAATTGCATCGTTTCCTTGATTTAAGAAGTAAATGTTTGTATAGTTCGATAAATCATATGATTTCATATGTAACATATGGGTTGAATGCCAGGTTGATTCAAAAGTATACTAAATATGGTTACATATCGAGCAATACAAGGGGGGAGAGATTCCGGTGCTATATAAGTATCGAAAACCGGATGCAAAAGATCTGTATCGGGTACAAGGATATGTGGATGCTTTGCTGGAAAAGCAAGTCAGGAAAATGATTGGAAGGAAGATGAAAGAAATGTTATGAGAAAAACCTAATAATTATGAAAAAAAATCATATCTTTCTAGCAATATTGTTCTATCTGCGGTATACTAGATGAGAAAAAAGAACGACGCTATAGGAAGCAGATACAGGAACGTATGTGTTGATTCCGTTAATGTATTTATGTTCTTTTGCTTTATGGAAATAATTGATTTGCCACAATAAAAAATATTGATTTTTTAGATAACAGGTGGGAGAATGTGCATGGACTTAAAATTAAGAGTAGCAATTTGTGATGATGAGAAATATTTTCGAGAAGAAATTAAAAGGTTAGTCGAACAATATCTTAAAGAAAAGAAGATTATATTTTGTATTGATCTTTTTACAAGTGGTTTGGAATTTTGCAGCGATGATAATAACCTGCAACAATATGACATTATATTTCTCGACATTGGAATGAAAGAAATGAATGGGATGGAAACAGCGTATGCGATACGGGAAAAAAATCAGAATGTGGACATTGTTTTTATTACTATTATGATGGATTATGCACTTGAAGGGTATCGCGTGGATGCAGTACGCTACATATTAAAGGATGATCTGGAAAGCTTGCTGCCGGAATGTATGGATACGATTCTTCAGAAAAAACAGGAAAGGGAAATGGAATTTCCGTTTGTAGGGGGAAAGAGGAAAGTTCTGTTAAAAGAGATTCTTTTTATTGAGAGTAAATCACATCAATTATGGTTTGAGAGAACCGGAGAAAATTTATATATGTATGGTCAGATTAACGACCTGGAGTTGATTTTATCGAATTATGATTTTGTAAGGACGCATCAAAGCTTTTTAGTGAATCTTGTACATATAGAGAAAATAAATAACTATTTGCTATACTTGTCAAACGGTGCTGAAATTCCCGTGACAAAACAAAGATACGCAAAAGTGAAAGAGCAGTATTTAAGTTACAAAGAAAAAATGTAGTTAAACACGAGGTATAAAATATTATGGTAGAAGAATTTTTCAAAAGTATCAGTATTGTATTTTATGAAGCACTCTGTTGTGGAATCTTCCTGAATATGTTTTTGGAACAAAGATATCCGGCCAGATGGTTGAAATCATTATCCGTTTTTTTGCTGACAGGAGTGTTTTTGTTTTGGGCATTAATTACTCAGACGGGTGGACATTATGTTTTTCGCAGTATAGGGATTATTATAAGCATTGCATTGTTTGCTGTGATATTTTATACAGGGAAATGGCTGCTCAAGATATTTCTTAGTTTTATTTTTTATGCGATTTTATTCTGTGTTGATTATTTAGGATTAATATTGGTTGATTTATTGTTGGATTCTGCTGATTTATCAAACAGTGTAATTCAAGTGATTCTAGTCCTTTTGTGTAAGACGGTTTTGTTTGTGATTGTACTGATACTGGATTATTTTTGGAAAAGAGAAAAAGAGCTGGATGTAAAGAAATCAGAATGGATTTTAATGATTAGTTTTCCAATGATGACTGTAGTAATCATGCTTGTTATGTTGCTGTCTTTTCAACAGAAGAACAATTCTTTTGGATACTTGACGGTTTCTTTTGGAATGGTAAGCATCAATCTTGTCATGTTTGTGTTATTAAAATACATATCGGCAAGAGAAAAACAATATAATCAAATGAAGATATTACAGGAGAGAAATAAAGAAAAAATGCAGGCATATTATGAATTTAGTGAGGATTATGCGCAGAAAAAACGGATGGTGCATGATTATAACAATCAGATTCATTGCATTCAGGGACTATTGAGGCAAAACAAGTACCGGGAGGCAGAGGAATATGCAGATAAATTGACAGAAATACTAATAGATGGTCGGGAAGTCATAGATGTTAATAATACAGTATTAAATGTTGTACTAAATCAAAAATATCGTCTCGCAAAAAGTAAGGATATTGCTCTGTATTTTCAGGTAAATGATTTATCCGGATTATGGATGAAGGAGCAGGATGTGGTTATTTTGTTGTCGAATTTATTGGATAATGCGATTGAGGCTTGTGAGAAATTAGATTGTAATAAGGTGATACGGCTAAAACTTGTAAAGGAAAAACAACAAATGGTACTTTCTGTCCAGAATCCAGTGGCGGTTCCCGTAGAAATTAAAAACAATGATATCCAAACGGGTAAAGGGGATAAGAAAAATCATGGGATTGGTTTGAAGAATATTCAAATGGTTTTAGATAAGTATGGTGGAATTGGGAGAATCAGATGCGATAAGGGATGGTTTTATTATACGGCAGTAATTCCCCAAACGGAAGAAATATAAATATCTGTTTACAAAAACAAGGCTGCAGAGCCTTGTTTTTTTCTTGCAAAAAAAGTAAATATGAAAAATCACAGTCAAATTTGGTTACTTTTAGTCGAATCTTGCTACTACTGTTGAATTTAAGTAGGAAATTATGGTATATGAAAGACGAGGAGAACCTGGCTATGATAGTTAAATTTGTAAAATATCTTATTGACAAAGATGTTTTGGATAAACAATACGAAGAAGATTCTATATATGGGCTGACAATTATGCTGGAAAAGATAGTAGCATATGTTGTTTTGTTTTGTATTGCCTTTATAGTAAGAAAACCAATAGATGGAATCATCTTTACTGTTTCCTTTATGGCTGTAAGGCAGACTACAGGTGGTTTTCATGCAAAAAGTTTTTTGGGATGTCTGACAGGATCAGTATTAACATTATTAATGGCATTAGAAATAATTGCTCCGTTAATAGAAAAGTATGAAATGGTAAAAGGGATTATATTTATTCTGTCAACAGTTTGTATATGGTGTTTTGCTCCCGTGAATCATCCGAATCTGGCTTTGTCAAAATGCGAACAACAGGAGTATAAAATGTGGAGCAGAAAGGTATTGGGGATGGAATTTGGAGTAATTGTAATTGCGTATTTGTTACATATGCGATGGCAACAGTACATGATGCTTGCAATTGTGTTTTGTGCTGTTTTCATATTGATAGCAAAAATAGTAAGGCAGGAGGTGAAGTGTGATGAAAAGTAAAAAAGAAAATCGTTTACTCAACTTGGCGGGAAAACTGGCAAAGGCTGAAGCTGCCAGAGCAAAGTCCGGCTGGCCGCCAGCATGTGCAGGAATTTTGCATCAGCCGAAACGTCCGACGAAAAAGTAATGCAACATGGGAAGTGACGAAACTAAAATTTGCCCATTGAATCATAGCATTGCTTAGCATGGAACAATGGGCAGAGAAGAAAATATATCAATTCGATTGATTTTATCTATAGATATAAATTGGTGTTATATTTGGAGCAATCGCAGAACATATGAGGGAGGTTTTTCATGAAGAAAACAGGAAAAGAAGGAATCCAAAAGGGCATTATCAGTGGTACATTAGCTGTGGTATTGGTACTCACTGCTGTCGTGGGAGTGGATTTTTCCACTAGGAAAGATGCAAAAGCAGGAACAGGTATGAATACGGGAACATCCCGGGCAGCCGTTACGGAAGAACTGACTGCCAAGCGGAGCAAATTTGTCAAACAGTTTGCCTTGTCTGATGGCAGTTTTATCGCTGCCACCTACTCCATGCCCATCCATTACAAAAAGAACGGAAGATGGAAAGAAATCAATACCACTCTGGTGAAATCCGGAAAATCCCAATATAAAACAAAAGCGACGGATTTATCCATCAGAGTCTCAAAAAAAGCAAATAAAAAATCCGTTGTATCTCTGAAACGAGGTAAAACCAGCTTATCCATCGCCTTAAAAGGCAAAAAACTCAAACAATCAAAAGTAAAGATCAGCAATCCAAAGAAGACGACATACACCGATGTTCTGAACCAGAACAAAGTAACATATAAAAAAGTTCTGAAGAATACAAATGTCTCTTATGACATTTTTCCGGAAAAAGTGCAGGAGATTGTTACGGTTTCCAAGAAACAGAAGAATAAATCCTTTTCTTTCAAACTAAATACAAAATTAAAAGTTAAGGTAAAGGGTAAAAAAGTCTATTTCAAGATGAAAAAAGGAAAAACCCAATTTACCCGGATGAGCACCAAGATTACCGATGCAAATGGCGTATCGACAACCAATGTAAAACTTTTCTATAACAAAAAGACAAAAACATTGAAAGTGACACCAAATAAAAAGTGGTGGAACAGCAAAAAAAGAAAATTCCCGGTGGAAATCCGGACAACCTATCTTACCGATAAACACCGCAGAGATGTAAAGGTGGGGGCTGCTTATGCCGGCGCACCAAACAGTAACTTCGGCTATGACAAATCCCTGCTTTTGCAGGCGAATAAATGTGTGGCATTTACCAAGATGAGTACCCTTTCCGAACTGAAAAACCAAGATGTGCAGATTCGGGATGCAGCATTACATATCAAAAATGAAAAGACAATCAAATTAGGGGCTGGAAAGACCTTTGACATCGGTGTCCACAAAGTGACACAGAACTGGAACGTCAATAAACTGACCTATAACAACCGTCCGGCTTATGAAGCGGGTGCCTCAGCAACCGTGGGAATCCAGAAGGCAGGGAAATACCAGTGCGATGTAACGGACATTGTAAGGGCATGGTATGCGGGAGAAGCCAACTACGGTGTGGCATTAGTGGCGGACAATTCCAACCGCTCTTACCAGGCAAAAATAGACCGGAATCCATACTTTACCGTGCATTATGAGGTGGTGGGATTTGACGGTGCTGTGGAATTAAAGGAAAACGCACCGGTTACCCGGTCAGTAATAAAAGCCGGACAGGAGAATTACTATTACTTTGACACCAAGCCGGGCATTGCATATGACATTTACACCGATTCCTCCATTGACACACAGGCAACCATGTACGACACAGCTAAAAATCAGGTTGCCTATGACGACAATTCCGGACTGGATAACAACTTCCTCTTTACCGGAGCCTATAACGGACGGAAATATCTGAAAGTCAGCGTCAAAAACAAAGGAACCGGGGATTACACCCTTACCCTGAAAAAGCATTTTGCAATTCCGGAACCAACGGGAATCAAAGGACAGGATAAGTATACCATCACCTGGAATGCGGTAGAGAACGCCAAAGAATATCTCATCTGCGTTTATGACGGAGGAAAGAAAATCAGCGATGCCGTTGTGACGGGAACATCCTATGATTATATCTATAACAATGAAACCGCTGGAAAGATACTGGGATTCACCGTGACGGCAAGGGAAAATGCTTCCCTGGCCGGTGAAGCATCCCGGATGGTCTATAACACAGACAGCCGGTCGGAGTGGGTATATACGACACCAATGCAGGAAACCAGAAAAAATGCTTCTGCCGCTGCGTTGGATGGGAAAATCTATGTACTCGGCGGGGAAAGTGCCACAGGTTCCCTGAAAACCTTTGCGGTATATGATACGGAAAAGAAAACATGGGAAAGTCTGCCGGAGTATCCCGGTACCGAAAGCGGAATCTGCCGGGCAGCCGTGTTTGCGTACAATAACGAAATCTATGTCATCGGCGGTCAGACCGATACGGGAGTGACGGCAAAACTTCTCAAATCTGTGTATGCTTATAACACAGAGACCAGACAATGGCAGAAAAAGGCAGACCTGGCAGAGGGAAGAACCAATCTGGCATATGCATGTAGCAAAGACAAACTCTATGTATGGTCAAAGGCAGGTACCACGGATCAAGCAGAAATTTATGACATCAAAACCGATACCTGGGAGACGGCAGTTCTGCCGGACACCAGTGCGGTCATTGCTGCAGCAAGTGTGGATAACCGTGTGTTTGTGTTAAAAGAGGACGGAGAGAAGATGTTCTGGCAGGAGTATCTCCCGGAGGACAATCTCTTTGAGGACGCCGGAACCGTGTGTCCGTTTGTTGCTTCGAATATCTATGGTACTCCTGTAGTAATCAGCGGAAAAATCTATATGGCAAAAACAGAGGAGACAAAAGAAGTTCTGGTGTATGATGCTTACTCTGATGAGTGGAGCAGGATTTCGGATATGAACCTGACCAAGAAGGATTCCATGCTGGCAGCTTCCGGCAATGACATTTACAGCATTGGCGGAGAGTTGGTTGGCTTTGGTGTTCTGGATACCGTAGAGCAGTATACGGTAAAAGTGCAGACCATCACAAAGCAGATGGCAGTGAATCAGGGAGAATCCTACGAATTACAGGTGAATGCCGGGAACTTAAAAAAGGGACAGGCAAAGATCGTCACGGTAAATGTCAACCCGGAGGAAATGAAAATCCAGAACGCGTCTTCCTTTGAAACAGAGGATACGCTGAAAGAAGGGGCAGACGGCGTTACTTTATTAAAATACCAGCCGAAAAAAGGCGTAATCGTGCTGAAACTGACCGGAAGTCTGGAGCGGGGAGAATCTTATGAGACTTACCAGTCCATCCCGGTGGAAGCAAAGATAACCGGGAAAACAACAGTAGAGATTACCTTGACAGAAGAAGGAAAGTAATAATGAGGGGATTCGTTCGTTAGGAAAAACATAACGGGCGGGTCCTGTTTGTCGTACAAAGAAAATATAGAATCCGGAATGGGGGAGTTATCATTGAGGAAGTGCAAGGATAGGAAAGGAAAAAGAAAAAGAATCGTTGCAGCAGTAATTGGAATTGTAACTATATTTTTGATTGTTGGTGCTGCCCTTCTGATACAGAGAGGTCATGGGAAAGAGCAGACAGCGGAAAAGAAAGAGAAAGTCTATTCATCCCTTTCGGCGGCGGATAGGGAAACTGCTGATCTGTATGCGGAACTTTATGAAATGGACCGGGAACAGGTCGCAAAGATACAGGCGGAAACAAAGGACTGGGAGCAGACCGGTAGGAAATTGGAACAGGATTTTTTCACCATCCCGGAGAACACCAAGTACCAGATGGAACAGGAAGGCTACAGTCTGGATGATCTGGAACAGGCAGAGAAGCTGTCCGTAAAAACCGGAAGAAAAGCCATTGAGTTAGCAAAAGCAAAGGGAAAAACATCCGAAAACAGGCAATGGTCTGATGTGGTGAAGGATAGTGAGATTCTCAGCACGGAAGAACAGTTAGGAGTGTCAAAGGAGCAGATACAGCAGTTAAAAGACAAGTCCCTCAGTAAAGAGGAACGGATAGAAGTGGCGGTTCTGTTATTGAATGAGGATTATACCTTTGAGGAAGTGTTGGAGAAGCTGGAAGCCGGGAAAACGGTGGAGGAACTAACCAAACAAGAAGCGAAATAGAACAAGAACCGTATAACATTTATAGTACTTAGTTTTACTATTGATAGTCATGTGATAAATAAAAATGATTAGGAGTACAGGAAAAGGAGTGGATATCTATGGGAAAAATCAAAAAGATGATTACAGGAGTGGCAATCACATTTTTGTGTGGAATGGCGGTGTTTGTTAGTGGCAACACCTGTCTGGCGGCCGGAGAATCCTATAACACGGCAACCGAAGCCGCCTACGGGGATACCTTCCGGAGCGTCTATGAAAACAGGCTTGCCGGTTCTCCGTTAGAAGCAGGAGAAGTCAGCGGAGTGGATACCGCAACAGGTCATCTGATGCTTTCCCGTAATGACCTGTCGCTGGACGGAACAGGCGGCATGGATTTTGAACTGAACCGCTACTACGACAGCAACGAAGCCAACTTAGGTCATGCCACAGTGGAATATATTGAACAGTTAGAGGTAGATACCTTCTGGGTTTACTACACGGTGTCAGACGGTTCCCAGAGGCGCATTGTAGTAAACGCCGCCATTTGGAAGAACCATAAGAATGCCTTGAAAAACCTGTTAGTGAAATATGAAAAGGGAGAAGGTTGGAAAGGGGTATCTAAAGATGGAAAAGAACACTATGAGTATGATACCCAGCGGACCAAGATCGTCAGCAATGAGGGACACAACGTATACGGGCTTGCAAGCGGCTGGCGGTATGATTTCCCGTGGATTGAGACTGTCACATTGACTGAGGATGAAGGCTGGGGAAAGAACCCGGCTTACCTTCACTATGGAAGTGCCGGGGGCATAGGTATCGAAACCGAAGCGGATGACGCTACTAAAACCTATTCGATTAAAGGACTGGAAGGCTATGATTATGATGATATCAAACTGGAGGACTGGGACAAGACCGTAGACGGCATTGCCTGCAAATACCTTCTCCGGGATAAAACCGGACTCCGTACTTATTTCAATGAAGACGGTGTCATTGTGCTACAGAAAGACGTCCATGACAACACGGTTACTTTTACCTATACTGATGACATTTATTTCAGTAAGATCACCGATTCTGTAGGGCGGGAAATTGTATTCCACTACAGCGGCGAGGGGGACGAAAAGGCAGTTACCTCTGTCACTGTTCAGGGAAAAAACGTTGACGGAGGTGTGTCTTCTAAGACGATTACCTATGAGACCGAGGAAAAATCCTATACCCCTCATCATGGGGACCGGCTGAACGGCGTGATACTGACCAGTGCAACCGTAGACGGCAGTAAAGAAACGTATTCCTACAAGACTGTGGAGCGGCTGGTCAATACTTCCGGCGCCGGAGTAGCGTCACAGCGTGTTTCCACCAATCAGAGTTATCTGTTGACTAAAGTAACCGCAGACGGAAGCGAACAGCACTATGAATACCGTGCCTGCTCCCTGCGGGGAGAAAAGGAATCCGGAACCGACCAGAAACGGGACGTGGTAACGGAACAGTTCTATGTCACCAGGGAGTATGAGAAGGACACGAAAACCGGGAAAAAATCAAACGGGATCAAATACGATTACTTCCAGAAAAAAGGAAGCGATGACCTCCGTTCCTATGCGGATTTCCGGGAGAAGGAAAAGGAAGAAAACGGCGGCGATGGAATCAGCTATGAAGTATGGCAGTATGGGAACAGCGGGCTGAAAACCGTAACGGTCGTCAGCAGCTTCAATCCCGACGAATATAAAGCCAACGGAAAGTATTACGACTATACTTATAAGAAATCAAAAATCAATGCCAAAACCTTGAAATTAAAGAATAATACGAAAAAGAATGTCACCTTATACATATATAATGAAAATAAGCTGCTGACCGACGAGGTCAACTATGGAAAAGAAAAAGAAGAAACCCTTTACAGCTATGATGGCAGCGGGAAGGGTTCCCTTGTGGTGCTGGAAACCGACAAGTCTTATGGGAAAAAAGGAGAGAAAGCAGTTACAACAAAAGAGGGCTATACTTATGACCGTTACCGGAATGTTTTGACCGACAAATCTTCCAAAGCCTATCTGGCAAAAAATAAAGGGAAGGAGCATTTATACACTACAAGCTACACCTATCAGACAGTGCAGGGATACCCTGCTGGGGATGAACCCTTTGTGTGCCCGCTTGTAACAGAGGAATCCTATGCCTCTGCAGCGACAAAAAATAAACTGGTGAGTACACTATCAGCCAATGGGGTTGACTATGCCAGCATTTCTGAACAGAGAAGTGTAAACGGCGGGGCATACCAGACCATTTCCAAGACGGATTTCCAGTATGACGAGCAGGGAAATGAAATCCAGGGGAAAGTCTACCCTTCCTACAGCACGGATGGGGAAAAGGAAGTCATTCAAAACGATTATACCTATAACAGCCTGGGACAGCAGACCAAGAAGAACGTTACGATTACCTCCGCTAAACGTCCACAGGATAACCGTACCTACACGGAAGAAGAAGTGACCTACGATTCTTTCGGTAATGAGTTATCTTATATCGATGAGAATGGTCTAGTATCCCAAACCAGCTATGATCCGGAGACAGGAGAGGAAACCGAAACCATCCATGCGGTGGGAACAGAGTATGAATCCAAAGATAAGGAGTATGTTTCCACAGATGGATTAAAAACCATGACGGTGGACAACTATGGGCGTGTATCCATCGACATCCAGGATGCCTTTGGCAATACCATCATTAGCAAGGATGAAGCAGCAGGCACCTGGACGGAAAGTACCTATGACTATGGGGATGAAGATGACGATAGCAGTAACTCTGATGACAGCGAGGAAGACGAGGATGCTGGAGATGTGGAAATAGAAGAAACTGCCCGTTTAGTGGAAGAAAAGACATATCCCTTTACTCCGGATGAGAAGAAATTCATTATCAATGAAAATGGGGAAACGGTGGCTAACTTTTACATGACTGGAAAAGGGAAGGACATCCTGAGCGGTACGAAGTATTTCTATGATAATCTGGGCAATGAGATCGGAACAGCAGCGTTTAGCAACGGGGAACTGGATGCTGCCCACTGTACTTCCTGGAGTTTTAGTAAAAGCGAGACGGAAGTAACCGGAGAAGACGAGGATGCGCAGACGATTTCTACCAGCTACAGCAAAGAATTAAATCCATCGTCTTATCAGTCAGATGTGGATACCGAAGATTATTACGACCAGTTCAATGATGCCGTATTAAGCGAGACGACTACAGAGAATGTAACCGATGCGGAGGGGAATGCCCTGTCGCAGAAAACCACTACCATCCGGGGAAAGAACCGATCCGAATCCACCACGACTTATGAAACGGACGACTTTGGCAGAACCACAAAAGAGGATACCGTCACCAAGAACTATCAGGATGGCAGGTGGCTTCCTGCCTATGAAACCCAGACTCTCTCCACCTATGATGAGAACGGCAACGTGAGCCAGACGGAGGCAAAGAGCCGGAAAGAAGGGGAGACAGAATGGGAAACCCAGACGGTTAAAACGGATTATGATGAGCAGGGACAGGTTACAAAGGAATACACTCCAAGAGGGACAAAAGAGGATGTTGCCACCAAGTATGAATACGACATCCTCGGACGAATGATTCAGTCCGGGATTCCACAGGAGAAAAAGGATGGAAGTATCAGTTACCAGACCACCAAAACCGAGTACGACAATACGGGAAATGTGACGGAACAGGAAGAACAAATCGATAGTGACAGGACAGCAAGAACCGAGTATACTTATGATAAACAGGGAAACCTTGTCATGGTCAAGAACTGCCTGGATGCAGATAAAGCACAGTATGTCCAGTATGTCTATGATGTGCAGGGGAACAAAGTGCGTCAGTTTACCGGAATGACCAGTCCGCTGACGATTACGGTATCGGAAGTGACGGAAGCAGAAGACAATGCGGATACTTTTTCTTACGCTGGGAAGAACTATCAGTTAGAGGTCAGCGGAAAGAAAAAGGCAGATAGTATTGCTGAGACAAAGTACGAATACGATGGGAAAAACCAGTTAATTTCCTATACCGATCCGGAGGGCAGGACGGAGACCTATACTTATGATGTCAACAGTAACCTGACCAAAACAGTAGATAAAAACGGAAACACACAGAAAAGCACCTATGATTACCAGAACCGTCTGACGGAGATGGTGGCAAAAGAGAAAAAGACGGGGAAAGAAACCACTCATACCTATACCTATAATGCCTATGGGAATGTGGCAACACAGGACAACACTACTTTTACCTATGATGATGTGTCCGGGCGGGTGACAAAAGAGACAACCAAGCTGACTAAGAATCAGGATATAGTCAAGAATTACACCTATGATAGTGCGGGGAATAAGTCTGCCTTTGCAGTCAAAGTGGGAGAGGATACCAAACTTTCCTTGCAGTATACCTATGATGGGGAGTCGAAACTGACCTCTGTCACCGATGAAAAGGGGAGCAAGATAGTAGGATACGGCTATGATACCGATGGAAATCTTGCAAAAAGAACGGTGGATGGAAATGGTATGACAACTAACTATGTCTATGATTACCAGAACCATCTGACATCTCTAAAGAATCAGACAAAGAGTGCCGGGGTGATTTCCGAATACACTTCGGAATACTTAACGAATGGACAGAAATCTAAAGAGACAGCGGATACGATGGATGAGGATGGAAAGAAGTCGAAAAAGACATCTACCTACGTCTATGACCTACTAGGACGTATTACAAAAGAAACAAAAACGGGCAGCGAGGATATTTCCTATACCTATGACAGTAATAATAACCGGAAAGAGACGACGGTTGGCAATAAGGTAACTGCCTATAAATACAATAAGAACGATGAACTGCTCCGCACGGATACCCTGAATACTGATACGGAGGAAGATGCCGTTGTCATCTACAAAAACGACAAGAACGGAAATCAGCTTGCCACAGTCAACCGCTATGAAATCTCAAGTGATAAAAAGGACAGCACCTATGTGGATATCGACGTGACTTTGGGGGATAACCGCCTGAATGAGAACGTCGTGAATCATTATAATGCCCTGAATCAGCTAACCCAGACGCTGACAAAGAACTATAAGGTCAGCTTTACTTATGATGCTGAAGGGCTTCGGACCAGTAAGACCGTGAATGGAGAGAAGACGGTCTTTGTCTGGGACGGGGATCAGTTAGTGATGGAACTGTCCGAGAGTGGAAAGGTGCAGAAACGCTACATCCGTGGCAATGATCTTGTATATGCGGATAAAGGAACGGACACCGAAAAACAGTATTATGTGACCGACCCTCATGGAAATGTGGTACAGCTCACAGATGAAAGTGGAGCAGTCATCAAGACTTATGAGTATGATTCCTTTGGCAATGAAGTGAACCCGGATAGGAAGGATGAGAATCCGTTCCGTTATTGCGGGGAGTATTATGATAAGGAGACGGAGGAGATCTATTTAAGGGCAAGGTATTATCAGCCAAATGTGGGAAGGTTTTTGACGAGGGATAGTTATACTGGGGAAAGTGATGAGCCGCTGAGTTTGCATTTGTATACGTATTGTGAGAATGATGGCATAAATAGTGTTGATCCGAGTGGGCATAAAAAGTATGCAAAAGAAGAGCCTTTGGCTGGTTTAAGTGTTTGGCTTGATAAATACATAAACTCCGACTTGGGCAAGGAGAATAAAAAAGTAATACAAGTGCAGAACTCTAAAAATAAAAAGGTGAAAAATAAAAAGAAAATCAATACACCTTTGTATAATAAACATAAGGTTTTACTAAAGAAAGTAAAATCAAATAATTTATTTAACAGCACTTTGAATAAGTTTGGAAAAAAATATACAAAAAACAAAAAGAAGTATAAAAATATTTCTAAAAGAACAAAATTGCCACCACAGTTAATAGCTGCAATTCATTATCGTGAATCAAGTTGCAATTTTAAGACATATTTACATAATGGGGATCCTTTAGGAAAACCTACAATCCATGTACCAAAAGGAATATATTTCGAAAAATTTACAGATGCTGCAGTAGATGCATTGAAAGAAAAGAATAAATTTCGTAAAAAATATAAATTAAAAGCAGATTCTAAAGATATGGCGGCTATGTTATCATTTGCAGAAGTATATAATGGATTGGGTTACTTTAATAAGGGAGTAGTTAGTCCATATATATATAGCGGAACAAATTTATATAAAAAGGGCAAATTTGTTTCGGATGGAAGTTATAATGCTTCGGTGACAGATAAGCAACCTGGTGTTTATATCCTAATTAAAAAAATAATTTAGTATTATATTGTAGTAGATTGGAGATTATGATTGATGATTAAATTTCAAAAAAAAATTAAAATATTGTTATACTTTTTGTTTTGTGTATTATTTTTAAGTGCGTGTGGTAAAAAAAATCAAGAGACTATACCATCTAATTTAGTAGAGAAAAGCAATTTAAACTCATTTTTTTTAGAAAATAAATTTAAATTAGTAAAATTTAAAGGACGTTTTTCATCTGAGGATGGAGATATTATAGAAAGGGATGTATCAATTCAAATTGAGAAAATAGTTGAATTAAAATCAGGAATTATATATAAATTGAAAATTCAACCAATTAGAGGTGTTTCAGAAGAACGATTACTTTTGGGATTGTTTTATATACAAAAAGATAAAATCTATAAAATTGAACCTACAGAAGAAAATATAGAAATTATCAGAAAAGAGAATAAAATTCCTACAGAAAGTAATATTGTTTGTCAGGAAGGAGAAATAAAAGATAATTTGAAACAAGAACAAAAAGGTTATCACCAATATCTGTTAGTAAAAGAAGATTTGAGGGAATATCATTCGTATAATAATATGGTTGAATCTGGATATTTTGAGACTTTTATATGGGAAAGAAATATTGGATTAAAATATTATAAAAGTGGTTATGGAGCTGAGTTTAGTTTAGTTGAATTGGAATTATTAAATGAATGATGACAAGTGAGAGTAGAGTCTTACAAAAGCACTAATGGTCCTGTGTCAAGATTTAGCACAAAATAAAATGAGAAGTTCTGCCAACTAAGCTGCTGGCAGAGAACATACCCTCTCTTACATTTTTCAAAGTCATTAGGAGACATATAGTCGCAGTGACTGTGAATCCTAACGGTATTATAAAAGGTTTCGATATACTCGAATACAAGCCTATAGGCGTGTTTGTAGTTAATAATATTGAATCTGTTAAGCCATTCTCTTTTGATTAAGGAATGAAAAGATTCGATGCAGGCATTATCGTAAGGATAACCACTATGGGAATAGCTTCGCTGCATCTTTTCTGTGACCTCACGCCACGCATTTGAAACATACTGGCTGCCACGATCTGAATGGATAATAAGCGGTAAATCAGTATTACGACAGGCTTTTGCCTTATTGATTGTTTCGACAACTGTAGATACTTCCATAGTGTCTGCAAGAGTCCAGGCAATGATTTTGCGGGCGTATAAGTCCATAACACAGTTAAGGTATACAAAAAATAACAACAACAAAGGGAAAAACTTGTTTTAAGGCAAGTGACGGTAAATAGTATGATTTATCAAAGGCAGATATGGCCCATAAAGTAGATGCAGTATCATGGTGGAATTCAGTAGGAAGAAAGTATGGTGCTAAGTCGAAGGAAGTGCGAAAATTTATGTTAAATCCAGATAATTACTATTTAGAGCATTATAGTATTAATCGTTCGCAAGGACCTAAATTAAAGCAAACCTATTTACCGCCAACAAAATAATTCATATATTTTTGCTAGAAATTTTATATAATATTTTCTGTTATTGTTAATTTATTACTCCGAACATTATATAAGGATAATATATAGTACATATAATAATCGGAGTAATAATAAATTATGTGATATGTAATCTAAAAAGTTAACAGAGTAGATATAATCATAGAACAGAAAATATATATAATTTGTAAATGATTTCTTGATTATATAAGTGTGAGTGATTAAAATATATATTCAAGAATTAAATTATTAGAAGGAGATTGAGATTATGGAGTTAGATGAAAGAATATATCGAGAAATATGTGATTTAAGCCAAGAAGGGGATCAATATTTGGACGACGATAACTTTGAATTGGCAGAAAAGAAATATTTGGAGGCTCTTGATTTGATACCGAAACCTAAAACGGAATGGGAGGCAAGTACATGGTTGTATGTTGCGCTTGGGGAGGTTTATTTTTTTCCTTCTAAGTATTTAGAGGCGATTTCGTTTTTTAGTGAAGCATTGAAATGTCCGGAAGGGCTTGGAAATCCGTTGATAAATTTAAGAATGGGGCAATGTTACTATGAGTTGGGAAATTATGGTTCTGCAAAGGGTTATCTTCTGAAAGCCTATATGGTTGAAGGAAAGGAAATATTTGAAGGAGAAGATGATAAATATATTAAGTTTGTTGCTCAAATTAGATGATTGGAATTGAGAACCCATTGTAGTAAAGGTGATCTTATATGGCATGGACGGTTAGGATGTCATAATCGATAAAGAGTCTGGAGTAAGAAAGGTCGATTATAGCGAAATAAGACGATGTCTTATTAAGTGAATTCTCAATATCCACAAATTCATGAATTTAGACCAAAGGGAATGGTGTAGACTGGAAATGCTCATCTATGTGGATAAAAAAAGAGAGTTAACAAGAAAAAACAAAGATTATTATTGGAGGAACAAGTTATGGAATGCGATGAAAAGATAGGAGCAAGAATCAGACAGTTTATGGATGATTGTAATACCTTCTATGAACAGGGACAACTGAGTAAAGCAAGAGATTCACTTTTTGAAGCATGGGGTATCTTGCCTGATGAGAAATATATATATGATGAAAGTTACTGGATTGTGGCATTTATTTTGGATTTGTCTATTGAACTTCATGATATGGATGTGGCAAATCAATGGGTAGATAAAATATTAAAATGTGATTTAGAGAGACAGGATGATGGCGATCGTGAGATGTGGGTGGGAAAAGTGTTGTGTGAGTCAGGAAAAACAGATGAAGCAAAAAAATATTTTGAAATTGCATTTAAGAAAT
The DNA here is from genome assembly GCF_054161275.1 of Jutongia sp. SJQ-6. The sequence continues at coordinate 1,614,132 of NZ_CP195314.1, read as the reverse complement.
CAGAGGGAAGGTGTTTTGTAGGTGATGATGCTAAATATTTATGTGTTATTTCTGCATGAAAGACCGAAAGTGGAAAATTCAAAAACAAAGTTATTATAATAAAGAAATGGTTTAATGGCGAAAGTCAGAAATGATTCAAAAGGAAGAACTTTTCATAAAAGGGAGATATCGCAGCGAAGACGGCTTGTATAGATTAACATATTCCGATGCTTATGGCAAAAGAACTTCAGTCTATTCAAAGGATAAAAAAATGGGTGTTCCAGATCGGATGTGGGCTTTCTTTGTAAACTGTGTTATTACTTGGAAGTAGACATGCGAAAATTACTTGAATACAAAAACAGTATCATAAAAATGAATATGTAACGGAGTTTGGCACCGAATACGTTTGAATCAAACGGTTTGGTGCCCTTTTTATTGTACCCACTATGGAGCGTTTACACATAATTCTCCGAAAATTCCAAAATAATGGAAATTTCAATCCGTATAATCCCCCTTGATGAAAAATGTATCGTACGATAAATCATACGATTTCGTGCGAAACATATAGGTTGAGCGACAAAGCGGCTCGAAACTATACTAAATGTAGTTACAAGTCGGGTGGTGCAAGGAGGAGAGAAAAATAAGAGGTACAGTGAGAAAAAGATTGATGGATTATCTGCAGGACAATCATATGACGGCATACCGTTTTGCAAAGAAAAGCGGAATCCCACAAAGTACGATATGGAGTATCTTGAAAAAGGAAGACTATGAGGTGCGGGAGAAAAACATTCGGAAAATATGTAAAGCAATGGGAATATCAGCAAGTGAGATCATGGAATCCGAAGAGGAAGCAAAACGAAACCTCAGAGCAGGTGAGATCCCGGTGATGCATAAGTATCGAAAGCTGGATAAAAGCGATCAGTTTCGTGTACAAGGGTATATGGATGCATTGCTGGAAAAGCAGGATAGGGAGAAGAGTACATCATGAAATCACCCAAATTACGAAAACAATTAAAAATGGTTGATTTTTTCTGGGAAATAGCATAGAATAACAGTAACAGGACTCCCCGCACCTCTCACATATGTGATGTGTCCCATGGGGAGACATTTTTTTTAGGAGACAAGGATTGGATAATTCAAGCAAAGTGGAAATGGATTACAAACAGGATAGTCATTACGAAGAAACAGTAATGATGAAATCACCTAAAACCTATGAAGAACAGGTTAAAATCATAAAGAGAAAAGGATTTATCGTGGATGATGATGAAGCGTGCGAATCTTTTTTAAAACAGGCAAATTATTATCGTTTATCGGCATATTTTCTGCCATTTAGAAATGCAGATGGAACATATTTTGAAAATATTAATTTCAACAGAATTAAACGCATATATGAGTTTGATGGTCGTATAAGAAATTTGATATTTGAATGTATCGAGACAATAGAACTGTATTTGAGGACACAATTGTCATATTATTGTGGACATGCATACGGTGCATTGGGATACTTAAACCCGGATATATATAATGAAAGGCATAATGATGACAAATTTAAGAGGCTGCTTGACATTTGCATTGAAGAGAACAAAATGACATTAGTGGTGCAGCATCATAAGAAAAAGTATAGCGGACAATTTCCAATCTGGGTGATTATAGAGTTCTTCTCTATGGGGATGCTTTCATATCTGTATGCTGATTTGAAGTCGGTGGATCAGAAAAAAATTGCAAGAGAGCTATATCATACATCAAGTGTGTGTCTAAAAAGCTGGTTGCGCTGCATAACGGATTTACGCAATCGCTGTGCTCATTATTCAAGAATATATTACTGGTCATTTCCAGCATTGCCTAGGATGCCGAAAAATGTGTCGTTTAATACTAACCGGAAATTGTTTTCGCAGATATTGACGCTTAAATTTTTATATCCCGATAAAAATGAGTGGGAAAGCAGAATTATGACAGAGTTAAGAGCATTGATAGAGGAGTATGGAGATGATATTTCGTTGTCACATATTGGATTTCCGGAAAACTGGGATGAAATGATATAAATATCGTTTATGGAAAAGTATACGGAGGGTGAAATAAATAATTACCGCAATAGGGAGCCGCAGCGCGGCTCTTTTTGTATTGGCAATGATACGATAAATCATACGATTTTGTGCGAAACATATCATCTAGTAAAATGGTAGATTCCTGTTTATACTTGTATTGTGTCCACAGGAAATAATCCTTTCAGACACGGACAACTGAATACGATGATTTCACTGGACGTAAAGAACAGTTACGCATTGCGCCGTGCCGCAGATGCGCCAGGATCGGTAGGACAGACATAAAGGAGATAGCTTGTCAGGTATTCTTTTGATTGATCTGTCTGATGTGAGATGCCGGGAGTCAGGCGCTTATTATTGCAGCTGAGGAGTAAATCGTGGTACAATTTCAAATATATGGATTTTTCGATTGGGAAAATAGATGGAATGAAACAGAGTACAGGAGGTAGTTGTGAAGACATTAGTAGCGATTGGAGAGGCGTTGATTGATTTTGCACCACAGCAGACGGGCAGACAGATCAAAGATACGGAAAGCTTTATGCCAAAGGTGGGAGGTGCACCGGCCAATGTATGTGGAGCATATGCAAAACTTGGTGGCAAAGCAGTTATGCTGACGCAGCTTGGAGCAGATCCGTTTGGGGATAAGATTGTGGAAGAACTTGCGCACAGCGGCATAGACACCACATATATTTCACGCACAGAGGAAGCTAACACGTCGTTGGCATTTGTGGCATTGCTGGAAAATGGAGACAGAGAATTTACGTTTTTTAGAAAACCCGGCGCAGATATGCTGTATCGACCGGAACAGGTGCCGGAAGAAGTGTTTGCAGATGCATATGCGCTTCATTTTTGCTCGGTTTCTCTAGGAGATTATCCGATGAAGCAGGCGCATAAGAAAGCGATTGAAAAGGCTTCGGCGGCTGGAGTGATGATCAGCTTTGACCCGAATCTTCGACCTCAGTTGTGGCCGGATCAGGCGCAGCTTAAGGCGGCAGTGACAGAATTCCTTCCTTGCGCGGATATTCTTAAGCTGTCAGATGAAGAGTTGTTTTTTGTCACAGGCAAAGAACATATTGAAGATGCGGTGGAAGAGCTGTTTGCTATGGGAATCTCTGTGATCTTATATACGAAAGGAAGTCAGGGTGCGGAGGTTTACACAAGAACAGCGCATGTAGCTGTGTCCGGCACTGGGAAAAAGGCAGTGGATACGACCGGAGCGGGAGACGGATTTATTGGTTCTTTCCTTAACCAACTCGCTTATGAGGGGAGAACCCTGGATGACATGAAGAAGATGACGGATAAGGAGTGGGAGTCCTATCTGATTTTTTCAAACCGTTACTGCGGAGAAAGCATTCAGAAAAAAGGAGCGCTATCTTCTTACCTTACCAGACAGGAAATGGAAATGCTTTTTGGTTGAGGATAGGGCATTGTTAAGGAAACATTAAGTTAAGGTGTTAGAATTTATTAGCAGACAAGGAGTACAGGAGTCATATGGAAAAAATTAATAAAGAATATCCGATTTTAAGTAATTGGAAGTTTGTGTTTAAGGAAATGTATGACCTAGACCACAAGTACCCTTGGTATATTGCAGTACGATCGGTAGCAGGATTTTTGGCGCCGTTTATTGCAGCGATCATACCAAGTGCGGCGATCAGTATGGTCGAAAAAAAGGCAGATTTTTTGACTTTTTTTGGAGTAATGCTGGCGTTTGTGCTGGGAAATATGATTATGGGGATCGTATCGACAAAGTATGATTTTCTGATTAAAAAGAAAAATTATAAGGTGCAGTTTCAGTCTGTTCAGAAGAAAGTGATCAGCAAAATTATGACAGTGGATTACCAAATTCTGGAGAGTGCAGAAGGAAAACGAGCAGCGGATGGCGCAAAATACAGCTACTCGGAGGAATGGAATGGCTGGAGCCGCATTATGGATATGTTTACGCCATTCGCATTTAATCTGTTGGGAATTATCGTATATACGATCATACTGATTCCAAGATGCCCCTGGGTACTGCCGGTTTTTGCGATTATGAGCATTATGAATGTGATGATTGAGAAGAAAATTGCGCAACGGGGTTATCGGAAATATAGAGAGACAATTTGGGAGACAGATTCCAGAGTGGAGTATTTTTTTCAGAGAAGTACATCTGCTACGGACGGTAAAGACATTCGTTTGTATCGCATGGAAAAGTGGTTTGTGGATGTCATGAAAACACTGGTTCAGAGACGAATGAAAGTATGGAAACGCGTGGAGATGTATTATTTTCTGCCGCATCTGTCGGACACGATCTGGTCGCTCGTGCGTGACATCATTGCGTATACGGTGTTGATAAATCAGTTTTTGGCAGGGGAATTGAATGCGACCACATTTACTTTTTATTTGGGAATTATTACCGGTTTTGCTGGCTGGCTGAATGGCGGTAATATGGGAGACGGTTTCGTTCGCGCTAACAGTGAAATGATCCGTTGCAACTGGGGCATTAACGATTACCGCAGTTTTATGGAGTTAAAGGATTCGGAGCATACAGTAGAGAAAGAGAATACGGAAAACACTTGTGCTAAAAATGGGACAGACAAAACGGAAAACGGTATTACGCTTGAGTTTAAGAATGTATGTTTTCGTTATCCCGGTGCAAAACAGGATGTGATACATAATCTGAATCTCAAGGTAAAGGCAGGCGAAAATATTGCACTGGTGGGAGTAAACGGAGCTGGCAAGACCACTTTAGTAAAGTTGTTGTGCGGTTTTTATCATCCAAATGAAGGACAGATTTTGATCGCTGGCAGGGAGATTTCTGATTATTCAGAGACAGAATATCGCAAATTAGTCGGAGCAGTATTTCAAGACATGATGGTGATGGCAACTTCGGTAGCAGAAAATATCGCTTGTGAAAAACAGGAAAATATTGATGAACCAAAACTGCGAACGGCAATGCAGCTTGCAGATATTGAGGATAAGGTCCTATCTTTGCCAAAGAAGGAAAAGACAGCGGTTACCAACTTTTTGGATAAGGATGGCGTGTTGTTTTCGGGCGGAGAATTACAGCGCATATTACTGGCGAGAGCTTTATATAAGGACGCACCGCTTTTGTTGTTAGACGAGCCGACCAGTGCGCTGGATCCTCTGGCAGAGACAGCGATTTACGAACAGTATCACCGGTTATCGGAAGGGAAAACAACGATTTTTATTTCCCATCGCTTGGCGAGTACCAAATTCTGCGACCGCATCATTTATTATGAAAATGGTCAGGTGAAAGAAGACGGCACGCACGATGAACTAATGAAAAAGAATGGTGCATATGCCAAGATGTTTGAAATACAAAGTCAATACTACAATGAGAAGGGTGGTGATTTCGATGAGTAAGCATGCGATCAGCAATGAAAAAGAATCTGTAGGGGCGATCATAAAGAAATTTATGCATGTCATCGGGATCAATCATCGGCTGTGCAAGTGGATCCTGCCTTGTAATCTTGGAAAAAATATAATTATGGCGGGTCTGCCTTATGTGGGCATTGTATACGGCTGCAATATCTTAAATGCATTAGTTGCACGGGAAGCGAAGGGACATATCATGAATATGGTCTACCAACTTTTGGTGATCACTTTTGCAATGACGCTCCTGTACCATATTTTGGATAAAGCAGGAAATGCGATGCGAGATAATATTCGTTACCGAATCAAGGCGGATATATCCAGTAAAGCTGCAAGCTTAGATTATCAAGATCTTGAGTCGCAGGATAGTATGCAGCTTTTGACGGCAGCGTTAGAAGGTGAAAAAGAAAGCGGTGGTATTTACTGGTTTTCGGATAAATTAGGCGTGCTGATCGGTGATGTTGCATCTATCTTTTATGCCTTTGTTGTGCTTGTCCCAATTTTGACACAGCAACAGCATTTGACCGGAAATGGTGTGATGCAGATCTTAAATTCTAAGTGGATCATATACCTTATTTTCTTGTTAAATCTGTTTTCTATGTTCCTTTTTATGTGGATATCCAAGAAGGGCAACAAAAAGCAGTATGAAATTTATGAGGAAAGTTTGGATGCGATTCGCAAGGACGATTATTTTTATCGCGAGATCCTCAGCAAATATGCGACAGGTAAGGAGATCCGTCTGTATGCCTTAAAGGATTTGCTGTTGAGGGATATGACGAAAGTGTGGGATGAAAAGTGCAATATTCAGGACAGAAAGCTAGACATTCAGGAAAAGATCCGAATCCGTTATTTGATCGTACAGGCGTTGCTTTTAGTGATTTCCTATACGGTGATCGGAGTCAGAGGCGTTAATGGGATGATCACGGGAGCGGAAGTGGTCAAGTATGTATCGGCACTAACGGCACTCGGAGGTGCTTGTCAATATATGGTAGATCATTTTGAAACGGTGTTGCTTAATATGCAGTATTTGCATCATTATTACGAATATCTGCAGTTGCCAAATCGCAAACAGACGGGTGGAAAACCTACGGCTGATCTACCTCAACAGGATTTGGTGATTACCTTTGAGGATGTAAGTTTTAAGTATCCCGGTGGTAAAAAGGATAGTTTAGAGCATGTTAATCTCACATTTCACTATGGAGAAAAAATTGCGCTGGTAGGTCCGAATGGTGCCGGAAAAACGACCTTGATCCTGTTGCTGTGTCGACTGTATGAGCCAACACACGGACGTATTTTGCTAAATGGGATCGATATTCGTGAATATGATTATGAAGAATATTTGGCAATGTTTGGTGTGGTATTTCAGGATTTCAAACTGTTCGCTATGACAGTAGCAGAAAATGTTGCTGCCAGTGAGGAGTACGATGAGCGGGAGATTGAAGAGGTTTTGGAGAAAGCAGGCATTTGGGAGCGTGTCCAGAAAATGGAACAGGGAATCCATAATCCATTGTATAATGTTGGTATTAAAGGTGTTGAGGTGTCTGGCGGTGAGGCACAGAAAATTGCTATTGCGCGCGCCTTATATAAGAAAGCACCTTTTATCATTTTGGATGAACCAACCAGTGCACTAGACCCTATGGCGGAATATGAAATTTATTCAAGTTTTGACCGACTGATTCAAGACAGAATGGCGGTATACATATCCCATAGAATGTCAAGCTGTCGTTTTTGCCAACGGATTATTGTGTTAAAGGACGGACAGGTGCAGGAGCAGGGAACACACGAAGAATTGATAGAAAAAGACGGAATTTACGCTATGATGTGGAATGCACAGGCACAAAACTATCAATAGAAGGAGATTAGACGTATGAAAAACAATTTTCAAAAGACGATGTACGCCTGTTTTGCAGGTTATATTGTTTAGGCGATCGTCAATAATTTTGTGCCGTTGCTTTTTTTGACCTTTGAAAAAAGCTATCATATTCCACTCAGTCAGATTACGATGCTGATCACTTTTAACTTTGGTATTCAGTTACTGGTGGACCTGTTATCGGCGGGATTCATTGACCGGATCGGTTATCGGGTATCCATTGTGCTGGCGCATCATTTTTCCGGTGTTGCTTGTTGTGAGTATTTTATTATTGCGGACAGTTAGGGAAAATAGGAAAGATTGAAAGAAAGCAGATTGAAGAGAGAATAAATAGAAATTTGTAATTTTGCACAAAGAAAACATTTTCGTAGATAGTTTCGAAAATGTTTTCTTTGTGCATTATGGCGAAAATGTGAACAAAATATGAATGAGTATTGTAAAAATTTCATAATATAGCTATAATTATCAATGTGATTATGTGCAATTCAAACAAAAAAGGTGTAAATAGGGAAACGGCGGAACAGAACTGCGCCAATTGGGAAAAGTATGTTTGGGTGAGAATGTAAATAGGGAAATTATCTGAATGGGGATCAGAAATCAAGCGTATTCCAAGGAATGGGTACAAAAGAATAAACAGTTTCAGAAAGGGAAGGTAGTTTTATGAACAAAGCAAAAAAATGGTTGGCGCATGTGTTGGCACTGGCAATGGTTATTAGTTCTATTAGCGTATTGTCATTCGGTCAGCAAACAAAATCAGAGGCAGCATCCGGATCGTTCCAGAATCTGAATCAGAGCCAGTTTGTATCTGCAATGGGAGCAGGCTGGAATCTGGGAAATCAGTTGGAAGCAGCAAATAACGGAGTACCAAGTGAAACAGCGTGGGGTAATCCGACCATTACGGAAAATCTGATTAAAGCAGTGAAAAACGCAGGATTTACATCCGTCCGCATTCCGGTATCCTATATGGGACACATTGGCTCAGACAGCAACTATACGGTTGATGCCAGCTGGTTAAACAGAGTGCAGCAAGTGGTAGATATGTGTGTAAACAATGGTTTGTATGCGATCATCAACATGCATGGTGATGGTTATACTACTTTGGATGGTGGTTGGCTGTTTTGTGGATCTTCCAATCAGACAGCGATCAAGGCAAAGTACAAGGCTGTGTGGAAACAGATTGCAACTAAGTTCAAAAATTATGATCAGCATTTAGTATTTGAGTCTATGAATGAAGAATTCGATGGAACATACGGAACACCTTCATCCACGGCATATGCAAATATTAATGCTTATAATCAGATCTTTGTAGACACAGTTCGTCAGACAGGTGGCAACAATGCAAAGCGTTGGCTCATGATTCCGGGATGGAATACCAATATTACATATACAGTTGGTAATTACGGATTTTCCCTGCCAACAGACAATTACAGAGATCGCAGCATTTCTACTCCAAGAATTATGATTTCTGTCCATTACTATGATCCATGGGATTTCTGTGGAGAGGAATCTTCTAATGTAACACAGTGGGGAGATACAGCAACAAACAGCGCAAAGACATCTTCCTGGGGTGATGAATCTGCTCTGAAATCACAGTTTTCCAGCTTGTATAACAAGTTCGTAGCAGCAGGTTACCCGGTAGTGATCGGTGAGTATGGTTCAATTGATAAGTCAGCATACGATTCTACAAGCGCTGCACAGAGAGCAGAGTTTGCGAAAAAAGTATGTACTTATGCTAAGAAGTATGGCATGGTGCCGGTCCTTTGGGATAATGGTTATACGGGCACATATGGTTTTGGCGTGATTGACAGAAGTACCTGTAAAGTAACACAGCAAAAGATTATTGATGCCATTGCATCAGTATATCCAAAGAGCAGCAATTCCAACAGCTCTAGCAGCTCCAATAGCTCCAACAGTTCCGCATCTTCTTTAGAGGGAACATACTATATTAAGAGTTCCTTCAGTGGTTTATATTTGGACGTTGCTAATGGATCAGCTTCTAACAATGCTAATGTGCAGCAGTATACGTACACAGGCACAGATCGTCAGAAATTCAAGCTGGTAAAGGATTCCGCAACAGGATATTACTATATTTACACAGGTGCCAGCGGATATTCAAAGGTAGTAGATGTTGCAGGCAAAAGTGCCGCTGATGGTGCTAATATTTTGCAATACAGTTATAAGGGTTCCAACAACCAGTTATTTGACATTCAAAAGATATCAAATGGAGCCTATGCGATTAAGACAAGAGTAACCTCCAGTGCTTCCTGCCTTGATGTATATAATTGGAGTACGGCAGCAGGTGGCAATATCGCTCAGTATTCTTACTGGGGTGGTGCCTGCCAGTTATGGATCTTAGAAAAAGCATCAGACACAAAAGGCACAGACATCAGTCTGTCAGCCAATGATCTTACTTACGGAAACTATACAAATGCCATTACATCAGGAAGTTTTACAATCGGAGCATCTTCTAGCAAAAATGTAGCGGTGCTTAATCGCAACACTACTGTAAATGGCACAAGTTACAGCAAAGTATTGCAAATGAATGGTGGTGGTAACAGCACCGGAAGATATATCAAGTTTACGGCAACGGGAGCTTGTACGGTAAAAGTTACGGCAGCATCCACATCAACATCCGCATCCAGAACATTGCGTCTGGCATCCGGTAGCGTAGGTGGAAGCACAGTAGGAAATGCTACGATCACAGGAACACCATCTACGGTAACATACAAAATTCCTTCTGCAGGTACCTATTATCTGTATTCAACGGGAAGTGGAATTTATGTATATCAGGTTAATGTAGCATATTAATGAATTGTCACAACTAATCATCACAAATAATATAAAATGATACAGAGGGCTTTTTGGTGCTAGAGATTTCAAAAAGTCCTCTGTGTTTTATCTGAAAATTTAAAACAGTATTCATTTTCGTTATACAATATATTAGGCTAAGTAAAACTTTCCATACCGGGAGTTATTGACCAAACCACATATTGCTTATTATGTCAGTAAAATAATAACTATTTTGCAGCCGATAAAGTAAATTATCCTGCCATCAAAAAAACTAAGACAATTGCCGAAGAACGCAGAGTTTTCATAGTGATTTCTTATTTTGTTAAGTCTCTGATGAATACATGCCTGAAGGAGTGTATGAGATGTCTCGGTTTAGCAAGGTATCATCCATTTTTGGACGGGACGCTTCCGCTACGATGCGCTACGTCACGTTACTTAATGTCTCTGAAATACGAGACATAAGTAACGACGAGCGCAAAGTCCCTTTCAAAAATGATGAATACCTTGCTTCCGAGACTTCGAGTTTCCGAAAGGCATGTAAATCATACATCAGAGACAACAAAATTTAGAAATCACTATGAAAAAGAGCAAAACCAGCGTTTTGCTCTACAAGAATTGCTAAAGCAATTCTTGGCGATGTCACGCTACATAACAGCAATTTCCTATCAACTGAAAACTAATTGCGGCAAGGCAATTGCTATAGTTTTTTGATGGCAGTATTCACTATATGTCAGCTGCAAAATATAATTAAACCATCGACATAATAAGCAATATGTGGTTGTGCGAAATAATGAGGTATGGGAAGTTTGAATTAGGCTAAGTTGAACGGTCTAAGATTAGAAAACCGCACCAAACGGCGGAGAAAGCAGGACGAAGATGAAACAAAAGACAAAGCAAAAAGTTATCACGGAGCGGGAAATTATTCGCTTCCGTCAATGTTTATACAAAGCAGAAAAGTCCCCGAGTACGATCGATAAATATGTACGGGATGTCCGTAAATTGCAGCAATATGCGAACGGAAGGATCCTAACGAAAACGCTTATGCTGGAATACAAAAGAGATCTGGAAGTGAGCAGCACCTACAAGGCTACCAGTATTAATTCGTACATTGCAGCCATCAATCAATTTTGTCAGGCAATGCACTGGAATGATCTATGCATCAAAACGATCAAAGTGCAGAGAACAGCATTTGAGCCCGAAGAAAAAGAATTAACGATAGGAAGACAATAAAGCCGGCATCGCTGTTTTCGCTGCTGTGATCTACAGAGAAATTAGAACATTGTGAGATATGCACATAATAATCTTATAAATATGTGAATATTGCCGATAGTAATCCCTCTTGAAAGATGACATATTATCACGTACGAAACAATATGTACAAATGCATAACAGGAAGAGGGGGAGTACACTATGGCAAGAGAAATAAAACCATACGAAGAACTGGAGCTAAAAGACGACTTTATGTTTGGATTGATCATGCACGATCCCAAATATGTAAAACCATTTTTGGAGATGATCTTGAAGATCAAGATTCGAAAGGTTGTATATCCGCAGTCACAGAAGAGTATTGATCTGTCTGCAAATGCCAAAGCAATACGGTTAGATGTGTATGTGGAAGATGATCAGAACACGGTCTTTAACTTGGAGATGCAGACGTCAGATAATAGGAATCTACCGAAACGGATGCGGTATTATCAAGGCGTGATAGACCTTAACATATTGCAGAAAGGTCAGGATTACACGAAATTAAAGAAAAGTTATGTGATCTTTATCTGTACATTTGATCCGTTCGGAGAAGGTCGGCATATTTATACATTTTGTAATACCTGTCAGGAAAATACGGCATTGACATTAGATGATGACGCAGTTAAGATAATCTTAAGTACGAAGGGGACGATGGATGATGTGAGTCCCGAAATGAAACGGATTTTGGATTATATTGATGGAAAAGGTGCGTCGGATGAGTATACGAAGCAGTTAGAGGAAGCAGTGCGTTCGGCCCGCCAAAATGAGAGTTGGAGGTTGGGATATATGACGTTAGAATACGAATATCGGCAGCGTTATGAAGAGGGCCAGAAGGAAGGCGAAGAAACAGGAATAGCCAAAACCAATGAACGGTTTATTCGAAAGCTATACGAACGTGGAGAAAGCATAGCATCTATTGCAGAATTTGTAGAGCTGGATGAGGAAGCAGTGAAGCGGATTATTGAAGCAATGGGATTAGAGTAAGAAAGTAGGATGAAAAATTATTATGATTAACAAGTTGCATGCTGAAATGATTAAATTGTATGCAGGAGATCCGAAAAGAATACAGCATTTTTGCAAAGTTCACAGCTATGCAAAATTAATAGCAGAACTGGAGAATGTGGATGAGAAGACTAGGTTTATTCTTGAGACAGCAGCATTAACACATGACATAGGCATTCATGTATGCGAACAAAAATATGGCGACTGCGGGGGTAAATTACAGGAACAGGAAGGTCCGGGACTGGCGCAACAATTGCTTGCCAAGTTGCGGTTCCCGGAGGATGTATCGACCAGGGTACAATATTTGATCGCACATCATCATACCTATGAGGATATGGATGGGATCGACTATCAGATTTTGGTTGAGGCAGATTTTTTGGTGAATATGTATGAAGATACATTATCACAGCAGGCAGTACAGCATGCGTATACAACGATTTTTAGAACAGAGACAGGGAAGATGATTTGTAGGGATATGTTTGCACTTACTTAAAATCGTACTTGAAGATCATGATTCGTCCTGCGGATGGATTACAGGGATAAATAACTGCTTGGGATATATGATGTTTTGAACATGCAGTATTTCAGGAAAAGGAGTAGTATGTGATGGATGAACGGTTAAAAAAGCAGCTTGCATTTGCATTGGAGATTGATAAGGAGAAGAATATTTTTCGGCAGACGCATCTTTCCGGACATGGAAGAAATGAAAATGATGCAGAGCATGCTTGGCATATGGCAATTATGGCGTATGTGCTTCGGGAATATTCGAATGAAAAAATCGACATTGCAAAAGTGATGTTAATGTGTTTGATCCATGATATTGTAGAGATCGATGCAGGGGATACTTATGCGTATGATGCAGAGAATCTGAAGACACAGAAAGCAAGAGAGGATGCTGCAAAGGAGCGGATCTTTTCGCTCTTACCGGATGAACAAAAGGAAGAACTGATCGCATTGTTTGATGAGTTTGAGGCGTTTGAAACGCCGGAATCGAAGTTTGCACATGCCATGGATAATTTACAGCCGTTAATGTTAAATAACAGTAATGGTGGTGCGGATTGGAGGGAACACGAGGTTACGGCGCAGCAGGTATACGGAAGGCAGAGTAAGACGCGTCTTGGATCAGAACCATTGTTCGAAGTCGTAGACTCGATCATACAGCAAAACATTGCAAATGGTCAGATACGTGAGGATTGAGTCACATCTGGTCCAACTATTGCAAAATAAATCATCGTGATCCATGGAGGAAAGGTGTAAAGAATAGAATGATTATTTATGATGAGAAACAGCATATTTTCCAACTAAATACCAAGAGTACCAGTTACATGATCGGCATTACACCGGAAGGGTATTTGGGACATATTTATTATGGGGAGCGTTTACAGCACATTGACGGTGGGTATTTGCTGCGGACGGAGGAATATCCATATACACCAGAGCGCAACAAACGCGAAAAATGCGTATTTTTGGAAAGCTTTCCGATGGAACTGCCAACCGGCGGCATTGGGGATTTTCGGGAAAGCTGCTTGGATATTCGAGATGAAAATGGATGCCTGGGAACGGAAATTCTTTACAAAGAGCATCGAATATATTCCGGCAAGACACCATTAGAGGGACTTCCGGCTTCTTTTGTCACTGCTTCACAGATGGATACGGAAGATGCCGGTACAGCAGTACAGACGTTAGAGCTTATTTGTCAGGATCGAGTGCTTGGTGTAGAAGTTGTGCTATCGTACACAGCTTTTGAGAGGGAGGATGTAATTACTCGTTCTGTGCGGGTAGACAATCGGGGAGAGCAGACGCTTACCATTGAAAAAATATATAGTGCCTGTCTGGATATGGATTATGAGGAAGATTATGAGTTGCTGACTTTGCCGGGCGCATGGGCCAGAGAACGACGTATACAGCGCCGGAGAATTGGATATGGAAGACAGTCAGCGGCGTCGATCCGTGGGGAATCCGGGCATCAGGAGCATCCGTTTATTGCACTGGTCACACCGGGTACAACGCAGACCCGAGGAGATGTATATGCAATGCATTTTGTATATTCTGGCAATTTTTTGGGACAGGTGGAAGTGTCGCAGCATGACATGATACGTATGACAATGGGAATACACTCTTATGAATTTGGGTGGAAGCTGACACCGGGACAGACCTTTCAGGCACCGGAAGTAGTTCTCACCTACTCGTCGGAAGGCATTGGCAAGATGACTCGTTCCCTTCATGATTTTTACCGTGAGCATTTGATTCGCAGCCGCTACAAAAATACGGAGCGTCCGATACTGATCAATAATTGGGAAGCAACGTATTTCGATTTTACAACGGAAAAGTTATTAGATATTGCGCAGACTGCGAAAGACTGTGGCATAGAGTTATTTGTGATGGATGATGGATGGTTCGGCAGACGCAACAATGATGAGTCTTCGCTGGGAGATTGGTATGTGAATGAGGAAAAACTTACCGGTGGTTTAAAACATTTGGTAGACAGCATTAATAAAATCGGCATGAAGTTTGGTATATGGTTTGAGCCGGAGATGATCTCTCCGGATTCGGATCTGTTTCGCGCACATCCGGACTGGATGATCCAAATACCGGGACGTGAGCCGACTCTTAGCCGGGCGCAGGGAGTGTTGGATCTATCGAATCCGGAAGTTGAGGAGTATGCTTATGAATCGGTGGCACGTATTTTGCGCAGTGCACCGATCATGTACGTAAAATGGGACATGAACCGCCAACTGTCTGATCTTGGAAGTGCATATTTGGGCAAAGAGCATGGGCAGGAATTACTTCATCGGTATGTGTTAGCAGTATACCGTATGCAGGAGCGGCTGATCACGGAATTTCCGAATCTGTTGTTGGAAAATTGTTCCGGAGGCGGGGGACGCTTTGATCCGGGAATGCTATATTACAGTCCGCAGATCTGGTGCTCTGATGACACAGATGCCGTGGAGCGTTTAGGTATTCAGGAGGGAACAGCGTTAATTTATCCATTATCCACGATAGGGGCGCATGTTAGCGTCTGCCCAAATCACACGGTAGGACGCAATACTCCGTTTACGACTCGTGGACATGTCGCATTGGCGGGAACATTTGGTTATGAGCTTGATGTGACAAAGTTATCAGAGGAAGAAAAGGCGTTGATCCGTGAGCAGACAGAGATGTATCATACCTACCAGTTATTGATCCGAAACGGGGATTACTATAGACTCGCATCGTATGCAGAAAATCATTACTATGATGCTTATATGGTTGTGTCAAAAGATCAGAAAGAGGCTTTAATGACATTTGTACAGGTGCTCGCGGAACCGAACCGCCGAAGCCGTAAGGTGCATTTACAGGGACTGGATCCGGAAGCGGTTTATTATTGTGATGTGACGCAAAGGGAATATACCGGTGAAATATTAATGAAAGGCGGCCTGTTGATCGGTGATCTCTGGGGAGATGCCGTAAGCCGCCTGTACCATTTTGAAAAAAGATAGAAACAATATGTGATTCATAAACGAAACGCATAGCTTCTAAACAAGTGTGAATAAATAGTTTGGTGAATTATTGTACTGTGTCGAGTGCTTCCAACAGTGCGGTTGCAAGCTGGTCCGAGCAGGATGTGCTTTTGAAACCGCACGTGATGCCCTTGACTTTATCTACGACCTGTTCTACGGTCAGACCGTCAACCAAAGAGCTGATCGCCTTTAGGTTACCGTTACAGCCACCGACAAATTGTACGTTATGAACAACATCACCATCCAGATCAAATTCAATTTCACTGGAACAAGTTCCTTTTGTAGTATAAGAATAATGCATAGTCATCAATCCTTTCTTTCTTATTAGTAGTTAGTCTTTTTATCAAACTCGCCAAAGCGTTCACATAGCGACCAGTCATCTGCCAGGTATAGATACCGGCATCTGACTGATAGCTATGTGCAATTTTGCCTTCGCGCACATTAAACTTCAATCCGGGAAAAGACTTCCCCAAGTCCACATTGTAACAAAAGATCTGCATCTGCATCCATCGGGGTGGCAGATTTATTGATCAATACCAAATGGTTTCCATGGAAATAATGCAGTAGTCCGGCGGCCGGATATACAGCGAGAGAAGTGCCGCCGATGATCATGAGATCGGATTCACTGATCGCTTTGACAGCACCGGTTACTGTTGCGTCATTTAATCCCTCTTCGTATAATACAACATCCGGCTTGATAATACCACCACATTCACAAGTTGGAATGCCTGTGCTTTCAGTAATACAGTGAATATCATAAAATGTATGGCATTTGGTGCAGTAATTGCGGTGCACGGATCCATGGAGTTCGTATACCGTTTTGCTGCCTGCTGCTTGATGAAGCCCATCAATATTTTGCGTCACAACAGCAGTAAGTTTGCCTTTTTGTTCCATTTCTGCCAATTTCAGATGAGTGATATTTGGCTTAGCGTCCAGACAGATCATCTTATCGCGGTAAAAGTCATAGAACGCTTTTGTATTTCTCATAAAAAACGTATGGCTGAGAATGGTTTCCGGTGGATAATCATATTTTTGATGATACAAACCATCTACACTGCGAAAATCCGGGATGCCGCTTTCAGTTGAGACTCCGGCACCGCCAAAAAACACAATACGTTTACTTTCATTGACCCAGCTTTGAAGCTGATCAATGCCTTCTGCCTGTGAAGTATTCATATACTGCTCACCTAACCTTTCTTTCCATTGCTTTACGATACATATGCCCACAGCAAATGCCTTACGATATATCATTTACTCAAACTGCCCATACCTCCAACCTCCACAACCACATATTGCTTATTATGTCAATAACCATGTTGCATTTTGCAGCCACCAAAGAGTGGCTTCTGCCATCCGAGAACTATAGTAATTGCCTTGCCGCATTTTGTTTTTACAGTGATTTCTAAATTTTGTTGTCTCTGATGTATGATTTACATGCCTTACGGAGAACTCGCTGTCCCGGAAGCAAGATAATCATCATTTTTGAAAGGGACTTTGCGCTCGTCGTTACTTATGTCTCGTATCTCAGAGACATTAAGTAACGTGACGTAGCGCATCGTAGCGAAAGCGTCCCGTCCAAAAATGGATGATATCTTGCTAAACCGGGACGTCTCAAACACTCCTCTAGGCATGTATTCATCAGAGACTTAACAAAATAAGAAATCACGAAAAAAACATTGCGTTCTGCGGCAATTATCTTAGTTCTCGAATGACAGAACAATTTAGTTTATCGGCTGCAAAATATCCAATTTATTGCCGACATAATAAGCAATCTGTGGTTCGGACAATAACTTTCGGTATGGGAAGTTTGAGTGAATTGCTAATCTTCTAATGCGGCATATACAATATCGCGGATAACTTGTACATCCCGGTAACCGTTACCACCACATTTGTTGATCACATAAATGATCGCCAGATCCTCAGCCGGATCCATACTTACATAGCTGCCTAACCAGCCGTCCCATCCAAATTCGCCATTAGATCCAATGCTTTCGGAAAGTTCTGTATGGATCATACAACGCATCAGATTGCCATAGCCATAACCTTTTAATGATTCCCAGTCAAAGCTTACCAGCTGTTTTTCATTAAGATGATTCTGTGTCATCCATTCTACTGTTTTGCGTCCCAAAATGCGGATACCCTGATACGTTCCTTTGTTTAACATCATCTGTGCAAATTTGGCGTAATCGCTCAAGGTAGATACCAAACCTGCGCCACCGGATTCAAAAGATGGCTGTTTTAGATGCATATGAGACAGACATAAATGCTGCCAGGTGCATGGATCTAACGTTTGAGTTTCCGGCATATATTGATAGAACTGCATAAAACGACCCTGCTTTTGCTCTGGGACATAGAAATCAGTGTCTGTCATGCCGAGCGGATCAAAAATAGTTTCTTTTAGATACGTAATGTAGCGTTTGCCGGATACGACTTCCACGATGGCGCCGAGAACGTCTGCGCAAAAACCGTATAACCAGCGCTCGCCTGGCTGGAATGCCAGAGGCTGTTGACCGATGATATTTGCCAATTCATAGGTAGAAGGAGTCGGTTCGCCTTTGGCGATCTTATCATAGAAATCTGCTTGGATCTTGTCCATAATAGCACCGGCAGGAAAAGATGCATCCGGGTAGACTACACCGGCAGTCATATCCAACAGATCTTGGATAGTGACTTCGCGGTTCGCCGGAACAAGTCCCTGATCGGTATATACTTTTTGATCTTTAAACCCCGGTAAATACTTGCTGGCCGGGTCGGATAGTGCTAATGCACCCTTTTCTACCAAAGTCATCACAGCAACAGAAGTGATCGGCTTTGTCATAGAATAACAGCGGAAGATCGTATCTGGTTTCATTGGATGGTGCTTTTCCTTGTCTGCTTCGCCGTATTCTTTGCGGTATACTTCCTCGCCGCGATGGAGTATACAGATGGATGCGCCGACATTACAGTCAGGATCTTCACTGTGTCCGATCAATGTTGATGTGATCGCAGCATCCAGTCGTTTTAAGATGGTTTGGTTCATATATCAAAATCCTCGCTTTCTGCTTAAGTATTCTCTTGTTATGTTAGCACAATACCTGATAAAAACCAATCATTATCAACAAGAATAAAATTTTAAAAAAAATACATACTATGTTTGAGAATAGCAGAACATATGGCAAAGGAAGGAGAATAGCAGATATGAATCCGGCACAGGCATATACGATCATGTTTTTTACAGGAGGATTTTTATATTGCGCATTAGAAATATTAATGCGGGGTTATTCTCATATATCAATGCTGCTAGCTGGTGGAATTTGTTTTGTGTTAGTCGGTGCTGTGCAAAATCTACTGGGTGGACAGGCATCACTGGTGGGGCAGATGCTTTTGTGCAGTCTTATGATCACGGTGGTGGAATTTGTTGTCGGCATGATCGTGAATCGTTATCTGCATCTGGCGGTATGGGATTATTCCGGACAGCAGTACAATTTTCGGGGGCAGATCTGTCTTTTATATTGTAATTTATGGTTCTGGTTGTCGGGTCCTGTTATCGTACTCCATGATTTAATGGAACATTTCTTATTAAATGTACCGATGCAGCACTATAAAATTTTTTAGTATGTATGTCCGCTTGCTGCTGAGGAGATATGTTTGGATCTTCTGAACGGATATTGTTTTGAGACATTTTCCTTTGTGGTATATTGGACATTATCATAAATGGTTCATAATTTTGGCGAATAGTCTCGTTTGGGTATTGACGAAATGCGTCGAAAGGTATAATATAAAAGTTGCGTGTTATTACACGGTATAAGAAAATAGTTCACAAAACAACTCTTATTTAGAGTGGCGGAGAGTGAAGGCTCTGTGAAACCACGGCAACCCCTGACAGGAAGGTGCCAATCTCAGCGAGAAATCGAGCAATAAGAGGGTTTGAGATCAAGTTGAAATCAAGTCCATCTGTCGTCGGTTTAGGTGGGCTTTTTCTTTTTGGAAATATTCGTAGATAGACCGTACAGAAATGGTACGGCAGAATGGAGGAAATTATGGAGAAACGTTTGTTTACATCGGAATCGGTTACGGAAGGACATCCGGACAAAATATGTGATAACATTTCCGATGCTGTATTGGATGCATTGATGGAGCAGGATCCGATGAGCCGTGTTGCTTGCGAGACAGTCATTACGACAGATTATGTGATGATCATGGGCGAGATCAGCACGAGAGCTAAGGTTGATTATGAGAAGATTGCGCGTGAGACGATCCGTGAGATTGGTTATGACGATGACGCCAAAGGATTCAACTGTGATACCTGTAAGGTAAAGGTGTTGTTAGATCAGCAGTCTGCAGATATAGCTATGGGTGTTGATAAGGCTTTTGAGGCAAAGAACGGTGAAATGGATATGTCTGATGCACAGATTGAAGCAATCGGTGCAGGAGATCAGGGAATGATGTTTGGCTATGCAACCAACGAGACGGAGGATTGCATGCCATATGCGATTTCTTTGGCACATCAGTTGACACGCCAGTTGACAGAGATGCGTAAGAATGGAACACTTTCTTATCTTCGACCGGATGGCAAAAGTCAGGTGACAGTAGAGTATGATGAAGCCGGTAAGCCGATACATATCAGTGCTGTGGTTATTTCGAGTCAACATGCAGAGGATGTATCACAGGAGCAGATCCATGAAGATATTCGTAAGTATGTGATCGATCCGATCCTCCCGGCAGAATTAGTAAGTGAAGATACGAAATATTTTATCAATCCAACCGGCAGATTCGTGATCGGCGGACCGAATGGTGACAGCGGATTGACTGGTCGTAAGATCATCGTAGATACGTATGGCGGATATGCACGTCACGGTGGCGGAGCTTTTTCGGGAAAAGACTGCACAAAGGTAGATCGTTCGGCTGCATATGCAGCACGTTACGTTGCCAAAAATATCGTAGCGGCAGGTCTTGCAGACCGTTGTGAGATTCAGCTTTCCTATGCAATCGGTGTTGCACAGCCGACTTCTGTTATGGTAGATACGTTTGGTACCGGCAAATTATCCGACAGCCGTTTGGTTGAAATCATCCGTGATAACTTTGATCTTCGTCCGGCTGGTATAATCAAGATGCTCGATCTGCGCAGACCGATCTATCGCCAAACTGCGGCATATGGACATTTTGGAAGAAACACCTTAAACCTTCCATGGGAGCAGACAGACAAGGTTGCCATCTTGAAACAATATTTGGTATAATACTGCCAAGGGTCATGGAGAAGCGAGGTGTGATTTCTCTTACACTGCTATGCAGGAAAATGATCCATGGTATCTATGAAGGAAACAAAGACACAATACAGGGGGTATATCATGACGAGCAAACCAATTTTATACATTGTAATTCCTTGTTACAATGAAGAAAAAGTATTACCGGAAACAGAACCATTATTTTTGCAGACGCTGCGTGGCATGATCTCAGAGGGGAAGATTGCAGAAGAGAGCCGTGTCATGTTTGTAAATGATGGAAGCAAAGATGCTACTTGGGAATTGATCAGCAAGTTTGCGGAGGAAGAAGAGCAGATCGAGGGTTTATGTTTGTCACGTAATCGTGGACATCAGAATGCTCTTTTTGCAGGATTGATGACAGCAAAACAATATGCAGATATTACAATATCGATCGACTGTGACGGTCAGGATGACATGACAGCGATGACGCGGATGGTGGACGAGTATTTGGGAGGATCACAGATCGTCTATGGTGTGCGTTCCGAGAGAAAGACAGATACGGTATTCAAGCGTGCTACGGCACAGGGCTTTTATAAAATTATGGCGGCGATGGGCGCAGATGTTGTATACAATCATGCAGATTACCGTTTGATGAGTAAAGAAGCCCTGGAAGGATTGGCACAGTTCAAAGAGGTTAATTTGTTCTTACGTGGAATGGCACCGTTAGTAGGTTTTCGCTATTCCTGTGTTTACTATGAACGCGCTGAGAGAATTGCCGGAGAGAGCCATTACCCGTTGAAAAAAATGCTTTCGTTTGCGTTTGATGGTATTACCAGCTTTTCTGTCAAACCAATCAGTATGATCACCAGTATGGGATTTATTGTTTGCGTGATCAGTTTGATCGCTATTGTTGCAACGATCATTGAAAAGATATGCGGAATGACTGTTGGTGGATGGTCAAGCCTTTTGTGCTGTATTTTATTTTTGGGCGGTGTGCAGTTGCTTAGTTTGGGCGTTATTGGAGAATACATTGGTAAGATTTACATGGAAACCAAGGAACGGCCACGATTTATCATTAGCGAGAGTACCGGGGATATTACACCGGCGAAGGATCGCAGATAGAAAGTGAATATATATGAAACATATTACCATAGGAATATTGGCGCACGTTGATGCGGGTAAAACGACACTGTCGGAGGGACTTTTGTATACGGCAGGGTCGATCCGCCAATTAGGGCGTGTTGACGATCAAAACGCTTTTTTAGATAACAATCATATGGAACGTGACCGGGGGATCACTATTTTTTCCAAGCCTGCGCGCTTTGCGCTGCAGGATGGAACGGTTACGCTATTAGATACACCGGGACATGTAGATTTTTCGGCAGAAATGGAGCGCGCATTGCAGGTACTGGACTATGCAGTATTAGTCGTTAGTGCTGCTGATGGCGTGCAAAGCCATACCGAGACGTTATGGCAGCTTTTTGCTTACTACGATATTCCGGTGTTTCTTTTTATCAATAAAATGGATATGCCGGATACGGATCGTGGTCGGATCATGCAGGAACTACAGGAAAAGCTTTCGGATGCCTGTGTTGATTTTATGGCAGAACCTGAGAGCGTGATGGAAGCGGCAGCCGTGTGTGAAGAGGATCTGTTGGAACGCTTTTTGCAGGATGGAACACTTGAAGATGCAGATGTGATCCGGCTGATCAGACAACGGAAGTTGTTTCCATGTTATTTTGGCTCTGCACTAAAAATGCAGGGAGTTGAAACATTTCTAAAGGGATTGTGGCAATATACAGAGCCCGGACAGTATGGAGATGAGTTTGGCGCCAGAGTATACAAGATATCCAGAGATGAGCAGGGCAATCGACTGACACATTTGAAAGTGACGGGTGGACGCCTGCAGGCGAGACAGTTATTACAGGGCAAAAAGCAGCTGCAAACTGATGCCGGCGATGAAGAGCAGATCTGGAGCGAAAAGATCAATCAGATCCGGTTCTATTCCGGAGAAAAATATACGACAGCAAAGGAAGCCAAAGCGGGAGAAATTTGTGCGGTTACCGGTTTGTCCCATACGTATCCGGGAGAGGGGCTTGGCTTTATGGAACACGATGAAGTTCCAATATTAGAGCCGGTTTTGACGTATCGGATCTTTTTGGAACCGGACTGGGATGTAAGACGTGCACTTCCGCTCTTGAAGCAGCTTGAAGAGGAGGAACCTGAGCTTCATATTATATGGGATGAAACACTCAAAGAACTTCATGCACAGGTGATGGGCGAGGTGCAGATCGAAGTGATCAGGCAGCAGTTATTTGATCGTTATCGTATGCATGTCACTTTTGGCGAGGGAAATATCGTTTACAAAGAAACCATAGCGGCACCGGTTATCGGTATGGGGCATTTTGAACCATTACGACATTATGCAGAGGTTCATTTGCTGTTGGAGCCCGGTGAGCCGGAATCCGGTCTGGTGTTTGACACGAATTGCAGCGAAGATATGCTGAGCAAAAACTGGCAGCGTTTGATCCTAACTCATTTGCAGGAAAAGAAACATCGCGGAGTGCTTACCGGATCAGAGATCACGGATATGCGGATCTCCGTTATTGCAGGTAAAGCACATGTGAAGCATACGGAGGGCGGTGATTTCAGACAGGCGACCTACCGTGCAGTCAGGCAGGGACTTAGACAGGCAGAAACGATCTTACTGGAGCCGTATTATTCGTTCCGTTTGGAGCTGCCGACCGAACAGTTGGGACGGGCAATGACGGACATGGAGCGAATGAGTGCAAAACTAAATGCACCGGATTCATCGGGAGAATACGCAGTTCTTGCCGGAGAAGCACCGGTTGCGACAATACGCTCCTATCAGAAGGATCTGTCTGCTTATACCGGTGGTAAAGGAAAGATGTCCTGTCAGTTGTGCGGATATCGACCATGCCACAATACGGAAGAAGTGGTTGCACAGATTGGTTATGATCCGGATCTGGATTATGCGGCAACAGCGGATTCTGTGTTTACAGCACATGGTTCCGGCTATATCGTTCCTTGGAATGAAGTGGCAGATCATGTACACGTAGATAATGGGTATTCTTTGGAAGGTAAGCAGTCGCCGGAAGACGACTATGCGGAGCCTATGACAGCAGCAATGGGGCGCAGAATGCGGTATGATACGGAATACTCGATGGGAGAAGAAGAGATTCGTTCTATTCTTGGACAAGCGGGTGGCGCAAACCGCAATCAGAAGAAAAATTGGATCAGACAGCGAAAACGTGTTGTTTCGTCCACAGACAGTCGTGGACCTGTCGCTTACAAGCGTTCGGCGGAAAAGTATCTGCTGGTGGATGGCTATAATATAGTGTTTGCATGGGACGAACTGAACGAGCTGGCAAAGGATAATATTGACGCAGCCAGAGACCGCCTGATGGATATTTTATGTAATTATCAAGCTTATATGGGGATGACACTGATCCTTGTATTTGATGCTTATAAGGTAAAAGGCGGTATTGGTCAGATGCTGGATTATCACAATATACATGTGGTATATACGAAGGAGGCGGAAACAGCAGATCAATATATCGAAAAACTTGCTCATAACATGGGGCGGGAACATGATGTAACTGTGGCAACTTCGGATGGCCTGGAGCAGCTGATCATCCGCGGGCAAGGCTGCAAATTATGGTCTGCAAGAGAATTTTATGCTGAGGTCAAACGAGTGGAGGAAGCCATTCGAAGACAAGTTGAGTGAGAGAAAAGCGCATTATAGAAAGGCGGGGAAAACAATATGGATATTTACTTATTAGAGCGACTACACAAATTATTGCATGGACCCATCAATGTCTTTGACCGGGAAGGGAATCTGATACACAGCTTTGAGGAAGGTGTGTGTCAGCCGGTTGCACCAAGGGAGTTTCAGGGAAAAGGAAAAGAAAAACCATATATTAAGATGGATGGAAAGGGCGTGGCATACGCAGTCATCCAATCGCCTGTAGGGGAATATATTGTGTTAGGCAGGATACGCGTGTATTATGCGGTAGGCAATGACTCCATAGGCATTTCTTATTGTGGAAAGGATGAATTTCGCGCGATCATAGAGCTTTGCTGGAAATCCATTACCGGACAGGAAATGCCGGGAAATGTATTCTGGAATGTATTGGAGGAGCCGGATGCCAGTATTGCAAAGCATCTGACAAATGATATGCTGCATTATCAGGAGAGGCGTAAAGCGCACAATCCGATCCGACAGGAGCGCCGTGAGCAGGAGAGCATTCGCAGAGGAGATCTGCAGGCGTTGGAAGAAAGTATTAATGAATCTTATGGAGGAGAGATCGGAAATGTTTCCAAGGATGTACTAAGACACTACAAAAATATAGCAGTATGGGTAATCAGCAGTGCGTCTCGAAGCGCCATTCAGGGAGGAGTTACACCGGAAAAAGCCTTGTCTATGTGTGATAGCTTTTTACGCAATGTAGAGGATAATCTGCAGGAGCCGCTGGAAGTTGAGAAGGCGACCAGAGAGGCAGAATTTATATTTGCGCGTGAGGTACGCGACTTGCAGCGAAAAAACTGTGAAGATGTATTAACTTCTCAGGTCAGAAATTATATTTATCTGCATATTATGGATAAACTTCAAGTGACAGACATTGCAAAAGAGTTTGACGTCACACCGAATTATTTATCCGATCGTTTTCGCAAGCAGGAGGGGATTTCGCTGAAGCAATATATTATCAATGAAAAAATTGAAGCAAGCGAGTATTTTTTGAAGTATACCGATAAGTCTATCGGCGAGATCAGTGAACATTGTGCATTTGGTTCACAAAGTCGCTTTACTCAGTATTTTAGGGAAAGACATGGTGTGACACCAAGCGCCTATCGCAGAATATTTCAACAAGAACATGAGATTTGAAAATGCGGCAGTTGTTTCTAAGCATTTTGGAGACACAATCTTACAAAAATTAACCGCGATAGCATTTACTTGTTTTAGGCTACGTGATATAATAGGCAAGATTATAGTGATACGCGTGGTCTCATAAACGAAATGCCGGAAGTTTGGTATTCGGGAATACAGTGTTACAAATGCTGTAATGTTTGCATGGGACGAAATGGGAGGGAATATGACAAAGAAAATACGATCGGTCAGCAATACGTGCATAATTATGCTTGTTTGCATCGGGATAAATTACATGGGAAAGGTATTGGCAGCAGACTGGCATTTGCCGTTGTGGATGGATTCCATCGGCACGGGGATGTCAGCGTGTTTACTTGGCCCTTTTTTTGGTGCTTTATGTGGTGCAACGAATAACATTCTGTACGGAATGAGAAATGTCACCAGTTATGCGTATGCAGTTACCAGCGTTGCGATTGCAATCGTTATGGGAATCTGTATGCGCAGACATATGATACGTGACTGGTTTGGTGTCTTTACGACCAGTGCACTTGTTTCGGTCGTTGCAGTCGTTGTCTCTACACCATTTAACTTGATATTTTTTCAAGGGTATAACGGCAACCTGTGGGGGGATGCTTTATTTGATATGTTCCGGTATTATCGTATTCCGGTCGTGATCGCCTCTGTGTTATCCGAGCTTCTTGTGGACTTTCCGGATAAAGTGGTTACGGTATGCATCATATTTGGTATATTGGGTATCATCAAGAGCGATCGTTTCGAGTGCAATGCAGAGCGGAAATCTTCAGGTGCCTTAATGATCGGTATTGTCGTTACAGCGGCGTTAATTGGCAGTGGACAGAAGTGCGTTGCAGCAACAGCCGGTGATAAATATACATCGACGTATTCACAGACAGTATATAATGGCGAGAATGGCCTGATCGGTGGTGAGGCAAATGATATTGTAGAAACCAAAGATGGATATTTGTGGATCGGAACTTATTCAGGGCTGTATCGTTTTGATGGGTCTACGTTTGATACGATGTCCGATATGAAGGATGTCAAAAATGTAAATTGCTTGTTTGAGGATGAGGAAGGTCGTTTATGGATCGGAACCAATGACAATGGTGTATCGATCTATGTCCGAGATAAAATCAGTAATATATTGACGGTGCAGAATGATCTTGCATCCAACTCAATCCGCTGTATTGCCGAAGATGAGCAGGGAAATTATTACATAGGTACTTCGGATGCATTAAGTATCGTAACGATCAATAATGGCCTGAAGGTGCGCAAAACCTTACAGGAAATCATGTATGCACGTTCTATAGCAACAGGCAAGGCTGGCGATGTTGCCGTTGTCAATAATTCAGGACAATTATTCATTATCAACAATCAGATGATCAAGGAGACGTTCACGTTAAAAACCGGCAATGCAGAAACATTTTATACTTGCTGTAAGTATATGGACAATGGGGATCTGCTGGTCGGAACAACGACAAATGAAATGTATCGTCTCCGCAAAACTAATGGAAAATATCGAACAATAAAACGCTATACAACGGGAAATCTTCAACAGATAAGCAGTATTGCTTCGGACGATCAGGGAAACTATTGGGTATGCAGTGGAAGCGGTATTGGCTATTTGCAAGGAGAGAAGTTTCATACGTTTGATACGAATACGTTCAACAGTTCTATTGACAATATGACGATGGATTATCAGGGAAATCTTTGGTTTACATCTTCTCGCCTGGGGCTTCTCAAGTTGTCTAAAACCTGCTTCACGGATCTTTTTCGACAGTACTCATTGGAGAAACGTGTTGTTAATACAGTGACAAAATGGCAGGACTGCATATACATTGGAACGGACGATGGACTGCAGATCATTGATGAAAAGCAACAGTGTGTGAGTGACAATAAATTGACACGCAAGCTTCGAGGACGAAGGATCCGTTGCATGACAGTAGATTCTGCCGGTCATCTTTGGATCGCTATCTCCGGAGAGGAGGGGTTACTCGAAGTGACACCATCTCTGCAGATCACAGAATACGGACCGAATAAAGGAACCATCAGCAATCGCTTTCGAACAGTGATGGAGCTGAAAGATGGGACGATGGCAGCATCTGAAAATACAGGAATAGATTTTATTCGAAATGGGAAAGTAGTGGCAACGATCGGCGAGGAGGACGGCTTAGGCAATCCTCAGATACTGTGTATGCTGCAGTGTTCAGATGGAACTATTTTAGCAGGAAGTGATGGAAGTGGTATTGCTGTGATCCGTAATAATAAGGTACAGCGTACGGTTTCAATGAAAGCGGGACTTACTTCCGATGTTATTTTGCGCATTGTTGCGCTTGATAAAGGATATTTGATCATTACCAGCAACGGATTATGCTATATGAATGATAAGCTGGAATGCAGAAGCCTGTCCGGTTTTCCGTACTCGAACAACTACGATGCAATGGTAAACAGCGATGGTAAAGTATGGATACTAGGCAGTGCAGGTATTTACATAGTTACTCAGGACAGTTTGATCCAAAATGAAAAATACACGTATGAATTGCTCGATGGCAAAAGAGGACTGGATGGTTCACTTACTGCTAACGCTTGGAATTATATCGATGATAAAGGTAACTATTATTTGTCCTGTAATAGTGGAGTGTATGTGGTAAATATTGAACAGTATAATAAAAATAAAACCATTTATCGTATGTGGCTCAATGACATTACGGTAGATGGAACCAAATATTATATCAGTAAAAGCGAAACGACATCGATCGGAGAGTCGGCGGATAAGATTGAGATCACACCGATTCTTATGAATTACACCAAAGAAGATCCATACATTAGTTATTATTTGAAAGGATTTGAGCACAAAAAGAATATTGTCCGACAAAGTGAACTTGGGACGATCGTTTATACGAACCTGCCGTCTGGAACCTATACGTTTGTAATCTCCATACTGGATTATACCGGGACGAAAGAGATCGAAAGCAGTTCGTATTCCATCGAAAAGCCGGAACGCTTTTGGGAGACGTGGTGGTTTAAGGCATATTATATTATTATTGCGGTTATGATCATTATGTACCTTACATGGCTGATCACGAGACTGCAAAGCAACCGCGTGATTGAGCGACAGAATCGCGAGATTGAATTAGCCAAAAAACAGGCGCAGATGGGTAATGAGACGATTCTTGCCATTGCAAAAACTGTCGATGCCAGAGATGAGAATACAAGCCAGCATTCGGAGCGCGTTGCAGAATATTCCGTGCTAATTGCAAAGCGGATGGGCTGGAGCAAAGAACGATGTGAAGCTTTGCGTAAGATCGCATTGCTGCATGATATTGGAAAGATCGGTATACCGGATGCCGTACTTAATAAGCCGTCACGATTGACGGACGAGGAGTATGAGATCATGAAGAGTCATGTGTTGATCGGCGGTGATATACTAAAAGATTTCACAATTGTGCAGGATGTGGCGGATGGCGCCAGATATCACCATGAACGTTATGATGGCAAAGGATATGCCAAGGGGCTGAAAGGAGAGGAAATTCCATTAAATGCGAGAATTATTGGGATTGCCGATGCGTTTGATGCAATGACCTCGAATCGTGTGTATCGGCAAAAGATGGATATGGATTATGTGTTATCAGAACTTCACAAGGGAAGTGGAACACAATTTGATCCCAATATTGTTAAAATTATGATCTCGCTGATAAAAGAGGGCATTATCGATCCGTCGAAGAGATACGAGGGGGGAGAAGCATGAAGAAACAAAAAATGGCAGCATTGATCACTTGTATTTTGGTAGTTGGCTTAGCGGGTGTATGGCATTGTGTTGTACAAAAAAGTCAGGTAAAAGAATCGATAAAAGTTGGTTTTGTCTATATTGGGGATGAAAGTAATCCTTATGTGTACAATTTTATTCGGGCACAAAAAAGCATTGAAAATCAGTTTGGTGATAAGGTGCAGGTCGTAGAGAAATTTAATGTACCTGAAAATGCAGTAGAGGAACCGCTTGTTGAATTGGCAAAAGAAAAATGTGATGTTATCTTTGCGACCAGTTATGGATATGGTAAGACAACGAAAGAAGTAGCTAAGAAATATCCGGAAATACAATTTTGTCAGGCAACAGGGGACAATGCGAATCAGAATCCCATTGTTTCTAATTACCATACCTACATGGGAGCAGTATATCAGGGAAGATATATTGCTGGAATTGTGGCTGGCATGAAATTGCAGGAAATGATCTCAGAAGGTAAGATTACACCGCAAGATGCTAAGATTGGTTATGTTGGAGCTTATGCTTATGCGGAAGTAATATCGGGATATACGGCTTTTTTGCTGGGGGCACGTTCCGTCGTTCCCGAGACAGTTATGACGGTCTGCTATGCAAATACATGGAGTAGTTATTCGTATGAAAAGGAGATTGCAAAGTCGTTGATAGAAGATGGCTGTGTGATCATATCGCAGCACTCAGATACCACAGGGCCGGCAGTTGCCTGTGAGGAGATGAGCCAGACCGACAAATATGAAGTGTATCATGTCGGTTACAATCAAGGCATGACCAGCGTGGCACCTACAACATCTCTGATCGGTTGCAAAGTCAATTGGGAGCCTTATGAATCCGCAGTGATTCAAGCGGTATTGGATGGCAAAAAGATTGAAAGTGAACTGGATGTACAAAAAGAAAAGAATGATGCGTGGGGCGGACTTGCAGACAATTGGGTACAAATGCTGGAGTTGAATGAAGTAATTGCAGCGCCCGGGACCAGGAAGGCTGTGAAACGCGCGATTGATGGATTCGCCAAAGGACAGATCAAGGTGTTCTATGGCAAATATACGGGGGTAAATCCGTTGAATCCTTCCGACAAGATAGATCTGACCAAAGAATATCAAGAAAATGCGAAAGCATCTGCACCGGGATTTTGTTATCAGTTGGATGATATTGTCACGGTAAAAGAAATGGATACGCAACAATAAAAATGACGCTATGGAGGAAGATATGTCAGCCAAGAAAAAAATAATAAAGATCACGTTTGGGGCAGCAGCAATTATGATGCTGTTAAGTGGTAGAAATACAGCGAAGGTTTCGGCACAGACTGTGTCGGAAGATGGTGAGCGTTACCGCATTGAGCAAAATGAAGCGGATGGCAAACGGTATTTGACCGATCGTCATGGACAGACGGTGGCAGGGTGGCATGTCCGTATCGGCAATAAATATTATCGTATTGGTAAAGTAAATGATATTGGTTTATGCCGATCTAAGCGATTCAAAATTATCTTTACTAAAAAGAATGGTCAACTCGTGCAAAATGGTATGGCGCGAGGATTTTCCTTTGATGCCAGGGGCTTACTGGCAGTGAAACGCGGGATCTACCGTATTAGTGGAAAATACTACTATATTGATCATGGCTATATGTATAGCAGGGACTATAGCAAAAAGGGAACACAGTATTTTATGAATCTGGATGGCAGTGTTGCTTATTATCGGAATAAGCATACCTGTTATGCGCCATCTGGTAAGAAACTGACAAAACAGCAGCGTAAGGAAGCGGTTGCCAGGGAGCATGCGCGTGTGATCATTCGTGAATGTGTTCAGAAGCAGCATCGCAAAAAAGCAATGTCTCAGTCCAAAAAGTTGGACAAATGTTTTATGTGGGTTGTGAAAAATTATGATTACTCCGAACGAAAATGTGATGGTAAGAAAGGCTGGACATCGAAATCTGCAGATGCGTTATACCGTTTTCAAACCGGAGACTGCCGTACATTGTCCGTTGGATTTGCTTTTTTGGCTTCGGAACTTGGCTATAAGCGTGTTGTTATTGCGCAGGACACAAGTGATCGTTTTTCGGGAACGCATGTGTGGGCAGTCGTGAATGGAAAATGCTACGATCCGTTGTTTTACAATACAGCGAAACCAAAACGGTATCTTCCGGTATTCAAGGGATCTACGCAGAAACAATATACAGACAAAACCCATTGTACAGTTAATGGAAAGTTTCGTCCGGGAGACTGATCAGTTAATATAGGGATTCGAAGATCGGATCCAACGTTTTTTTACATCATCCGCATATTCTATAGATAAAGGATAGATCAGATCATTACTTCCAGTGATATCTTTTTGGGAGATACTCTGTATGTGATTGATATTCATAATAGTAGAACGGTTGGTTTGAAGAAAATAATCAGGAAGAGCATCACACAGCGTGTTGATAGTTGATCGCTGCCGATACAAATCTGTTATTGTATCAATGGCAATATAATGGGAAGATTTGATACAGCGAAAGGCTATAATGTCAGAGTATTTTATCTGTTTTGTTTCGTGTTTGGATATGGAAATGGTATAACAGTCATCCATAAGCTGTGTGATCACCGGTGATAATGCGAATGTTATCTCTAGTAAGGTGACTGGTTTGACAATATAATACAAGGCACGTACGCGATATCCCTGCAGTGCATAATCCTCGTGGGCAGATAATATAATGATCGTACCAAGATAATTAGCATTGCGAAGAGATTGAGCAAGTGTTAATCCGGAGCCATCCGGCAGTTCGATATCTAAAAAAATAACATCAAAAGAAAGCATCTTATCAAGAGTGCACGAAGCGCAATCTGTAAAAACGGATGTATGTAATGTAACAAATTGCTCTTTGGCCCATTGGTTTAAGGTGGTTTGTAATTGTTGGCAGTGAGCGGGAGAATCCTCGATCATTGCTATGTTTAATTCTGGTTTCATATACGTTCTCCTATTTCTCCGGGATTAAAATAGTCACACAAAAAGAAGTGGAATTTTTTGTGATGTCTATAATCCCATTTGCAGCTTCTACAGTTTTTTGCACATTGAGTAGTCCAAAACCATGCTGACTTGTATCTGCTTTGCTGGTTCGCAGTGCATGATCTTTATCGGTTAAATATTCACCTGTTGATGTGTTCTGCACAATGATCTGCAGAGCGGCACGGAAAGGTTTCATGGATAGCACAATAGATGGTTGTGCTGCGGGATCCTGATGTTGCAGTCTTATACATGCTTCAATAGCATTATCTAATAGATTGCCTAAAATCGTTGTTAATTGCAGATCAGATAAGGGCATTTTATCGTTGACCAATAGGGAATGCTTTAATTCAATATGTTGTGATCTGGCATAACGTATCTTGCCGGACACAATAGCATCAATACTTGCCACCCCTGTATTTACATCATTTAGATAATCCGGGAGATTGTCCTGCAAGGATTGTATGTATTGTGTGATCTGTGAATCTTTATGATTGGCGGCGAGTCCCTTTAGAGTCAACAGATGATTTTTGTAGTCATGCTTCCATGCCCGTATTCCATCTGCAGTTTCTTTGGCATGCTGCAATTCAGCTAATACAGTTTGTTCTTGATGTTGCTTTTGTACTAGATCTGCATTTCGTTTATTAGTAGCACTGATCTGGAAGATCAATAGAATCATAAACAGGATTATTATCATGACGCTAAAGCTGATTCCCTGAAGACGAAAAAATATATTTTGTGGGATATTTTTTTCATAAGTGATCAGGATATCTAATAATATATTGCAACAGATCACGCCAAGTATACTGGTTATATATGTTGCAGCGTATAAAAAAGAGGACATCATTAAGTCTGCTTTCATTAATTTTGCAAACAATATACAAAATAAAGCACATATTAGTAAATACGCGAAAGTAGAACAATAACGGTGATCACCCCCTAGATCAAATGAGCGTAGTGTCGATGCAAATAGTTGATCACATAATGAAAAGGAAAGCTTATCTGCAATCAAACTGATCAACGTAGGGAGTATGGATACATACACCTTTTTAGCAAGTGAGCCATCAAATAAGGCGAGGAGTAATAGTAAATCAAATAATAACAACAATAGTTGAACAAAACCATAGTTCATATTATTTATATTACAAAAACATGTAATAGCCGTTTCTATAATAATAGCACCGAAAATTCCAAGGTGTCGATAAGATGTGTATA
Organism: Jutongia sp. SJQ-6; assembly: GCF_054161275.1. The sequence goes on along the minus strand of NZ_CP195314.1, from coordinate 1,580,277 downwards.
TCGGACGTACGGAAAATATTCGTGTGAAGAATAGGATAAATATTGTACTCTCTAATAGATTTACCATTATTTCCCAAATAGTTTCTATCATAAATTAGTACTCCTTAACTATATCTTATATATGTAATAACTACATATTAGCATATGTATTTACATAAGTCAATTGACGGCGATGAATTTGAGACTGTGACTGTGAATTATGGGAATCATAATATTAACATGTCAGTTTTAGTAGGAAACTGTTTTTTGAGGCTCATGAGCGCTAAAATACAGGAACTGATAATGCCAGAGCAGATGGAGCTATAATAAGGTAAATGGCAAAGGTATAATATTACACTGAGTACGGATAGAACAAAAAAATTACGTAGGCACTTTGCTCTGGCATGTTGGATCTGATTAGCAGATAAAGGATGGTTTGGATGCCTGATAGGAGCAAAGTGGTAGATAATGAACAGGCAGGCAATATATGTGGGGATACAGAAAGAGGGATGATACAGCCAAAATCTGTTGATCAATAAGGAAAATATGCCAATGCTGGTGCTGAGGCACAGGCAGCTAAAGTGTGTCTTACAATGGAATCCTCCAAGTTGTGTTCGTATCAAGAGAAAGCTGAGCGTCCATATGATCATAGCTGAGATCTGGTGCCAAAGTATCGCTACTAATAATAATAATAAATTGCCAATAAATTCACTGATAAAACATTCAATGCCGTATATATATACTTCTGCTTTGTCTGTAGCTTGTCCATATTTCATAAAATACTGTGTCAATAGTTCTGATAATCTGTGAATCATTTTTAACATCCTTCCTGTGGGTATAATGTGGAGCATACGAAAATGGTTGTAAGTTCATTATATTCTTAAAATATAGCCACTGTAATAGAAAAGTCAATATTAAAAAAACTATTCAACGCCAAAAAAACGCAATTCAACGCCAAGTTATTGAAACCGGATAATGCGGATGCTATAGTGGCAATGTGAAATTAGGGAAAGGAGGATTGTAAGGTATGAAAGGAATTTTGAGTTCAAAATTAGCCACAGGAATGTTGATGCTTGCAGCGTTTATGGCTAATATTTTTGCAACTATGCCTTGTCGAGGCAGATGTTATGAGCCAATGTTGCCAGAAGAGTTACGGCATCACACAGGGGAGTAGATTTAGAAATCTACATGGGCGTATTGCTATTACGCCAAGAAATCTGCAGTACTTGAGAACAGACCCTCTGTACCGCAGATTAAAAGAACACACGATAATTATAGCATATTAGGTCTGTGTATGCTGTGGAAGTACACGATAATGCAGAAAATATAAAGTTTCTGCATGAGAAATGGAGGAAAATATGAGATTCAATAAAACAAAACTGTTAAGTTACGGTATTGTGTTGAGTATGACAGCGGTCAGCATGCTGTCAACCAGTCCGCTCGCGTCGGCAGCCGGCAACGTTACGGATGAGGAGTATTCATACGTCAAGGGCTTGGACGAAGATCCATGTTATACGAGATGGAGAGAAAAAAAGAATACATCAAAGGTGTATTGCTATCCGAAAAAATATGCCGCCACGTCCACGATTGTAAAGGGCAGTTATTATAGCATCCCTGCGGATAAGCATATTAATCTGCGCGACTGCAGTTCTTGTGTCAAGATCCCGGTGGGAGTTCACGGTATCATTACCAATTCAGTACGTGAGGATGGTTGTAACCGTGCCCGTCTGTATATCAATTCCGGCAAGGAACAGGCTACCCAGGGAGTGTGGAGTCCGGACAGCACCGCAAATAGTTCTTACGTTGTCTTTAAGTAAGAGAGCAGTTTTTAATCGAGGGGAACTTGAGGGGATGATTCAGGATGGAGGAACGGAATGAAAACAGGAATGAAATGTCTGATCTTACTGTGTATTGGTGCAGCGCTGTGCTATGGGATATATTCGTTTGATCAGGTGAACAGAGAGAATGATCGGCTGAAAGTGACAACATTCAGCGACAGGAAGTCACAGACCATAAACGGAACAGAGTATACGGTACTGAAAAATATGATTTGCGACTATTCCAAGATCAAGGAGCAGTATCCGGTCATTGAACCCATGTTGGATGTTGACGGAGATGTTGCAAAAGGAGAGCCGGGACGTCTGAAAGTGCTTTTGGTAAAGATGCGGATCAAAAACAGTTCAGAGCATATGCAGTATTTGAATCTCGCAGATATCGTTATTAAATCCCCGGCGTATGGCAATGCCCTGTCCACAGAGATGTTTTGTGAGATCAATCACATTGAGTCCTGTATGCTCGCCATTGCACCGGGCGTAGAGGTGCCGGTAACGCTGCCGTATGAACTGTATGAAATATCGTTTTCCGATGCTCATTTTCGTGATCTGCAGAAGCTGCCGTTTTCTATCGTACTGACATCGTATCCGGACATCCGTGAGATCAGTCTTTCGAACATTACATATAAGGCAGGTACTTCCTCTAAATCTGCACAAAAACAACAGAAAGCAAAGAAAAAGGATACACCGGAGGGTTCCATCCTTGACATGGATCAGGAGTGCATTTATGAGGAAGTGGGATATCGGATCGAAGAGGTTGCGTATACCACAAATGTTAAACGCTATAAAGAGTATAAACGAAAAGGTCTGTATTATCCGGAGTTGGTGGATTCGAAGGGAAACGTGCGGAACGATGATCCGACCGCAAAAGGAGGTACATGGTATATGATGTTTATCAAGTGCAGGATCAAAAACTATTCTGATACGGCAAAACGGATCCGTGCTTCCGTACCGGCGACGGGACATTATATGAAAGATGGCAGGTATGCATATAAAGGGGATAATACATATTTTACCTGTAGTAAAAAGACAGAGTTTTATCCGGATGTCATTCAGCTCAATCCGGGAGAAGAGGTAACGTGTGTTACCGGAAAACAGATGTATTGCCATAAGAAGTACTGGGACATTGACAAGACGGACTTTTACGTGCGGCTGTGCGGCAGAAGCGATGGTATTTCGGATCCGGATAAGCTGGATCCACGTGCGGGTGTGCTCGGAACGGCAGTCAACATACTGGTAAAAAGTTCGCAGATCAAGAAGAAATAAGGAACAGATAACAGGAAATAATGATAAAGGGGATAAGACAGTATGAATATATCAATCGAACACGTGACAAAGAAGATCAAAAACGCCACCGTACTAAAGGATATCTGTTTGGAAATGAAAGGCGGAACAGTGTATGGCCTTCAAGGTAAGAACGGCTCCGGCAAGACCATGCTGATGCGGGCGATATCCGGACTGATCCGTCCGACAAGCGGACGGATCGTGATCAATGGTGAGCAGCTGCATAAAAATATATCGATTCCGAGAAGTATTGGATTATTGTTAGAAAATCCGTCGCTTCTTCCGGAATATGATGCTTCCCAGAATTTAAAACTTTTGGCAAAGATGCAGGGCGGAGTGCCTGAAGAGGAGATCCGGCAGCTGATCCGTGATGTGGGACTGGAAGATGCCGGACACAAAAAGGTAGAGAAGTATTCTCTCGGTATGAAACAGAGGCTTGGCATAGCTGCAGCAATCCTTGGGAGTCCGGACATCATTCTGTTGGATGAGCCGATCAATGCGATCGACGGAGAAGGTGTGGAAGAGATACGAAGCCTTATTCTGTCCCTGAAGAATGAGAAACGGATCATTATCGTGGCATGTCATGACAAGGAAGAGATGAACCTGCTTGCAGATGAGATCGTGCATCTGCGCGATGGAAGGATCGAGGGACAGGAGAATGGAGGGGCAGCATGAAGTTTGGAAGGATGTTGAAGTACGATCTGCGTTATGGTACCGTCAGACGTTTTGGATATTACCTGCTTCCGCTGCTGCTTGGAGTGGCAGATGCCGTGAGACAGGTGTTGAATTATTATAAAGTGCGTAATCCGGGAACCTTATTGGATCACTGGCTGATCATGACGGCAGGAACACAGCCTTATCAGCCAAATACACTGCATTCATACAATTTTCCGACGATATGGCTGATCATGCAGGCATTTATGCTTCTGGTGGTAAACGGATATACATCCGGGGATCTGGAAGAGCATGGCAGCGTCATGATCGTGAAGAGCCGGTCACGTGCAGGCTGGTGGCTGTCAAAATGTGTCTGGTGTATGTTCAGCACACTGCTTGCCTATGTGATCTACTACATACCGATGTTTCTTATCTTTGCATGGCGCGGTATCCCGATGAAAATGCATCTGACCAAGCGTCTCGTCACCACGTCGGTGGAAGGATTCTTAAACTGGAAGACGGCAGATGTGTGTGCCGTGGTTCTGTTTATTCCGGTTGCTGTGATGATGTTTCTGTGTCTGTTACAGATGCTGTTAGAAGTAGTCTGGTCGCCGGCAGTGGCAATCATACTGTTGTTGGTGATACAGGGAATTTCGGCGTATAAACAGAGTGTTTTCCTGTGGGGCAATTGGGGAATCCCGGTCCGTATGCTGAAGACGCCGATTGGGTATATTGGCAATCTGCGGTGCTCCATAGCAGGGATCATTGTATGCATTGTCATCGGAACAATACTGTTTAAGCGTAGAGATCTGCTGTTTAAAGAATAGAGAGGAAAGAATTATGATCGAAACGGAATTAAGAAGAGCATTTCGTAGTCGTGGGATGTTAGTTGTAGTTTTAGTGGCGGTTATCCTGGCTGCCGGTAACTTATATAGTTCGCTGCAGATGGACAGGCACTTTGCGGAGATACGGAAAATGATGTTGGAACAGCATGATGTGACGTATTATCCGTATATAGCATTTGAAAAATATATCGGAGACAATATGTTCCTACCGTATAACGGGATTTATTATATTTTGTTCCCGATCCTCGCCGTGCTGCCGTTTGGAACAAGCCTGGTACGTGATGAGCAGCTGCATTATACCAGAAACATTCTGGTAAGACAGAGTAAGAGAAGATATTTTTTGGCAAAATACATCGCAGCATATGTCAGTGGTGCCGTTGCAGTGTTATTACCGTTAGCGCTGTCGTTTGCACTGTGTGCGACAAAGTATCCGTGTGCGGAATTGTACCAGAGAGCCCAACGTAGCGTCATAATGGACAGAAATATGTTTTCGCAGTTTTATTATACGGCTCCATGGATCTACATGCTGATCTACTGGTTCGTCAACATGCTGGCGGGGGGGATGCTTGCCGGAACGGCGCTGTTACTTTCCCAGTTTATCCATAAGAGGATGTCAGTGGTATTTATCCCATTTATCGTGTATTCCTATATGGCGTATCTTTTTGGCGGCCAGGCACAGTACGAAAGGTTTTCTTTGAAAAGTGTGATCAACATGTCAGAAGGTGCCATCACGGTGACAGCAGAGTACACAGCGGTCATGTTTGCGAGCGTAACTCTGGTCACTTTTTTGGTCTATTATGTTGTCGGTATCACGAAAGAGAGGATACATTAACATGGCAAAGTATCAGACAAACAAAACAAAGCGGGCTGTATACAACACGCTGCGGTGTATCGGTGTGATGCTGTTTGGACAAAACCGGTTTAAGCAGCCAAAATTTTTGGAAAATGCAGCACAGAAAGACAAATATGAGGTCTGGCTGGGGATGATCGATGAGGGAAAGATCAACGAAGTTGAAAATGAACTTATCGAAGAGACGGAACAGAGGAGGCCGGATATGCATCCGTCTGAGTCTGAGAAAATGGCAATGCTTGAGGTGGCTCTACAGATATATAAGTATATCAACGACAAAGATGATGCTTTTTTGGAGAGGTCTTCCTACAGCAGAGAAGAAGTTGAAGAGGGCATTTTGAGCGTGATGCATATATTACATATAGATACCGATATGATATGCCGTCTGCTTTTGTAAATGCAGGAAGGAAAGATGATGTTTCGAAGGAAAAGTATGAGAGCAAAGGTGCTTCCGCTGGGGGCGATGGGGATCAGAGCATGGCCGGAGCAGAATTTTCTTTTTGAGATCCTGATGTCGATGCAGGAAGGGGAGAAATGGATATACAATCATTTTATACAGCTGCGTGGAACTCACTATATCAATCGTGAATGGAACAAGACGGATTCCAGTGTTACATTTTATCCATATGCTATTCACTATCTTGCACCAAATATGTTTGATCTGTGTCCGTTCATAGATAAATATGTACTGCCACGTTCTTTTGTGTTTGGATTATTTTCAAAATTTCACAGTTTTGTGATCTCGGCAATCGAAGAAGGGTTTTATATCTCTACCTTTTTGGATCAGTTTTTTCGCGATGATATGCACGGAAATCATGGATATCATCATCCTACATTTATTTATGGGTACGATGATGCTGCAAAATGTGTTTATATTACCGATAACTTTGAAAATGGGAAGTATGCCAAAAAACAGATATCGTATGATCAGCTGGATACGGCATTTTCTTTGATCACCGGACAAGAGTGGTGTTATGGAGTGATCTTATATGGTGCGAAGGAAAAGGCGTATGATTTTGTTCCCGGATATGTAAAAGAACAGTTACAGGACTATCTGGAACCAAAGAGAGGTATTTGCTATATGGATCGGACACTCTGTCCGGATCCGTTTCATGATGGAGAAGATTATCTGAATGAAGTCTTTTTCGGAGCACAGTGCTATGATCTGATCGATCGGAGTATGCAGGCGATCCTTGAGTATGATGATGAATACTCTGCGCATGACTGGCGCAGTCTGGTGCAGATGTGTGATCACAAGTATTTAATGAGAAAACGGTATCAATATATGGTGCAGCATGGGTATGCAGCAATGGATGATACGCTGCATGAGGAACTGGAAACTTTGGAGAAAGAAAGCCTGATCGCACAGAATATGTATATCAAATATACCGTGACGGATGATCTGGAGACCATACGCAGACTTCGGGAACGGCTGCAGGCGATGAAACAAAAAGACATTTGTGCGACGAAAACGTTGATTTCTTTGGTGGAGACCTGATGTGGCTGTAAGAGGTCACATCAGACAAAAACATTGATCAATGCAGATATCTAAGGTTTCATTGGTTCGAACAACGCAGTAACGGATTTACCGTACAGAAAAGAGGATGAATGTGACGAGAGAAGAGTTAGTACAGTATGCAGTAGAATACACGTCATTCTATGCGGAAAAATATGCAGGTGCCAACCTGCAGGATGGAAAGAGCCTGCCGATCCTTACCAAAGAGGAGGCGGCGCATGCGGGAGTATCTATTATTTCCAGGGAATATTACACCAAACTTGGCACGCCGGAGGTGAAAAGTGCATATACTTCCGGGTCGACCGGGATCAGCTTAGAGGCGTTTTCTACCAATGCGGAAAGCGCAGGACAGCTTTTTTCACTCTGGCTGTACCGGCGGAAATATTATGGGATCAATACCGATTCAAAATTTTGTTTTTTCTTTACCCTGAGAGATCATTATGGACAAACAAAGTATGACGAACAGAAGAATTATCTGGGCATTTCCAAAGAACTGCTGCAACGGGAAAAGCTGGATGAGATCTTTGGCAGGATCTATGCTTTTCAACCGAAGTGGCTGTTGTTACAGCCAAGCATTGCCATGATCTTAGCCAGATACATATATGAGACGGGAGCAGAAGTCCCGGGATCGCTGACGTATATCGAGCTGAGTGGTGAAATGGTAACGGATCGACAGCGCAGATTTATTGAAAGTGCGTTTGATGCAGTAACGGCCAGCCAATACGGCTGTAATGAGATTGGATCGATCGCATATGAATGCCCGGAAGGAAATCTGCACGTGATGGATCATAACGTATATGTGGAGATCGAGCCCTTTACGGAACAGGAACGGGCGGCGGGAACCGGTCATGTGATCGTGACAGCACGGCATAATAAGGTGATGCCGTTTATCCGGTATGATACAGGGGATATTGCCGGGTGGAAAGATGTATCCTGTACGTGTGGCTGCCATGGAGCAGTATTAGAACTGACCGGTGCAAGAAAAGATGACATGATCCGTCTGCAGGACGGACAAAGGATATCTGCCAACCTGTTCCGCAGGGTTATCCAGGCGGTAGAGTGCTGCATGGAGGGACGGATCTATCAGTATCAGGTGCGGCAGACGACAGTGGATACGTTTGAGATTTTTATGGCAACAGATGGTGAACCGGAAGAGATCGAGGGATTATTCTGTGAATTTATCCGGGACAGCCTGGTAGGGGAGGCAGCGTTTTTATTTCGATATTATGAGCAGCTTCTCCCGGATGAACTGACCGGCAAGTTGAAGTTTTTTTGGTGCATGATACCGGAGCAGACAGGGGATGTAGAAAGTGCTGCAGATTAATAACTCAAACTTCCCATAACTCAAATTCTAACAACCACATATTGCTTATTATGTCAGCAATAAATATGATATTTTGCAGCCCACAAGCTAACTTGTTCTGCCGTCAGAGAGCTAAGATAATTGCCGCAGGATGCAGAGTTTTTGCGTGATTTCTTATTTTGTTAAGTCTCTGATGAATACATGCCTGAAGGATTGTCTGAGATGTCCCGGTTTAGCAAGGTATCATCCATTTTTGACGGGACGCTTTCGCTACGATGCGCTACGTCACGTTACTTAATGTCTCTGAAGTACGAGACATAAGTAACGACGAGCGCAAAGTCCCTTTCAAAAATGATGAACACCTTGCTTCCGGGACGACGAGTTCTCCGTAAGGCATGTAAATCAATCATCAGAGACAACAAAATCTAGAAATCACTAAAAACGAAAATGCGGCAAGGCAATTACTATAGTTCTCTGACGGCAGAAATCACTATGTAGTGGCTGCAAAATACATAGTATACTTTGACATAATAAGCAATATGTGGTTCGAAGAATAATTTTCGGTATGGGAAGTTTGAGTAAATAATTAGAGGGAGAGAAAGTGATGGATAGAATGACAGACGGCAGTAGTAACGGCACAATGACAGACAATGCGATGATATTGGAAAAGTTATCAGAGATCCTGCGTCGATATGTAGAATCGGATCCGGAGACCGGAGATCCTATAGTGATCACGGAAGAAACCGACATTTTTGAAGATCTGGGGGCGGATTCGCTGATGGTGATGCAGATCATTGCTGATGTGGAGGAGTGTTTTGGCATTACGTTTGCTGATGTGGATCTGTTGAGTGAAAATTTCAGCAATACAGGCGGTTTTTGTGAAATGATAGCCAGACAGGTGCGGGAGGGATGACGGATGGGCAGGATGGTCACAACAGAGAATATCATATCGTTGATCCGGACAATACCGATATCCGTACACAAAGGACAGCATGCACTTTTGCTGGCAGATAATTCGGCAGAATCCATTGCGTTATATGGCTTTTTCCTGAAAAATAATGTTCCGCTGATCCTGCTGAATGCGTCAATGCGGGATGAGCAGGTGCAGGAATATATGGATGAGTACCGGCCACAGTGGTTTGTGTATCCGAAGAACCGGAATCTGCCACAATATTCCGGTGGACAGACCGAGTGTTCCGAAAACAGAAAGAGGTATCAATGCTATGAAACTGCCTGTGAGTGGAACGGGTATGTGATCGCAAGCCGGGGCAATGCCGGCTTTGAACTTACTTATCATTGGCTTGAGGATCTGGCGTTACTGATACCAACATCGGGGAGTACCGGCGGGCGAAGACTGGTGATGCTTACGAAAGCAAATCTGGCGGCCAATGCCAAGTCGATCGCCGAGTCTCTGCGTATGGATTGTACAGAGCGGTCAGCTGTGCTTATGCCTGTCTCATACTCTTATGGTCTTTCTGTGGTCAATTCCACGATCTATGCCGGAGGCTGTCTGCTTATCCCGGAAACCGATATTTTTCATAAGGAATGCTGGGACTATCTGGAAGAAAACAGAGTAACCGCTATCAGCGGTGTGCCATATGCATATGAATGGTACCGTAAGCTGCATGTGTTTGACCGGACATTTGAGGCATTAAGGCTGATGACAACGGCAGGGGGAGCGATGAGCCGCAGTATGAAGGAATATCTGCTGCAGGAGGCTGAACGTAGAAATGTGGATTTGGCGGTTATGTATGGGCAGACTGAGGCAACAGCCAGGATTAGCAGCTTTTTTCTTAATGAACATCCGGATAAGATCGATAGTGTCGGCACGGTCATACCCGGAGGAAAACTGACAATCTCACTCGCAGATGAGAACGGATGTGGAGAAATTGTTTATGAGGGAAAGAATGTTTTTCTGGGATATGCACACAGTCTGAACCAATTGTTTATTACAGAGCAGGAATCGTATAAATATACGGTGCTTCGCTATACGGGGGATGCAGGGTATATAGATGGGGATGGCTATCTGTATATCACCGGACGTATGAACCGTTATGCGAAGATATGCGGTCAGCGTGTGGGGCTGGATGAACTGCAGACAGAGATTGGAAAAATGTTTGGACAGAAGGTTGCAGCGGTCATGACTGCGGACGGAGAGCGGGAAATGATCGGGATATTTGGAACGAATGAACCGGATGCAGCATGGGAACGACGTGTGCTGCAACGCTATCCGATCCTGCGTGGCAGTGTGAAGTATATTCAGATAGAGGAGCTGCCACGTACGATGAATGGAAAGTTGGATTATAAAAAGCTGCAACAGTATTGAACCCTGGAAGAGTATGCTTTGCCGGGGTAAATTTTAAACAAATCTTAAACAAAAACCACATTGAATCTTAAACAACAGTTGTTTACACTAAATTCATAAGTTATCACAATAGGAGGGAAAGAAATATATGAAAGTGAAATTCATTTTTATAAGTGTAGTATGTATGATTTGTCTTGGTGCTGGGATCCTCTGCCGAGATACTATATCACATTCGCTATTTAAATCCGGAACGCGGATGTCGGCATGGGATAACATGAAGGTGCAATTTGATCTCAATGATCTGGTTGGACAGAAGGATGACGTTACTGCATCGTGGCAGGATGGTATAAAAGAATACCGTACGAAAAAGGGATTAAAGCATGTGTACGATGAGTATGTAAATGTAGGAGTATTCTATGTGTCCGATGATTTTATAAAAACTTCAGGATCAGCAACAGGACATATGAAGTTGTTTAAGAGCATTAAGAGTGATGGCTCTGTCAAAGAGGGAGAGACGATTTCGGTTACGTATTCCTGTAATTATATTCCAAAAAAAGACAATATATATCAGACAAGTAATATTACCCCTATGATTCGTCAGAATGAATGTTATTTGTTGGTTTACGATAAAATAGTAAATTCAGATATATCAGAAAAGTTTGAGACGCATGGAGCTAAGCTGCCAATAAATTATTCAACAGGCAATAGTGCATCTTGGGATATATCTCCATTGCGGCTTTCTGACAGCCAGACCCTTAAGATCATTGAAAAAGGAAAAGTATATACGATAGAAGAGTTATCTGATTATGATCTTTTTACATGCGGAACAGGGATCTTACAAGAATGGTATCGCACCAAAGATGCAATCTTGAGATATTACGTGGGAGATAACTATGCAGAACTTGCAGCCAACTGGAAACGAAAGGAGCGTACAGGTAATGAATAAAAAGAAATACAGCAGTATATGGCGGGTATATGTCAGTGAACTTTACCGATTATTTCATAAGCGGAGTTTTTGGCTTGCGTTTATGGTGTTGTTTTTGTATGCTGCGGCAGATTATCTACACACCGCCAGTTGGATAATCCGGGGATTTGTCAAGGAACCGTATGCCGCAAGCGGCTATTTTATGGGAGCATATCAGAGTTTCAATAAATATCAGCCGATATTTATCAAGGTCTTTCCGCTTCTCATGGCACTTCCCTGTGTGTCAGCGTGGTATGAGGAGACGAAAAGAAGCCGCAATGCAGCTTTGGTCATGCAGCGGACGAGCCCGTTCCGTTATCTGTCTGCTAAAGCAATGGCGTACTTTACAGGGAATGCAGTTATGGTGTTTGTGTGTTATGCTTTGAATCTGCTGGCATGTGAGCTGACCTATGGTGAAGCCTATCCGACACCATTTGGGGAAAGATACACGGAATTATATTACATGGATCTGGCAGACAATCATCCGATGCCTCTGATGGGCTATTATGTGACACATACGGTACTCTATCTGTTTGTATTTTGCATAGTGATCGCAGTGTTTGCAGGAGTGCTTGGATTGTTCGCATATGCCTGCAGCCTGTGGCTGACCAGAAGCTTTGCCTTGGTGTTTGTATTATTATATGGATGCTTTTATTTTACGATGCGTTATTCACAGTATATTAAGGGATTCGATCTGAGCTATGTCCTATGTGTTGGCGACCGTTGGAATACAGGGTATACACAAATATTTTTGCTCATAAATATAGGTCTTGTATTATTGTCAGGGATATTGATTGCGGTGAGACGAATCCGGGGATTGGAGATGTACTTTTGAAAAAGAAAATAATTTTTTTGATGATTGCTTCTGCTTTTTTGGCTTTTTTCAATAATCTTACATTTCTGTTTGGAACCTGTTATCCGGGAAATACGACAGATGATATGTTTGTCAGCAGCATCTTTGATTCTATTAAAGTGGTGAAAACACATTCATTGACGCTGGGTATGCAGAATCTGTTTGTATTGATTGTGTTTATTTTTGTCATGCATGATTATCTCAGTAGAGAGATCCTGAATCAGGGAGTCTACGCATTGGTGCGGATGCACAGGCGGACGAAATGGCTTGTCCGCAGGATGGCAGGGTTGGCTGTTATATGCGCAGTCTATATGGGGATTTATTTGACCATTGTTTACGAACTTAGTTCTTACTATGTGCATAAACGACTGGTTATTCCGCATTCCGCAGTGCTGCCAAAGGCATGGCTGGCATTATTTATGATGGTATATTTTGCGGCTGTGTTTACGGTGGTTTCAGATATTCGGATTGGACGGAGTGCTTCCTGTATCGTTGGGACGGTCGTGTTAGCTGCATTGATCATGATCGGAATGTATGAACCTTACCGGAAATATAAGGATGCCATGTGGATGCTTGCATTAAATCCGGCATGCGCTATGTTTGTTTATACAACGGCAGGGAAAATAGGTTTTTTGAAAATGCTGACTGTGTTTATGGGAGAGATTACAGCTCTTATTTTAGCCTGTGCCAAGTGGCTGGAGCATATCGATCTTATTAAAATTGAAAGTGAAGGATATTGACGGAGCAGATTGCCGGACAGACAGAAAAGGAGGAACACAAATGGAACGAATTGAATTGATTCATGTCAATAAAAAACTGGGTGGTAAAGAGGTATTAAAAGGAGTAGATCTGACGCTGGAGGAAGGAAAACTTTATGGAATTATCGGAGAAAACGGAAGTGGTAAGACAATGCTGCTGCGTCTGCTGGCGGGACTGATCCATCCGGATGACGGAGAAGTGCACTACGGCGGCAAAAAAGTGAAGAAACTGACGCAGGTGGTAAATATAGGTTTAAGCATCGAAAATATAGGATTATATGATGATATGACCGTGTATCAGAATATGAAATATTATGCAAAGTTAAGCGGTGGATGTGACAAAAGGAAGATAGAAGAGACGCTTCAGAGAATGGGATTAACAGACCGAAAGAACATGAGATTTGCAAAGTTGTCGCTGGGCTTAAAACAGAAGGCAGTGTTAGCGCAGGCAATTCTATCAAGCCCGGATCTTTTGCTGCTTGATGAACCAACGAATGGTTTGGATACGGATGCGAAGGATGCGTTCAAAAAGGTGGTTTTGGAAGAAGTTCAAAGGGGCTGTACGGTTGTGGTAGTCAGTCATGATCATACCTTTGTGGAGCAGGAGGTAGATGGATTGTTTCATATGGAAAATGGTGTGCTTACGGCTAAGGCTGTGCAAATGTGATTGGTAAAATTTTATGAGGGGAGGAGAGAATGTTTAATTCTTAAGAATTATTAAGATTGTTTGGAACATATTGACGAATCATCCTTTTTTTGATGTACTAAAAGTATAAGAAGTGGACATCTTACATACATTCATTTTGTACTTTATGATCTAATGTTGAAGAGATGATGTGTATGAAAGACCAGTGGAGATAATAAAGTCTAAATGCTATCAAAAGGGGGATTTCGATATGAGAAAACTAGTAAAAAATGTGCTTGCAATGTTAATTGTTGGAGGAACCGCAGTTGTTATGGGGAATGGAACTGCTTCGGCAAGTAACGGCATAGGTATTAACGAACAAAACTTCCCGGATGCACAGATACGTCAAATTGCCACACAGTACGACAGCAACAAAGATCAAATACTTGACACATCAGAACAGAAAAAACTGACAGAACTGATCGTTATTGAGACAACAGAAAATACAGGAGTTCAGGGAAATGTAATTCGCACCGCCAAAGGCATTACCGCTTTTAAAGGTGTAGAGTATTTTGCAGAACTAAAAAGTATATCAGTTGGTCGAAGTGGAAAACCTCAGTCAAGCTATAAGATTGCAAGTGATCTTTTCCAGTATACCAAACAGGTAAAAACAATTCGAGTTAATTATGCTTATGCAGATCCTGTAGATGCCAAATATAAGGATTCTGATAAACGAATGTTGGCGAAGAATACATCTATTGTTATAGATGATTCTATGCAGTGTGAAAGTTTGTCGTTGGAAGGCGTTCAAGTGCAAAAGATGCAGATTGTCTCAAAGAAGATGAAGAAGCTGTTGATCAAGACTTGTAACCTTCCGGATGAATACACAATAAACACACCAAATCTGCAGACATTGGGCTTAAAGGAAACATATGTCAAGAAGCTGCAGTATGGAAAGATGGATAAACTCAAATATCTGTCACTTGGGCTTAATGTAATTCAAAATGGAAAAGAGAAAGCTTCGCCTGTCACAGTACTTGATCTGCAGAAAAACAAGAACATCGCAGAGTTGTCTGTTACCGGTTGCAGAATAAATAAGCTTGATCTGTCACCGACCAATAAGACACTCCGTTTGGCCAGTGTTACGCAATCTGGGAAATATCCGATCAAGCAGGTCCGCCTCGGCAAAATGGCAGCATTGAAGGGCTTATCTGTTAGTGCAAAATGCGCAGCAATAGATGCCTCTAAATGCAGCCGTCTTAATACATTAGAATGTGCCAGCTATGGGATTTTCAAAGTAAAGCTTCCAAAGTCAGTGCAATATCTTACACTCACCAGTCTTGATAAGAAGGGATGTAAATCGCTTAAGTTATCAAACTGTAAGAAGCTGAAAGCGTTGAAAGTGATTGGCTGCAAGAAATTAAAAACAATAAATTTAGCAAAATGCAGTAAGTTGTATTCATTAAAGTTGAAAGGATTAGCGTTAAAACGTCTCACGCTACCAAATAATAAAAATGGATTAAAAACTTGGCTTAAAAATTATGATTTTGCAGAAGTTTTGGATAAACAGGCAAGACTATTTGAAGATACGGATTATGTTTATGAACCGGCTTCTCCTAATTATAAAATACTTCAAAACACGTCTGTGAAAGTGTTAGACCTCAGCAGATTGACCAAGGTGAAACATGCAAAGACAACTTTAAAGAAAGCCTTTTTGAAGAATAAGAACGTGAAGAAAGTAGTTATATCGCATAGTCATTTACACGCAATGTAATATCTATTACAATCAAATGAGGAGGATTCTTATGAGGAAAAAAATTGCAGGAACTGTGTGTGTAGTATGTTTGGTAGCTTTGGTAGCTCTGTTGGCATTGTGGGTAGCACCTATAATGGTGCAAGTGGATTCTGTAACACAAACAAAGGAAACGTTTTATCGAGAAGCAACAGTATCAGCGCAGAAGGCAGCTATACAAAAACCAGGAGTGATTGATTTTGCTCCATTGAAATCAAAAAGTGTATTACCGTTTTTGAAGACGAAGGCGTGCGTCGCAACTGTTAAAAAAGTAGAAACATTATACAAAAAAGATAGCCAGGAGAATACGTATCAAGCATGTAATCTCGTAGAGCTGAAAGTGGTAAAAAATATTGCTGGTGGTTTTCAGAAAGGTGAGAGCGTATATGTGATAGATTCGGAGATGGCACTATATGCGGAAGATATAGGAAAAGATGGAGTATTTATTCCAGATAAAATGGCATCAGAAATCACTATCTCAGGAGAGAAAGAAACGATACATACAGTTGGTTGTGTAAAAAAATCAGAGTCAAGGATTATGTTGCTTCCTGAGGAAGATAATTATGCGAAAGTCTCGGATTATTGGAAACTAAAGCATTATATGAAGAAAAACAACTATATAAAATAGATAAGTTAAAACCGTGAAATTTTGTAGTCTCTGATGATTGTATTCTCTGCCAAAATGCAGTAAAATAAAAAGGTATCAGGGTGTGAGAATATATTCAAGGAAGGCAGGTAGTAGCAAATGGCAAAAAGCAGACTAATTGGGGATTATCCGGTGATTGGAATTCGTCCGACGATCGATGGACGAAGAGGACCGCTTAAGGTTCGTGAATCTTTGGAAGAACAGACGATGAATATGGCTAAGAGTGCGGCAGAGCTGTTCCGTCAGAATATCCGTTATTCCAATGGAGAACCGGTCCAAGTTATCATTGCGGATACGACAATCGGACGTGTAGCAGAAGCAGCGGCTTGTGCAGATAAGTTCCGTAAAGCAGGTGTGGATATTACATTGACCGTGACACCATGCTGGTGCTATGGATCCGAGACTATGGACATGGACAAAGATACGATTAAGGGTGTATGGGGCTTTAATGGTACAGAGCGTCCGGGAGCAGTATATTTGGCAGCAGTATTGGCAGCACATGCACAGAAAGGTTTGCCGGCATTTGGTATTTATGGCAAAGATGTGCAGGAAGCGGATGCAACGGAGATTCCGGAAGACGTTAAGGAAAAATTACTTCGTTTTGGTCGTGCAGCCGTAGCGGCAGCAACGATGCGAGGCAAATCTTGGCTGCAGATCGGATCGATCTGTATGGGTATTGCAGGATCTATCGTAGACTCCTCCTTTATGGAAGAATATTTAGGAATGCGTGTTGAGTCTGTTGATGAGGTGGAGATCATTCGTCGAATGACAGAAGGTATATACGATGAAGCAGAGTTTGAGAAAGCAATGTCTTGGACAAAGTCTCATTGCCGTGAGGGATGGGATAAGAATCCTGAGATCGTGAAACGAAGCGATGAGCAGAAGGAACGCGATTGGGAATTTGTTGTTAAGATGATGTGTATTATCAAAGATTTAATGAACGGTAATCCAAATCTTCCGAAAGGCAGAGAGGAAGAGATGGTAGGACATAATGCGATCGCAGCAGGTTTTCAGGGTCAGAGACAGTGGACCGACTTTTATCCGAATGGTGATTATGCAGAGGCACTGCTCAATTCCTCCTTTGACTGGAATGGAGCGCGTGAGCCGTATGTTTTAGCAACAGAGAACGATACACTCAACGGTATTGGTATGCTTTTCATGAAACTGCTTACCGGAAGAGCACAAATTTTCGCAGATGTTCGTACTTATTGGAGTCCGGAAGCTGTAAAGAGAACAACCGGCTATGAGTTAGAGGGTATTGCGAAAGAGGCAGGTGGTTTCCTGCATTTGATCAATTCCGGTGCAGCGTGTCTGGATGCTTGTGGTGAAGTGAAAGATGAGAATGGCAATGGTGTCATGAAACCTTTCTGGGAGATGACAGAAGAAGATCAGAAGGCATGTCTGGACGCAACAGAATGGTGCTGTGCTGATTCCGGATATTTCCGTGGAGGCGGTTTCTCCTCCCGTTATTTAACGAGAGCGGAGATGCCTGCTACTATGATCCGTCTCAATATTGTCAAAGGCTTGGGTCCGGTATTACAGATCTGTGAGGGCTATACCGTAAATCTTCCGGATGAAGTATCTGACAAGTTGTGGAAGAGAACAGATTATACATGGCCTTGTACATGGTTTACACCACGCACAACGGGTCAGGGTGCATTTAAGACAGCTTATGATGTTATGAACAATTGGGGAGCAAATCATGGTGCGATCAGTTATGGACACATTGGTGCGGATCTGATCACATTGGCTTCCATTCTTCGTATTCCGGTATGTATGCACAATGTGCCGGAGGAAGATATTTTCCGACCAGCTGCATGGAATGCATTTGGTATGGATAAAGAGGGTCAGGATTATAGAGCATGCGCAGCTTATGGCCCGCTTTACAAATTATAAAAGATTGGACATAGGGGTGGCTGCATTTAATGTGAGGAAGAGTTTTGTAGTAACTTTTCAGAAGAGCAGAAAGGGTTGCACCTGTGTCAGGTGAGAATATGTAGGAGAAGCGTAGTCGTAGGACTACGCCTCTCCGTTTCTTTTGATGTGCAAAGTTTGAGGCATATAACGTAATGAAAGAGGGGAGAAAAAAATGAGAGATGACATGATCTTGTGTCAGCAGAAAGTAGCAGAGGTTTTGGCACAGGTAAATCAAATTGTAATTGGTAAAGAAGAGTGTGTTCGTAAAGTAATGGCAGCGATCTTGGCTGGAGGACATATTTTATTGGAAGATATACCGGGTGTCGGCAAGACAACGCTTGCGATGGCATTTTCAGAGACAATGGCACTGCAGAATAATCGACTGCAGTTCACGCCGGATGTCATGCCATCCGATCTATTAGGTTTTTCGATGTATCAGAAACAGACGGGAACATTTGAATATCAGACCGGAGCAGTGATGTGCAATTTGTTTTTGGGGGATGAGATCAATCGAACTTCACCGAAGACACAGTCAGCATTATTGGAAGTTATGGAAGAAGGAAATGTGACAGTAGATGGTGTAACACGAAAAGTACCGGAACCGTTTGTGGTCATTGCTACAGAAAATCCGGCGGGAAGTGTTGGAACACAGCTTTTGCCGGAGAGCCAGTTGGATCGTTTTATGATTTGTACAAGTCTTGGATATCCATCGTTAGAAAATGAAATTGCAATTGTCAAAGGACGTCAGATTCAAGATGACAAGGCAGTGTTACAGCCGGTAATCAACGCAGAGCAGTTGTTGTATTGCAAAAAATTAGTGGAACAGATTTATATGGCAGACGATATTTATCGTTATTTGTGTGAACTTTGCCAGACAACACGAACCAATCCATTGATCGAGCTGGGAGTCAGCCCACGTGGCAGCGTTGCACTGATGCGTATTTCCAAAGCAATCGCATTTTTACATGGCAGAGATTATGTGATCCCGGGGGATATCGATGAAATCTTTTTGGATGTTGCGGCACATAGGCTCGTGCGAAGCGCTAAAGCAAAGGCGGCAAAGAGATCAGCAGAATCTATTTTGATCGAAGTAATGCAGAACGTGAAAAAGCCGACTGCTGCAAGACGTTAAGAAATGCAGGGGGGTACGGATGAAAAATTTTATTACGGGACTCATTACGGCAGGGGTCGTAGTGTATGTGGCATTGATCTATCATAGTACGGGGATGCTCTATTGTGCAGTATGGATCGTATGCTTTTTGCTGCTTTTGATAGGTTTTCATTTACTTTTTTTTCGCAAACTTCGGTTTTCTTTTGACAAAATCACAGAAACAGTTGCCTCCGGCGAGCAAATGACATTAGCAGTTTTGGCACAGAATCGCTGCTTTTTGCCATCTGGTCGTATTCGTATTGTCGTAGAGGCATATCACGTGCTGAACGATACGACAGGGGAGATCATTATAGACTGCATGCTTCCGGGAGGTCTGCAGCGCAGATCGGCACAGCCGATACGAATTCGCGGAGAGTGGACGCCTTCATATCCGGGAGGTGTTTATTTTCGGTTGGTATCTGTGAGACATTATGATTACTTTGGATTTACGAGTATCGGTGTGTCGCGTCGCAATCTGGATCAAAGTGAAGTGCTGGCAGTCTTGCCGGTTTATCATGAAATAGGAATATCGGCGGGAGTTAAATATCATACACAGCATTTGGAGCAAGAGGGAGACGACAGTACATCAATGGAAAAGAATCCACCGGAAGTATCAGAGATTCGAGAATACCGTCCGGGAGATCGTATGCACAATATACATTGGAAACTATCGGCGAAGCGGGATGAGATTATGGTGTACGAATTTATTTCTGAGCAGAATATTATGCCGGTTATTTATTTGGCACCGGTAAAAGATGCAGAACAGCTTCTTGCTTATATCACATTTTTGTTTTCACTATCCATTAAGCTGCTGCAAAAAGGCTGTGCACACATTTTGGTGTATTGCCTAGAGGATGCGGTAGGAAGATGCAAAATAAAAGATGAAGGTGATCTGAATGATTGTATTGCGCTGCTGCGTGTAGATATGCTGGTTGGCAGCAGAGATATTGATCAAATGCGAATTGCCTATCAGGATAGATATGGACAATCACAATCGGCAGAGTGGATCTTGTCGGATAAAGTGTGTCAGACATTGGATGGCGAAGAGATTGCAGAATTTGCCTTGGAGCAAGAGGGGAGGAAACGAGATGAGTAAAAGAAGTTTTCTCTCGCAGTTGCTGCTTAGACTGCTTGCTGTTACAGGGTTGTTTTTGATCATGAACGGAACGGTTTGCATGTTGAGCCAAACGTTTGATGCATCGATTCACACAGGGAGAGCTGCGCTGATTTTTGGAATCGCAGCCGTGCTATTTACCGCGGTTTCTATGATAGATCGCCGTAAAGCAGCGGTGATCGGTCATATTGCAATATTATGCGTATTGGCTTTGTTTGTCTGGGTAAAATGCCGTGCGCTTATGAACAGTGCGATGTATTTTGCAGACAGGGTCAATCAAAGATATTCTGCTTATACAGGCAGTGGGCTGATCGCAGAAAGCTTGCGTAAAGTGAATGGACATGCAGACATGGCGCTTATTTTTGGATGCATCTTGATCGGTTATCTGGCGGCATTTATGATGCTGCAGCTTTCTTGGGAGATATTAGCGTATACGCCGGTTTATCTGGCAATCTCCGGCTGCTTGTGCTGTGGCAGGGCACCGGGCAAAAATACAATCATCCAGTTAATTGCCGGCATGGTAATTTTGTTGTTGTGTAAAATGTTTCGCAGAAAGTCAGGATATATTACCAGTATTCAAGAAAATTTGCGGGATCGTGTCTGGAATATGCTGCGCAGACAATATGAGTATATACGGAAACAGAGCAAGCGTACGAAAACGCGTACCAAAATGGTTCGAATACATTGGCGCAAAATGATGCCGCACAACATCGTGCCTGCGTTAGTTGCTGCCTGTATTTTGCTGGCGGTAAGTATGTGCGTCGGTGGTGTCGTAACACATAAGATTGAGAAACCGGTTTTGAAGCATTCGGCTGTTTTTCAGCGTAAAGAGATGAAGTTGGAGAAGCAGTTGATCGAAAAGATCCAGCAGGCGGCACAGTTTGTGCGTAGCAAAGGTGGCATTGGCGGCGAGGGCATCATGAGCAATACTGCACCGCATTACACCGGCAAAAAGATTATGACGGTCACCTTGGATTTTGAACCGGATAGTGATCTGTATTTTCGCGGTTTTACCGGTGAGACGTATCATAATGGTGTATGGTCTGCGGGAGACGACAAAGAGTTTAAGGAACAGTTTGAAGATGTGCAAACATACCTTTGGGGGCAGAACTATGGAGTTCTGGCAGTGGAGGCTTCCTATTCCAAAAGTCTGCAAAGTGCGATACAGAATGGCGAGATCACAGTGGAATATCATGGAATGTCACCCATTGGCGGCAAGGCGTTTTTGCCGTATTTTGCAAATTTGAGGACGGCGGACAGCAACTCGTCGGACACGGTCGTGAAACTGATCGGAGATGGAGAGATCAAGCGGGCTAAGAAATCCTATACGACAGATTATTATCTAATGTCACAAACGGAGCAGAAATCATATATTTCCTCAATTGATGATCCGAGTTTGTACGAAGACGATTACGATTCGGATGATACGTTAGAGTACAGCAGTATCGAACAGTCTATAGAAAAGAAATATACGGAGTATGCTTCGAGACATTATGGATCCTACAATGCACCGGAGTTAGAAAAATATAAAAAGCTTGTCCAAAAATATTTTAAGGGTTATTATTCAGCGGACCAAGAAGGAGATCTTTTGTGGGCGGTAAATGGTGTTGCAGAGCTTTTGGCTGAAAACACTTCCTATAGCCTGGAGCTTGACAGCGTACCGGCAGGACAGGACTATGCGGAATATTTTTTGTTTGGACAAAAGAAAGGTTACTGCGAGCATTATGCGACAGCGGCAACGATATTACTTCGTGATCTGGGTGTGCCTGCAAGATATGTATCCGGTTATCGGCTTTCTAAGAAGAGTTTTCATAAAGGGAAAGACGGAAAGTACACAGCGACGGTGATTGATTCTGATGCACATGCCTGGACGGAGACATATGGCGAACACTTTGGATGGATGCCGTGGGATATGACGCCGTCTACGGCAGGGAATGGAGGAGATGACCAATCGGCAGAGGCGACAGCAACGGCGGCACCGGCAGAAGCGCAGAGTGCCACACCGGAGCCAACGGAGACAGCGGCAGCTATCACACAGGAACCGGATGAAGAGCCGCTTGAGACGCTGGAACCGACACCTGTTCCAACACCAAAGCAAAAGGCGGATGTGTCGGGCAAAAAGAACGCCAAGGATCATCACAATGGACAGAAGCGGTCCGTTCATTTGACAGTACCGCAGATAGTATTGATTTTGCTTGTTTTGCTTGTGATTTTTGTCGTGTTGTGTTTTAGACTGCGGCAGGAAAACCGAAAACATAGGATCGTGACAGCGAGCAGGAAGAAGGGAAAAATTGCGGTTGGACGCAGTATCTCTTATCTGATGGATGCATTGTGGCTTGCCGGAAATGCCGTACCAAAAGGTTCTGGTGAACAGGGGCTGCAGAAGCTTTTAGAAACCAATTTACAGGGAGCAGTTTCGCAAGAGCAGCGGCAATGGTATTTCGAGACGATCTGGCGCAGCGGTTATAGTCCCGATGATATATCGCCGGAGGAACAGCAGAAGTTCTGGAAACAGACGAGAGAATACGTACAGGCTATTCGAAACAGTGCCGGTAAATTGCGTAAAGTCCTGTTTTTCTTGATGTTCCCACGTTAACTCTGGTATATTATTTGATGAAAAAAGAGCAAAATGTTTTGCTCTTTTTTTCTATTCTTTTCAAAAAAAATGTGGTAAAATATCATCGGAGTGTTTTGCCGATGGGTGGGACATTGCGAAAATGGTTAATTTAATACGGATGGAGGACATTATGTACGAGAATGAGATCCAAAGCATCGCAGCCAGAGAAAGTGATGCAGAAATTTATGCAGGATTATTGCAGTTGACGAAAGATATCGCAAAGCAGAAGGGTCAGATTCAGGGCAAGAAGAAACTTTATTACATTTCAGCGGAGTTTTTGATCGGTAAGCTGCTCTCAAACAATTTGATCAATTTAGGAATTTACGATCAGGTAGCCAATGCGTTGAAAGAGCATGGTAAGAGTTTGGCACAGATTGAGGAAATAGAGAATGAGCCATCTCTTGGTAATGGTGGATTAGGCCGTTTGGCGGCATGTTTTTTGGATTCGATCGCAACACTTGGTCTTCCGGGAGACGGTGTCGGCTTGAATTATCATTTGGGACTTTTTCAGCAGAAATTCGAAAACAATTTGCAGAAAGAGATGCCAAATCCGTGGATTACGGATCCGAGTGTCTTGCGACGTACTAATGTGAGTTATCCGGTTATTTTCGGTGGGCAGACAGTGCAGTCGGTCATGTATGAAATTGATGTAACAGGATATGATAACCAGTGTAATACACTCAAATTATTTGATATTGATACGGTAGATGAAAGTATTGTTGAAGGAGATGGAATTAACTTCGATAAAGAGGATATCCGCCGTAATCTTACATTGTTTTTGTATCCGGATGACAGTGACTATCAGGGACAACTGCTTCGTATCTATCAGCAATACTTTATGGTCAGCAATGCAGCGCAGCTGATCATTGATGAGGCGGTGGCTAAGGGCAGTAACATTCATGATCTGGCTGATTATGCAGTCGTCCAGATTAACGACACGCACCCAACGATGGTTATTCCGGAGTTGATCCGTCTGCTGTTACTTCGTGATATTAATATTGACGAAGCAATCGACATTGTATCTAAGATGTGTGCATACACAAACCACACGATATTGGCAGAGGCACTGGAAACTTGGCCGATTTGGTATTTGGAGAAAGTAGTGCCGCAGTTGATCCCGGTTATCAAGATGCTGGATGTTAAGGCCAAAGAAAAATATGGGGATGAACGCGTTGCAATCATTGACAAGGATCAGCGCGTGCACATGGCACATATCGATATTCACTATGGATTTAGCGTAAATGGTGTTGCAGCACTGCATACGGAAATCTTAGAGAAGAGTGAGTTGAAGCCGTTTAAGGATATTTATCCAAATAAGTTCAATAACAAGACAAACGGTATCACATTCCGCCGCTGGCTGCTGCATTGTAATCATGAACTGACATCTTTGATCACGGATATGATCGGTGAGGGTTATAAAAAGGATGCTTCTGAATTGGAAAACCTGCAGAAATTTGCAGATGATCCGGCATTTGTCAAGGCTCTTTTGAATGTGAAACAGACCAAGAAGACAGAATTTAAGCAATATTTGCAGGATAAAGAGGGAATCACGATCGACGATCATTCCATCTTTGATGTTCAGGTCAAACGTCTGCATGAATATAAGAGACAGCAGATGAATGCATTGTATATTATTTACAAATATATGGACATTAAGGCGGGGAATAAGCCAAAGACGCCGATCACTATGATCTTCGGTGCCAAAGCGGCTCCTGCCTATACGATCGCAAAGGATATTATTCACTTGATCCTCTGCCTGTCAGAGTTGATCAGTAAGGATCCGGAAGTGAGTCCGTATCTGAAAGTTGTCATGTTAGAGAATTATAACGTCACTTATGCGGAGAAGGTTATTCCGGCAGCAGATATTTCAGAGCAGATCTCACTCGCATCTAAGGAAGCATCGGGAACCGGTAACATGAAATTCATGCTGAATGGTGCGATCACGCTTGGTACGGAAGATGGCGCCAATGTAGAGATCCATCAGTTTGTTGGCGATGACAATATTTATATTTTTGGTGAATCCAGTGAAGATGTCATTGCGTTGTATGACAAGGCAGCTTACAGTGCAGAAAAGATCTATGATGCAGATCCTGAAATTGCAAAACTTGTTGACTTTATTATTAGCAAGGAGATGTTTGCGATTGGTAATAAGAAGAGTTTGATCCGTTTGTATATGGAGATCGTGACCAAAGATTGGTTTATGACATTGCTTGATCTCAAAGATTATATTAAGGTCAAAGAGCAGGCGCTTAAGGATTACGAGGATCGTGATGCTTGGGCACAGAAAATGATCGTGAATATTTCAAAAGCGGGATTTTTCTCTTCTGACCGCACGATTGCGCAGTACAATGAAGATATTTGGAAATTAAAATAAAATGTACGCTCGAAATTCCTCGTTTGAAGATTACGGGCGTACATGAAACAGGAAAGGAGCAAAACCATGAAAAGAATTGGATTTTTGACAAGTGGTGGAGATTGCCAGAGCTTGAACGCAACAATGAGGGGCGTTGCCAAGACATTATATGAAAACTGCCCGGATGTAGAGATCTATGGTATTTTGGAAGGCTACAAGGGTCTGATCTATGGCAACTATCGCAAGATGGAACCAAAAGATTTCTCCGGTATTTTGACGGAGGGTGGCACGATCATTGGCACATCGCGTCAGCCATTTAAGAAAATGCGCACTCCGGATGAAAATGGTCTGGACAAAGTGGAGGCGATGAAGTCCAATTATAAGAAGTGGAAACTGGATTGTCTTGTTATCTTGGGTGGTAATGGCACACACAAAACAGCAAACCTTTTGCATGAAGAGGGGTGCAATGTAGTTACTCTGCCAAAGACGATTGACAATGATATCTGGGGAACGGACATCACTTTTGGATTCCAAAGCGCAGTGAATATTGCGACAAATGCGATCGATTGTATTCATACGACAGCAGCATCTCATGGAAGAGTGTTTATCGTCGAAGTTATGGGCCACAAAGTTGGATGGCTTACATTGCATGCAGGTATTGCAGGTGGCGCTGATATTATTTTGCTTCCTGAGATCCCATATGATATAGATTCCATCGTAAAGGCCTTAGAGAAGAGAACCAAAGAGGGCAAGCGATTTTCAATCTTGGCGGTAGCGGAAGGATGTATTTCAAAAGAAGAGGCCGAATTGTCCAAGAAAGAGTTTAAGGCGAAACGGAAGAATTCTACGTATCCTTCGGTATCTTATCAGATCGGACATGAGATCGAGGAGAGAACCGGACAGGAAGTACGTATTACGGTACCGGGACATATGCAGCGCGGTGGTGAACCGTGCCCTTATGACCGCGTGTTGTCAACGAGACTGGGCGCTGCGGCAGCCAGATTGATCCTTGATGAGAAGTATGGATATATGGTCGGTATGCGCGATGGCAAAACAGTTCCTGTTCCGCTGGAGGAAGTAGCCGGTAAGCTTAAAATGGTAGATCCAGAGGATCCGCTGATCCAAGAAATTAAAGACATGGGTATCTGTTTTGGAGACAGCCTGTAAAAAAATGGACAGAGATTGTGACGCAAAGGCCTGTGCTAATGCGTTGTCCTTAACATAAGGGGTATTGATTACAGATAGAAAGGCATGGTTGAGGAAATGTCGTATACAGCGTTATATCGAAAGTTTCGTCCGGGGGAGTTTGACGAGGTAAAGGGGCAGGATCATATTGTGACAGCCCTCAGAAATCAGGTTCGGGCGGATCGCATCGGGCATGCTTATCTGTTTTGCGGCACCAGAGGTACCGGTAAGACAACAGTGGCAAAGATTTTGGCAAAGGCAGTCAATTGTGAGCATCCGATAGATGGCAGTCCTTGCGGAGAGTGCGAGATGTGTCGTAAAATAGCGGCGCAGACTTCCATGAATGTCATCGAGATTGATGCTGCCTCCAATAACGGTGTGGGCAATATTCGAGACATTATCGATGAAGTGCAATATTCTCCGTCAGAAGGCAGATTTAAGGTCTATATCATCGACGAGGTGCATATGTTGTCAGCGGGAGCATTTAATGCGCTGCTAAAAACATTAGAGGAGCCTCCGGAATACGTTGTGTTTATTTTGGCAACGACAGAGGCACACAAAATACCGATTACGATCACATCGCGCTGTCAGCAATATAAGTTTAAGCGAATTTCGATCGATACGATAGCAGCAAGATTGCAAGATCTTATGCAGCGTGAACAGATCCCGGCAGAAGATAAGGCACTGCGTTATATTGCTAAAGCTGCGGATGGTTCTATGCGTGATGCGCTTAGCTTATTGGATCAATGCATCGCCTTTAACTTAGGTGAGACGTTGACTTACGATAAAGCACTGGAAGTGCTTGGAGCGGTAGATACAGAGGTGTACAGCCGTTTGTTTCGGCAGATGATAGCAGGGGACGCCGTTGGATGCGTGGAGATCGTTAGTGAAATTTTGATCGATGGGCGCGATCTTACACAGTTTGTCAACGAATATGTGTGGTATCTTCGCGGGTTGATGATGCTTTCTGCATCCGATCAAGGAGAGGACATGCTGGATGTTTCGACAGAGCGTTTAGCGCAGATGAAAGAAGAGGCGACGCTTGCGGATACGGAAACATTGATCCGTTATATACGTATATTATCGGATCTGTCCGGCAATTTGCGTTTCGCATCGCAAAAACGTGTTCTGACAGAGGTTGCGATGATCAAATTGTGTAAGCCGCAGATGGATACCGAGCAGGATATTACGACGTTAAAAGATCGTATTGCAAATATTGAGGCACAGCTGGAAAAAGGTATTGTTGCAGCACCGCAGCAGACGCAAAGTGTCCCGGAAACGGTACAGGCGGCGGATGAGAAGACTGCTTCGACACCAAAGATCATGCCAAAGGCAATTGGAGAAGATGTTAAAGCGGTGCTTGGCAGATGGAGAGACGTCAGTGCTATGTGTGATCCGGTCATGCGCAATATGCTTGACCAGTGCAGACCGGTGCCGGATGATGATCGACTGGTACTTCAGTTCACAGATCCGTTGAATGAGGAATATTTTACGCAGAAAGATGGAGATGCTCTGGAGCAGTTAAAACGGATCATTGGTTCTTTGATCCAAAAAGAGGTTGTGATCTTGACCCGCACGGTGGATGCGCAGACGGACGCTATGTATCCGGACGTGATGGAGCTGATTCAGTTTGACGGAATCGAGATTCAGTAGTAGGATCTAATGAAATGGATGAATGCGATAAACTTCGCAGTGAAAATATAGTATTTGCGGCGATGCGCTTGCAAGTAGAAAGGAATGGAGAATTATTATGGCAAAAAGAGGTGGATTTCCGGGTGGAATGCCTGGCAATATGAACAATTTGATGAAACAGGCACAGCGTATGCAGCGCCAGATGGAAGAAAAGTCCAAAGAGATGGGCGAAAAAGAGTGGGAAGCAACGGCAGGCGGTGGAGCTGTTACTGTAAAAGTTTCCGGCAAAAAGGAAATTTTGTCTGTAAAATTGGATGAAGAAGTAGTGGATCCGGATGACATTGAAATGTTAGAAGATTTGATCGTGGCAGCTACCAATGAGGCATTGCGCAAAGTAGAAGATGAAAATGCAGCGATGATGCAGCAGTTGACCGGTGGTCTTGGTGGGTTGTTCTAAGGACAGATTTTGTATTGGACAGTCCTATGCCTACGGACTGTGGGGAATGGAGGTTTCCTATGGATGTGTATAGTTCTCAGATTACAAATCTGGTGGAACAATTATCTCACTTGCCGGGAATCGGCGCAAAATCTGCACAAAGACTAGCGTTTCACATATTGAACATGACGGAAGAACAGGTGGCAGGGCTGTCAGGGGCTATGATGTCGGCAAAGAAAAATGTGCATTACTGCAAAGAATGCTGTACATATACAGATGGCGAAATCTGTCCGATCTGTGCAAATCCGAAAAGAAATCACCGGCAGATCATGGTTGTGGAAAATACGAGAGACCTGGCAGCATACGAAAAGACCGGCAAATTTGACGGCGTGTACCATGTGCTTCATGGAGCGATTTCTCCGATGGCAGGAGTTGGCCCGGATGATATTCGTTTATCCGAGTTGATGGTGCGTTTGCAAAAAGATGTTGATGAAGTTATTGTTGCTACCAATAAGAATCTCGAGGGTGATACCACGGCAACGTATATCAGCAAATTGGTCAAGCCGCTTGGCATCAAAGTCAGCCGCATTGCCAGTGGTGTGCCTGCAGGTGGAGATTTGGAATATATTGATGAGGTTACTTTGTATCGCGCACTAGAGGGTCGCACGGACATGTGAGATCCTGTTGCAGCAAGGCTTGCCGGATCCCTTTGCTGATGAAGGTGGCAAGTGAGACAACTGTTGACAAATGTGTTGTCTGTAAGATTAAGTTACGGTTTTGACAGTTGATGGTATTTACGATCCCTGTGATATGGATGTCGCCGACAGCGGGGAGCTGTTTGCTGACACCGATACCGGGAAAGAGAGCACCATCGCCTAGAGTGACCGTGCCTATGTGTTCTTTAGCTCCAAGGGCAGCATCAATAGCGATGATATATGGATCATCGAACGAACGATAAATGTCTTGTAAGGTTGCTTTTAAGTTGACAGCATGGACCGGGGAATGCAGAGAACCATAGACATAATACTTTTTTGGAAATGCAGAGTATGTCGTCAGCAAGTTCCAAAGAGAGCGTGAAGATTTCGGGACAGTACGAGGGTACTGTCCTTTTTTGCATGAAAAACGGGTTTTGCTATTGCGCTTGTCTGCAAAAGATTGTCTCCTGTCAGTGGGGAACGGATGCAGCAACTCGTGTCCCACAAATGGGCCAAGAGAATCGCCGGTGGCGCGATCGGAACCAATGCAGACTAAGATGATGGGACGCGAGACGGTGTGGATCTGCTGCAGTCGTTCCGTCAAGCTGTCCGTAAAATTGGACATAGAGAGAGGAGTTATCGGGTTGAAATATTGAAGCTGCTGCTTCGAAGATGTCATCATAATCATAGTAACCTTTCTGTAGGATTAGCATGTGAGGCGGAAACGTGATGCTGTGAATGTGCTGCACGATCTGCACGGTTGTCGCGATGTGGTGCTTCATGGCGTCACATAACGTCACATAACTGCTGTCAGTATCTCCAAGAGGCTGTCGGTTCATACCTGTTCGTCGAAGGATGTTGTCAGAAAGAGGCTGTCGGTTCATATCTGTTCGTCGAAAGATGTTGTCAGAAAGGGGCGTTTGCACCTCTGTTTCGACAAAGTGTGCACGGGAGAGCGTGTTACAATGCTTTTCGGTAATAGAGAACAGGTGAATGAAAGGTTGAGGTGTGATATGGAGCAGGGCAGCAAAAACAGAGAAAAAAACGTGTATGAATATGAAACCTATCCGGAAAATATAAAGCAGATTGGGGAGACCGGCGGGGCAAGAAGAATTTATATTGAAGATTATGTGCTGACAGATATCCGCAAGATCTTTTTAGAAAAACAGGAAGAGTCCATTATTGTATTTTTGGGAAGAGAGGGTATCAAGGAGGCAAAAGACGGCTTGTTTTTATATGGCTGCATAGAGGTGGAACTTGATCCCGAGACAGGAGCCCTTGGGGATGCACAGTGGGACAAGTTATACGAGGACATACATAAATATTTCGCCGGTGCAAAAGTGCTTGGCTGGGGTCTTGGCGTTGGTATGTGGAACAGTAAAGTGGACAAGCAGGTTCGTCATATTCAGGAAGAACAATTTGGAGAAATGAGCAGGATCTTATTCTTGGCAGACTTATCCGAAAAAGAAGAAAAAGTCTTTTTTTATGAAGATGGAGCATTTGAAGAGCTGAGCGGTTATTATATTTATTTTGCCAAAAATCCACAAATGCAGGAATATATGCTGCGGGAGCAGAAAGAGATCAGTGGGGAAGCAGACTATGAGGATGAGGTCACGGATGCGATCCGCAGTACGATCCGGCAAAAGAAAACCAGACAGGAACGCATGCAGATGGTTGCGTGGAGCGCAGGTGTCATTTTGTTTTTTATGGTATTGATGGGAGCGAATCTTCTTATGAAAAGTCTTTCCAAGATACAGGCCATGGAAGAATCTATTCAGACGTTATCCGGCTATGTAACGGCACAGGAACAGAATAACCGCGAGTTCGTTGTATCGGATGCACTGCGTGATAAGGAAACGGCTGAGCTGCAGAGCACACAGAGTACCGAGGCGCCAAAGCAGTCTGTGGAGCCGCAGAGCAGAGAAGCATCACAGCAGTCCTTAGAGACATCGAAGCATACTGTCGCAGTGAAACCTACTGCTACTCCTGCACAGGAAGTAAAAACACAGACCGCCGCAAGACAGAAGGCGACAGCTCGGTCAGGCTCCAAAGCGACAACAGCGCCGGAGCGGTCGGTGGCAGCATCAGTTACAGGTGGTTCGCAGATGGAAAGCTATATAGTCCGCAAGGGTGATACGCTTAGTCAGATCGTATGGCGGCAGTATCATTCGTTTGACCTGTTAGATCGGGTCAAGAATACCAACCGGATCAAAAATAGTGATGAGATCTATATTGGACAGTGTATTTTATTGCCCGAACCGTAAAAATCAGTTATACTATATCTGAAAGCAATAATATATAGAAGATATGGGGAATTATAATGGAAACTTTAGCAGGAAGAGCCAGAGATGTTCAGGTGGTAACGAAACGTCGTCAAGAGATCAAAAGGACGATTTTTTTGAGTATCGCCTGTATTCTATTGGTGGCAGTGATATTAGCAGCGGTTATTTATTTTTACGTCAATCATCAATATAGCAGTTACGAAGTGAAAAATACGATCGCACTAAAAAAAAGCAGTGGTATGAAATGTAGTGCCTATCAAAATGGGGTGCTTCGCTACAGCAGAGACGGAGCGGCAGCAGTAGATCGTGATGGAAATGAAATGTGGAATGGAAGTTATGATATGGAGAATCCTGCATTAGATATTTGCGAGGAATATGCAGTTGTAGCAGATATACAGGGGAAGTCCTTATATGTGTACAATGGAAGTGACAGCGGGACGAAGCTGACGACAGACTATCCGATCTTGCAGGCGTGCGTCTCCAAACAGGGCGTAGTAGCTGTATTGTTAGAAGATCAGTCATCTAATGTGATCCAGGTATACAATCCGTATGATGACAATAAAAAGCTTCTCGTGGAAATCCCGACCAACGTAGAAGAAGGCTACCCGGTTTCGATCGATCTGTCACCGGACGGTACGGGCGTGATCTGTGCAAGCATCTGTGTGACCAGTGGCGCAGTTAAGAGTCAGGTGGCATTTTACGATTTTACAGACGTGGGCAAAAATACGAACTGCCTGGTTGGTGCGCAGGAGTATAAGGACCGCATTGTCGCAGAGGTGAAATATTTGGATGAAGATCATGCTGCGCTTTTCAGCGAAAAAGGTTTCAGCCTTTGGAAGAATATGAAGAAGCCAAAACAGGTATTCAAAAAAGATTGGAACCGAGAGATACTGAGTGCTTTTTATGATGACCGTTATATCGGAGTGATTGCCGCCGGCAGCAAGAAAGGCAGTGGACGGATGTATCTGTTTAACACGTCGGGCGGTAAAGTATTTGAACGTCAGGTTACCACAGAATTTACAAATGTTACGATGGCAGACAAAGAAATATATATGGTTACAACAGAAGGATGTAAGATCTACCGAAAGAACGGTGTGGAGAAATGGGACTGCAAGCTGTCAAAACAGGCAGATGGCTTGTTTCCGGCTAAGGGAACGCGCAACTATTTTCTACTGCAAGAAGGCAAGCTTCAATGGATCCATCTAAAAAACAGATCATCGCAAAATAACAAGAAAAAATAATGCAAAGGGTATTGACAAGTTTTGGTGACGTCGTTATACTAATTGAGTGTGCTTTTTTGCGCCCTTTTTTGGCGTGCAGGCGATAGCCCATTGTCTATTCTAATAGTGATACGGAAGAGACGATGAATAAAAGTACCACAATTTGGAAATATTGAATAAAACACGCAGGAGGTGAAATTAATGCCAACATTTAACCAGTTAGTAAGAAAAGGAAGAAAGGTTTCTACCAAGAAGTCTAACTCCCCAGCACTTCAGTACACTTACAACTCTCTGAACAAGAAGACGGTAGCACAGAGCTCCCCTCAGAAGAGAGGTGTTTGTACCGCTGTTCGTACTGCTACACCTAAGAAGCCTAACTCAGCTCTTCGTAAAACAGCCAGAGTTCGTCTTTCAAACGGTATTGAGGTAACAAGCTACATTCCAGGTGAGGGACATAACCTTCAGGAGCATAGCGTTGTGCTTATCCGTGGTGGTAGAGTAAAGGATTTGCCAGGTACCAGATATCATATCGTTCGTGGTACATTGGATACAGCAGGTGTTGCCAACAGAAAGCAGGCCCGTTCTAAATACGGTGCTAAGAAGCCTAAGAAATAATTCACTAATTTGGGGAAGTGCCGGATTAATTTTCACTGATTAACCTGGTGCGGACACTAAACAATTGTGAGTACCGATGAATTAATATTAGAGAATACGTTTGAAGCAGTGTCGGCTGTTAGTATTCGCTAAATCATGTTAAGGAGGGAAGTAACGTGCCACGTAAAGGACATATACAGAAAAGAGATGTATTAGCAGATCCTGTTTACAACAACAAGGTTGTGACAAAGCTTATCAACAACATCATGTTGGATGGTAAGAAGGGTGTTGCTCAGAAAATCGTTTATGGCGCATTCGAGCAGGTAGCAGAGAAGTCTGGTAAAGACGCTATCGAAGTGTTCGAAGAGGCAATGAACAACATTATGCCACAGTTGGAGGTTAAGGCTAGACGTATCGGTGGAGCTACCTATCAGGTACCTATCGAGGTTCGCCCTGACAGAAGACAGGCGTTAGCTCTTCGCTGGTTGACATTCTTCTCACGTAAGAGAGGCGAGAAGACCATGAAGGAGAGACTTGCAAACGAAATTCTTGATGCTGCAAACAATACTGGTGCAGCAGTAAAGAGAAAAGAAGACATGCACAAGATGGCAGAAGCAAACAAGGCATTTGCTCATTACAGATGGTAATAAGATCGCTGCTTAGCGGATCTGGTATCATTTTTGTGTACTAATATAGGAGGTAATAGTCTTGGCTGGAAGAGAATATCCACTTGATAGAACAAGAAACATTGGTATCATGGCTCATATCGATGCTGGTAAGACAACGCTTACAGAGCGTATCTTATTCTATACCGGTGTA
Source organism: Jutongia sp. SJQ-6 (assembly GCF_054161275.1). The sequence continues at coordinate 1,546,057 of NZ_CP195314.1, read as the reverse complement.
AACTACAAGATTGGTGAAACTCATGACGGTGCGTCCACAATGGACTGGATGGAGCAGGAGAAAGAAAGAGGTATCACAATCACCTCTGCTGCTACAACATGTCACTGGACACTTGAGGATCATCATAAGAAGAAACCTGGTGCATTAGAGCATCGTATCAACATCATTGATACACCGGGTCACGTGGACTTTACTGTAGAGGTAGAGCGTTCCTTACGTGTACTTGATGGTGCAGTTGGTGTATTTGATGCGAAAGCAGGCGTTGAGCCTCAGTCTGAGAACGTATGGCGTCAGGCTGACACATACAATGTACCACGTATGGCATTTATCAACAAAATGGACAAGATGGGTGCAGACTTCTTCATGTCTGTGCAGACAATCATTGATCGTTTGGGCAAGAATGCAATCCCTGTTCAGATTCCGATCGGTAAGGAAGATGACTTCATCGGATTGATTGACTTGTTCGAGATGGATGCATATTACTATAAGGATGACAAGGGCGAGGACATCGAGATCACAGAGATCCCGGATGATTTGAAAGACCTTGCTGATGAATGGCATAGCAACCTCGTAGAAAAGATCTGTGAGTTGGATGACGACTTATTAGAGAAATATCTTGAGGGTGAAGAGCCATCTATCGATGAAATGAAAAAAGCACTTCGTAAGGGCACGATCGCTTGTGAGGCAGTTCCTGTATATTGCGGTTCTGCATACAAGAATAAGGGTGTTCAGAAGCTGCTCGATGGTGTTGTTGAGTATATGCCGGCACCAACAGATATCCCTGATATCACTGGTACAGATGAAGAGGGTAACGAAGTTGTTCGTAAGTCTTCTGATGATGAACCATTTGCAGCACTTGCATTCAAGATCATGACTGACCCATTCGTTGGTAAGCTTGCATTCTTCCGTGTATATTCCGGTACATTGAACTCCGGTTCTTATGTATTGAATGCTACAAAGCAGAAGAAAGAGCGTGTTGGTCGTATCGTACAGATGCATGCTAACAGCCGCAGCGAGATCGACAAAGTTTACTCTGGAGATATCGCAGCAGCAGTAGGATTTAAGCTCACTACAACAGGTGATACTATCTGTGATGAGCAGCATCCGGTAATCTTAGAGTCCATGGAATTCCCTGAGCCGGTTATCGAGCTTGCTATCGAGCCTAAGACAAAGAATGATCAGGGTAAGATGGGTGAGGCACTTGCTAAATTGGCAGAAGAGGATCCTACATTCCGTGCACATACAGATCAGGAAACAGGTCAGACAATCATCGCTGGTATGGGCGAGCTTCACTTGGAAGTTATCGTAGATCGTCTGCTTCGTGAGTTTAATGTAGAGGCTAATGTAGGTGCTCCACAGGTAGCTTACAAAGAGACATTCACGACTGCAGTTGACATTGACAGCAAGTATGCTAAGCAGTCCGGTGGTCGTGGTCAGTATGGTCACTGTAAAGTTAAGTTTGAGCCTATGGATCCAAATGGTGAGGAAACATTCAAGTTCGAGTCTACTGTTGTCGGTGGTGCTATTCCTAAGGAATACATCCCAGCAATCGGCGAAGGTATCGAGGAAGCAGCTCAGGCTGGTATCCTTGGTGGATTCCCTGTACTCGGTGTACATGCAAATGTATGGGATGGTTCTTACCATGAGGTCGATTCTTCTGAGATGGCATTCCACATCGCTGGTTCTATGGCGTTCAAGGATGCTATGAAGAAGGGTAATCCGGTTCTGTTAGAGCCTATCATGAAGGTTGAAGTAACAATGCCTGAGGAGTACATGGGCGATGTTATTGGAAGCTTGAATGCTAAGCGTGGACAGATCGAGGGAATGGACGACATCGGTGGTGGTAAGATTGTTAGAGCATTCGTACCATTGGCTGAGATGTTCGGTTATTCTACAGAGCTTCGTTCCAGTACACAGGGTCGTGGTAACTACTCCATGTTCTTCGAGAAGTACCAGCAGTGTCCTAAGAACGTACAGGAAAAAGTTCTTGCAAATAAGGCAAACGACTAATTTTTTGTCGAAAAATGTTATCATATGAATGTAAATTCATAAAATATAGAAATCACAGGGCATTATTGCAGAAAAATACTTGAAAAAACAAGCGTTATAGCCTATAATAGTGCCCATAGCGTGATTTTGCGCAAACCGTATGACGCATAGGGCGTCGAGGAATTAAAGGAGGATTTTTAGAAATGGCTAAAGAAAAGTTTGAGAGAACCAAACCCCATTGTAACATTGGTACCATCGGTCACGTAGATCATGGTAAAACAACACTTACTGCAGCAATCACAAAGGTTCTTGCTGCTAGAGTTGCTGGTAACGAGGCTGAGAACTTTGAGGATATTGATAAGGCTCCAGAAGAGAGAGAGCGTGGTATCACAATTTCTACTGCTCACGTAGAGTATCAGACAGAGAAGAGACATTACGCACACGTTGACTGCCCAGGCCATGCTGACTATGTAAAGAACATGATCACTGGTGCTGCTCAGATGGATGGTGCTATCCTTGTAGTAGCTGCAACTGATGGTGTTATGGCTCAGACAAAGGAGCATATCCTTTTGTCTCGTCAGGTAAACGTTCCTTATATCGTAGTATTCTTGAATAAGTGCGATATGGTTGATGATGAAGAGCTTATCGAGCTTGTAGAGATGGAAGTAACTGAGAACCTTGAAGAGTATGGTTTCGAAGGCTGCCCAATCATTAAGGGTTCTGCTTTGAAGGCTCTTGAAGATCCTAACGGCGAGTGGGGAGACAAGATCATGGAACTTATGGATGCTGTTGACAGCTTCATTCCAGATCCACAGCGTGCAGTAGATCAGCCATTCTTGATGCCTATCGAGGACATCTTCACAATTACCGGTCGTGGTACTGTAGCAACTGGTCGTGTAGAGCGTGGTGTTCTTCATGTAAATGAGGAAGTTGAAATCGTTGGTATTAAGGAAGAGACAACTAAGACTACTGTAACAGGTATCGAGATGTTCCGTAAGCTTCTTGATGAGGCTCAGGCTGGTGATAACATCGGTGCTCTTCTTCGTGGTATCAAGAGAGAGGATGTTGAGCGTGGACAGGTATTAACAGCTCCTGGAACTGTTACTTGCCATACAAAATTCACAGCTCAGGTTTATGTTCTTACTAAGGACGAGGGTGGACGTCATACTCCATTCTTCAACAACTATCGTCCACAGTTCTACTTCAGAACAACAGACGTAACTGGTGTATGTAACCTTCCAGAGGGAACAGAGATGTGCATGCCTGGTGATAACGTAGAGATGACAATCGAGTTGATTCATCCAATCGCTATGGAGCAGGGTCTTAACTTCGCTATCCGTGAGGGTGGACGTACAGTAGGATCAGGTGCTGTTGCAACAATCATCGAGTAATCTTTTGACGTTAAGTCGATCGAACTATAAACAATAACAAAATGTCTGGTGCAAGTTTGCTTGCATCCAGACATTTTTTTACTTTATAGGGAAATGCACGTAACGTAGAGGGAAGCCAACAAGAATTGCCTTAGCAATTCTTGCAAAGCAAAGCGCTGGCCTTGCTTTTTTATTGAAATACTATGCGGACTTTGATTTCTTCGAGTATAAGGCGGATGAAGAAATGGATATCGAAAAAAATAGTGAAATGTGTGTATACATTGCAGAATTCCTATAGAAAATTTGTGGAAAAATATAAAATTGTTATTCTAAAATATAACAATAGTAACAAAATCAAAAAACAGAAACTTAATTTATTGACAATTATGCATAAAAGAGTATAATAAAAAACATAGAAAATTCACAAACAAAGTTGAGGAGGATATTACAATGAGAATTTCTAAAGTAGCAAAGAAATCCATGGCAGTAGCTATGGCAATGGCAGTAGCAGTTGGTTCTGTAGCAGTAGCACCTACAAAGGATGCTAGCGCAGCAAAGGCAAAATCCAAGAAAGTAAATGCTAGAGTTTACTTCGCAGGTAATGCAAAAGGTACTGATTGTCTTTGGATTGCTGGTGACGGCAAGACCGCTAAGGCTGTATCTAAGAATGTAACTCTTAAGAAGGGTAAGAAGACAAAAGTTACTCTTACAATTAAGAAACCTGCTAAATACAAAGTAGGCAGCAAGAGCAAGAAGTTAAAGAAAGTTACAGGAGCTACTGTATGTACAGTAGATTTAGTAAATGTTCTTGGCTCTTTCAAGAAAGTAAAATGCTCTGGTATCACAGTTAAGGCTGATGGTAAGAAAGTAAAAGTTAAGAAAGTATATCAGGGATCTTTCGAGAAGAACAAACCTGCTAGCAAGAACAACTGGAGATTATCTTTCTACAACAAGTGGGGTAATCAGGGTGACAACTCTAAGACAAACAATGCTAAAGCATTTGCATTCAAGAAGAAGCTTACGATCTCTTTCACAGTTGTTGCTAAATAATTAAAGTAACATCATTGTCTTATGGGGTCTGTTGCATTTATTAATGTGGCAGACCTTTTTTTGTATTATAGGATTAAGGTGTCAAAAGGTCTAAATTTCCCGGCAGGCTGCTAAGTTACAGAGCAGCATGAAGATATTGATTTGGGATAAGTTAAGGAGGATAAGTATGGTAAAGCATATTATTTTGTGGCAGTTAAAAGAGATGGATGAGGAAGAAAAGCAGACGGTGAAGAAGGGGATCAAGGCTGGATTGGAAAGCCTTCAGGGAAAAATTCCGGGACTTTTGTCGATTCATGTGCAGACGGAAGGTCTGCCATCGTCAAATGCAGATATCATGTTAGACAGTTCGTTTGAAAATGCAGATGCATTGAAGGGCTATGCAACGCATCCTGAGCATGTTAAGATCGCAGATGGTAATGTAAGACCATACACGCAGAATCGTGTCTGCATGGATTACGAGGTGTAGGCTATTGCACCCATTCGCGGATTCTGTTATAGTTATATGGTGGTTTTTACATAAGCGAACTTGCAGGAAGGAATGGAGGATATTATGAAGGAATTAAAGCCGATCAAAGAGGGCAAAGTAAGAGAAATTTATGACAATGGAGACAGCTTGATCATGGTTGCAACAGACCGCATTAGCTGCTTTGATGTCATTCTTAACAATGAGGTGACCAAGAAAGGTACTGTTTTGACACAGATGTCAAAATTCTGGTTCGATTTGACAGAAGATATTTTGCCAAATCATATGATTTCAGTTGATGTAAAAGATATGCCGGAGTTTTTTCAACAGGATAAATTTGACGGAAACAGCATGTTATGTCGTAAGTTAGAAATGTTGCCGATCGAATGCATTGTTCGTGGTTATATTACCGGAAGTGGATGGGCAAGCTATCAGGAGAACGGAACCGTATGTGGCATTAAATTGCCGGAAGGATTGAAAGAATCCGACAAACTGCCGGAACCGATCTATACGCCATCTACTAAGGCGGAAATTGGCGATCATGATGAAAATATTTCTTATGAGCAGAGCGTTACGCATTTGGAGAAATATTTCCCTGGTAAAGGAGAAGAGTATGCTGCAAAGCTTCGTGATTATACGATCGCCTTGTACAAAAAATGCGCAGAGTATGCCCTGAGCAAAGGTATTATTATTGCAGATACAAAGTTTGAATTTGGTTTAGATGAAGATGGTAACATTGTACTTGGTGATGAGATGCTGACACCGGATAGTTCCCGTTTCTGGCCGGCAGAAGGATATGAGCCGGGTCATGGTCAGCCATCGTTTGATAAGCAGTTTGCCAGAGATTGGCTTAAAGCAAATGATGGGCATGATTGGACTTTGCCGAAGGATATTGTCGATAAAACAATTGACAAATATTTACAGGCATATGAGCTTCTCACCGGAGAGAAACTATAATATAAAAGTACTTGCCAAATTGCTGTGAGTCGTATAAAATACGACTAAGCAGATATAACTGCAGGATTAGAGAATAGAATAGATCTAGAAACTCTTGCAAAAGGGGAGTAGTTGCATATCGTTTTGGATATGTTACAGGACTTCGTCAATACGGTCGTGAGACCCGGAGCCTGTGGAACGTGAAACGTTGAACGAGACTTTTTGTGTGCTATTTTGGTACACAAGAAGTCTCGTTTTTTCGTTAATCGCAAATTGTTTAATCGTAAATTGTCTGTTGGCAATTGCTATTGCGCAGCGAGAGATCATCAAGAATTGCTGCGGTAATTCTTGATGAGTAAAGCACTCCGCGGGCATATGGTTAGTGGCTGCCGGCGGGAAAGGAATGGGTGATCATGATGAAGGCATATTATCAAATGAAAAAAGAAGATGTACTGCGCAATCTGGGGGCATCAGAATGTGGATGGACATCTGCAGAGGCGGAGCAAAGGCTGGTTCAAACCGGACCAAATGCATTAGCAGAGGGAGAACAAAAGAGTGTAGTTAAGATTTTTGTGGAGCAGTTTGCAGACCTGTTAGTCTGGATATTAATGATCGCAGCAGGTATATCATTATTTTCGGGCGATGTTGAGAGCGCAATTGTTATTTTTGCGGTGCTGATATTAAATGCGGTGCTTGGTACCGTTCAAAGCGTCAAAGCCGAAAAGTCTCTGAAAGCACTAAAATCGCTCTCTTCACCGCATGCACATGTTTTGCGGGATGGCAAGAAATGTGCAATCCTTTCTACACAGGTAGTTCCCGGGGATGTTTTGCTGCTGGAGGCAGGAGATATGGTCGCTGCGGACGCACGAATACTGTGCAATCACTCGTTGCAGGTTAATGAGAGTGCATTGACCGGAGAATCAACGAATGTTGATAAACAGGATATAGAAATAACCGAGGAAACCCCTCTTGCTGACCGTGTGAATATGGTATATTCAGGTACACTTGTTACGTATGGCAGAGCCGAGGCCTTGGTAACTGCGACGGCAATGGATACAGAGATGGGCAAGATTGCCGGATTGATGAATCAAACTAAGAGTGTCAAAACACCACTACAACGCAGCATGGATGATTTTAGCAGAAAGCTGGCGGTGCTCATTATGGTAATCTGCTTGTTGGTATTTGGAATGCAGTGGTATCAAGGCAATGGACTGCTGCCAGCGCTGTTATTTGCAGTGGCACTTGCAGTGGCCGCAATTCCGGAGGCGTTAAGCTCTATTGTGACGATCGTTCAGGCAATGGGAACGCAGAAAATGGCGGTGCAGGGTGCGATCATTAAAAAATTATCAGCTGTTGAGAGCCTTGGTTGTGTCTCAGTAATATGTTCTGATAAGACAGGAACTTTGACACAAAATAAGATGACAGTGACGAAATTGTATCTCGATAAACATTGCGTGGATCCGCAGGAGCTGACGGGTGACTCCTTAGTGCAGAAGGCATTTTTATACAATGCGGTCTTAAATAATGATGCTGTATTGACAGAAGGAAAACAGCTTGGTGACCCTACAGAGTCCTGTTTACTTGTGTTGGCACAGAATTTGACAGATACGAAACAGCTTCGCAATACTATGCAGCGTTTAGAGGAAATTCCCTTTGACTCAGACCGCAAATTGATGAGTACCAAATATCTCGGAATAGAAGAAGAGCAATCTGATGTTGTGTATACGAAAGGCGCAGTAGATGTATTATTAGATCGTACGACCCACATTCTGACATCAAAGGGAATGCAGCCGATCACGGAGGAAGATAAGCGAATGATCCTGCGGCAAAATCAGCAGTTTTCGGAACAGGGGCTCAGAGTGTTAGCTTTTGGCCAGCGATCTGTTGCAAAAGACCAGCACCTGACACTGGATCAGGAAAGGGATCTTACCTTTATAGGACTTGCGGCAATGATCGATCCACCGCGTGAGGAATCTGCGAAGGCGGTAGAGGATGCTAAGCGTGCAGGAATCCGTACAGTTATGATCACCGGAGACCATAAGGTGACGGCGACGGCCATTGCAAAACAGTTGGGGATTTTTAGCGAGGGGGATATTGCGGTTACGGGACAGGAACTGGATGCGATGTCTGAGGAAGAACATTTGCAGCAATTGGAGAAGATTGCGGTCTATGCAAGAGTATCACCGGAAAATAAAATTCGCATCGTTGACGCATGGCAGCAAAAGGGAAGGATCACGGCGATGACGGGAGATGGTGTTAATGACGCGCCCGCGCTTAAAAAAGCGGATATCGGCGTGGCAATGGGGATTACAGGGACAGAGGTGTCCAAAGATGCAGCAGCGATGATCTTGACAGATGATAACTTTGCCACAATTATCAAGGCCGTATGCAATGGAAGAAATGTATATCGTAATATCAAAAATGCAATTCAGTTTTTGCTGTCAGGTAACATGGCAGGAATCTTAGCTGTATTGTATTGTTGTGTGGCAGGGCTGCCGGCACCTTTTGCAGCTGTACATCTATTGTTTATCAATCTGTTGACAGATTCCCTTCCTGCCTTAGCTATCGGCATGGAATCGGTTGATGAACGGTTGTTGCAGGATGCGCCGCGGGATCCATCGGATAAATTATTGAATAGCTCCTTTATTCGCAATATGTTGATCTATGGAAGTATGATCGCAGCGGTTACTATTACGGCTTTCTACTTAGGCGATCCGGTGCATAATGTTCAGACAGCAATGACGATGGCGTTTGCAACATTAACGTTAGCACGATTGTTTCATGGGTTCAATCTGCGCAGTAAATACTCGCTGGTACGGATCGGATTGTGCAGCAACCGATGGAGCCTTGCAGCATTTGGTGTTGGAGTCCTGCTATTGGCATTGGTACTGTGTATACCGGCCGCAAGAAGTGCATTCGCAGCATCGTCTCTGACAGGGGCGCAGACAGCAAGTGTGGCTGTATTAGCAGGACTTCCAACAATTATTATACAGGGATTCCGTATTTTACGGGAGCAGCTGTCCGGTACCGACCGGTGATTATAAATAGCTGCGAAGATCTTCGCGGAGAGTATCTTCGATAGACATGAGGCGTCGACACAGATCTTTGGCTGCGTGACTGGCATCCGGATAGTCATTTAGACAGCGCTGTAATGCGTTGATGCCCATGTCACAGCCATCTGTGATCAAATTTGCTACCGTTGCATCACTTTGTTCTAATGTCAGTTTCATATTGGTTTTCGCCCATGCCATTCCTTTTGCGACTGGACTTGGCTCCTTGGTATTGCCGTGATAGTGCGCTAATTCGGAGTGAATGTCATTTCCGAGTTTGGCGTGGTGCTGTTTGGTGTCTAACAACAGATTTTTTAAGGCGCTGTCCTGTGTGCGGTCCAGCACTTCGTCAATGGCGGATACTGCCATTTTGCTTCCGGCATCACATTCCTGTAAAAGTCGTATTGTATCAAACTCTTTGCTGTTTGTTTCCATGGATATCGTCCTCCTTTTGGTGTTACGTTTACATTACTGCAAAGTTAGCTGTTTCCAAATTTTTTCCCGGCAAAAATTTCTATGTTAGTATTTCCCAATGATTGTAAAATATGTTATACTATCATTATATATTTCAATGTGCTGTAAATTCTGGAAAACTATTGCAGTATGGCAAAACACTGTGCAATGAATCAAGGGATTCAGATTATATTTTTGGGGGAGAAGCATATGAAGGAAGAGGAGAAGGAAGCATTTGACAATGCTTACCATCGTGCAAGGCGATTTGTGTACAAAAACGCCCGACCACTGGAGCTGGCTAAGTGGCAGTACCACTTTGAGGATGGCAGTCGTGAGGCGGTTTTGGATACACTTGCCTGTTACCAAAATACGGATGGTGGGTTTGGCTACGGATTGGAGCCGGACTATTGGAATCCGCATTCATCACCGTCACAGACCTATGAGGCAACAGAGATCATCTGGGAAATCGGAATGGAGCGCGAAGATGCAGATCATCCGGTCATTCAGGGGATTTTGGAATATTTGAGCAGTGGCAAAGAGTTTGAAGATAATAGTTGGGCGCATACGATCGATACGAACAACAATTACCCACATGCGGACTGGTGGCACTATCCATATGCTTCATGGTGGGAGGACACTCCGGCTAATCGTTTTTCGACGGATTACAATCCAACGGCAGGCCTGGCAGGATTTATTCTGTATTTTGAGGATCCGGATACGGATTTTTATGATCTGGCTAAGGAAGTGGCGACGGAGGCGATCAATCAGTTTTTAATGATCAAAGATTGTAAAGAGATGCATGTGGTCGCTTGTTTTTGCAGACTTTATGATTATATTGCAGAGGCAGGATTAGAAGCGGAGTTTCCAATGGAACCGTTTGAAAAGCGCTTAAAGGAAGTTGTATTTCAAACGATCACGCAGGATGTCAATTTATACATTACAATGTGGGATGTCAATATTTGCCGTCCATCGACTTTTTTGCGTGCCAAAGACAGTATGTATTATGAAATGAACAAAAATATTGCAGAGTTTGAATTGGAATTTATCGCCAAAACACAGCTGGGAGACGGTTCGTGGGAAGTGACTTGGGAGTGGGGGAAAAGTTATCCTGCCGCTTGGGGAGTTGCTAAGAACTGGTGGAAGAGCAAGATCGCCATACAGAATCTTCTGTATTGGAGCGGTATGATGGACAGCGAGGAATAAAATAACAGACTGAAGGAGAATGAAACATTATGGCAAAGATAATTTTAACCGGAGATCGCCCGACAGGACGTTTACATGTAGGACATTATGTTGGCTCATTGCGCCGGCGCGTGGAGTTACAAAATTCCGGTGAATACGATAAAATATTTATTATGATCGCAGATGCACAGGCACTTACGGATAACTTTGAGAATCCGGAGAAGGTGCGCCAGAATATTATAGAAGTGGCATTGGATTATTTGTCTTGCGGGCTTGATCCAACGAAATCGACATTGTTTATCCAGTCGCAGATTTCAGAATTATGTGAGCTTACTTTTTATTACATGGATCTGGTTACGGTGTCTCGATTGCAGCGCAATCCTACAGTAAAATCAGAGATTAAGATGCGTGACTTTGAGACGAGCATTCCGGTGGGATTCTTCACGTATCCAATTAGTCAGGCAGCTGATATTACCGCTTTTAAGGCAACGACAGTGCCGGTTGGAGAGGACCAGCTCCCAATGATAGAACAGACAAGGGAAATCGTTCGTAAGTTCAATGGTATTTATGATGAAGTTTTGGTAGAACCTGAGGTGCTGTTGCCGGACAATGCGGCTTGTATGCGTCTGCCGGGCATAGATGGCAAGCAAAAGATGAGTAAATCATTAGGTAACTGTATTTATTTGTCGGATACGGAAGAAGATGTACGTGCTAAGATTATGGAAATGTACACGGATCCACTTCATATTAAGGTGTCTGATCCGGGACATATAGAGGGTAATACGGTGTTTACGTATCTGGATGCGTTTAGCAGACCGGAGCATTTTGAAGAATACATGCCGGATTATGCAAATCTGGATGAATTAAAAGAACATTACCGGAAAGGCGGACTTGGCGATGTCAAGATCAAACGTTTCTTAAATAACGTTATGCAGGAGGAGTTGTCTCCGATCCGTGCACGAAGAGCTGAGTTTGAGAAAGATATTCCGGAAGTTTACAACATCCTTAAGAAGGGAAGTGATGTTGCAAGAGAAACGGCAGCTCAGACATTATCTGAGGTCAAAAGAGCGATGAAGATCGATTATTTTGAGGATCAGGATCTGATCCGCACACAGAGCGAACGTTATGCACAAAAATAGCGGTTGCTTTGGATTTACAATTTTACAGATATATGCTACAATATACACTATAATATATGTTACAGTATAGAGTACGGGAGGCGTATGACAATGAGGATTCAAGATTTTTGCGATATGGTTAAATTCGAAGAAATTATGAACAATTGGGCGAAGAGTACAGGTTTGGCGACAGTAGCAGTTGGCGCCGATGGAAAGTATATTAGCGAATGTTATAATTTCACGGAATTTTGTATTGATCTGACAAGAGGCAGCGAAGAAGGACGTCGTCGTTGTGAGAAGTGTGACCGTGAAGGTGAGGGTGTCTATGAGTGCCATGCCGGTCTGATGGATTTCGGCATCCCTATCACGTTGAATGACGGCACCGTTCTTGGAAATGTGGTCGGAGGTCAGATATTACCGGAGAATCCGGATGATGACAAGTTCCGCAGTGTTGCCAGAGAGCTTGGTATTAATGAAGATGCTTATATTGAGGCTTTGCATAAAGTTGGTGTTAAGTCTAAAGAGCAGATCAAAGCGTCTGCACAGTTGCTGGGGGACGTGATCAACATGTATGTACGTGCCTGCTATCAAGAGTATCAGAATAATCAGATGCTGGAACGCTTGAAAGTTGGCATTGCGAAGGCGGCTGAAGAGATCAGTGAGGCGAATGAGAGTACATCAAAGATTGTTGGATTCAGCAAGAAGCAGAATATGCTCGCATTGAATGCATCCATTGAATCAGCTCGTGCCGGTGAGAGCGGACGTGGTTTCGCTGTGGTAGCTTCTGAGGTTCAGAAGCTGGCAGAGGGAATGGCAAGCGTGAGCAAGGAGATTACGTTCAAGCTTGCGCAGTTGACAGAGACTGTCAATGAGTTAAATGATTAATTTTTTGCATAAAATTCCGGTTTTTGCGGAATTTTCATAATATGGCTATGACGAAGAGAAGTAGCAGGAGAATCGCTTGCAGAGAGTGGGGGATGGTGTGAACCCCATAGAAGGAATCCTAGTGAATAACACTTTATCAGCCGCAATCTGAACGTGAGACATTCATTAGTAGGTGCGCCGCAGCTGTGCGACAAACAGAAAGGTTATTATGACCGTAGAGAGACTGTAGAACAGTAATTCGGGTGGTACCGCGGACAATACGTTCGTCCTGAACAAGTGTGTTTGGGGCGGACTTTTTTTTGCTTTATAGGAAACTTCTCGTTTCCTATAAAGTAAAAAACGCTCCGCGAGGATGCGCATCTCGCGGAGAAGAAGTTAGCTGTAAACAGCACCGCTCGAGCGCGAAAGAGTCGCAAGCGACTCTTTGTTCTTTTACGAATAAGAACTCCTCAGTTCTTATTTGAAAGTACATTTCATCTTGAAGGAGGATATTATGAGGACTAATACGAACAATATTTACCGCGACAAAATAATGAGCGACATAACGGAACAGGATGTTGGAAGCAATCTGAAAATTGCAGGTTGGGTAGAAAACATTCGTGATCACGGTGGTGTATCTTTTATTGATCTGCGTGATATGTATGGTGTAATGCAGGTTGTTATGCGCGATACTTCTTTGTTGGACGGTATCAACAAAGAGGATTGCATCAGTGTAGAGGGCGAGATTGAACATCGTGACGAGGAGACGTACAACCCGAAGATCCCGACCGGAACGATTGAATTAGAGGCACATCATGTAGACATTCTTGGCAAGGTGTATCGTCAACTTCCGTTTGAAATCGCAACTTCGAAAGAGACGAGAGAGGATGTTCGTTTGAAATATCGTTATTTGGATCTTAGAAATATCAAAGTGCGCGATAATATGATCTTCCGTTCCAAAGTCATCAGTTATCTCCGCGAGAAGATGACGGAAATGGGATTTTTGGAGATCCAGACACCAATCTTGTGTGCATCTTCTCCAGAAGGCGCACGTGATTATATCGTGCCTTCTCGTAAGTTTAAGGGTAAATTCTATGCGTTGCCGCAGGCACCGCAGCAGTATAAGCAGTTGTTAATGGTATCGGGATTTGATAAATATTTCCAGATTGCACCATGTTTCCGTGATGAGGACGCAAGAGCAGACCGTTCACCCGGAGAGTTTTATCAGCTTGATTTTGAAATGAGTTTTGCAACACAGGAAGATGTATTCCGCGTTGGTGAGGAAGTGTTGAGTGCTACTTTTGAAAAATTTGCACCAGAGGGAGCAGAAGTGACTCAGGCACCATATCCGATCATAAGCTATAAGCAGGCGATGCTGGAGTTTGGTACCGACAAGCCGGATCTGCGTAACCCGCTCCGCATTGTGGATGTCACTGACTTTTTCCAGAGATGTACGTTTAAGCCGTTCCACGGTAAGACAGTTCGTGCCATCAATGTACATGCGAAGTTGTCTAAGGGACAACATGAGAAACTTTTGAAATTTGCGCAGTCTATCGGTATGGGCGGCCTTGGTTATTTGGAAGTGAAAGAAGATATGACCTATAAGGGACCAATCGATAAGTTTATTCCGGATGATATGAAGACAGAGATCGCTGAGATCGCAGGACTTCAGACAGGGGATACGATCTTCTTTATTGCGGACAGAGAAGAGCTGGCAGCGTTATATGCAGGACAGATTCGTACAGAACTTGGAAACCGCCTGGATCTGTTGGAGAAAAATGCATATCGTTTCTGCTATGTTAATGACTTCCCAATGTATGAGTACGACAGAGAGCTGAAGCAGTATATTTTTACGCATAACCCATTCTCTATGCCACAGGGCGGTTTAGAAGCGTTGGAGACAAAAGATCCATCAGAGATTTTGGCATATCAGTATGATATTGTATGTAACGGAATCGAGTTATCTTCCGGTGCAGTGCGTAATCACGATATGAAGATCATGGTAAAAGCGTTCGAGATCGCAGGTTATACGGAAGAGGATCTCAAGGAGAAGTTTGGCGCATTGTATAATGCTTTCCAGTTCGGTGCACCGCCACATGCAGGAATGGCACCGGGTGTTGACCGCATGATCATGCTTCTTCGCAATGAGGAGAATATTCGTGAGATCATTCCGTTCCCAATGAATGGTAACGCACAGGATCTTATGTGTGGTGCTCCCGGAGAGGTGACCGAACAGCAGCTCCGAGAGGTCCATATTAAGGTTAGACAGTAATATTTATAACTCAAACTTCCTATACCGGAAGTTATTGCCCGAACCACATATTGCTTATTATGTCGGCAATAAACAAAAAATTTTGCAACCAACAAACTAAATTGTTCTGTCATCCGAGAACTAAGATAATTGCCGCAGAACGCAACGTTTTTCGTTGATTTCTTATTTTGTTAAGTCTCTGATGAATACATGCCCGAAGGATTGTCTGAGATGTCCCGGTTTAGCAAGGCATCATCCATTTTTGGACGGGACGCTTTCGCTACGATGCGCTACGTCACGTTACTTAATGTCTCTGAAATACGAGACATAAGTAACGACGAGCGCAAAGTCCCTTTCAAAAATGATGAATACCTTGCTTCCGGGACTTCGAGTTTCCGAAGGGCATGTAAATCAATCATCAGAGACAACAAAATCTAGAAATCACCAAAAACGAAAATGCGGCAAGGCAATTACTATAGTTCTCGGATGGCAGAAACCACTCTATGGTGGCTGCAAAATGCAATATAGTCATTGACATAATAAGCAATATGTGGTCGTGGCGAATTTGCGGTATGGGAAGTATGAGTTTATGAGTTAAAGGAAAGGGAAGGATTGAATGAACACGGGCAACCATCGTGGATGGGATGGAAATACTTTGAAGTGGATCGCCTTATTGTCGATGCTTATCGATCATATCGGAGTGATTTATTTATCGTATGGCAGCCATGCACTGTTGTCAGTGTATTCGCTTAGCCGCTATATAGGGCGGCTTTCATTTCCTTTATTTTGTTTTTTGTTGGTGGAAGGATTTTATCATACAGGTAATTTGCGCAAGTACGTTCAAAGAATGCTTGGATTTGCCTTTTTGGCGGAGATACCATATGATTTGGCAATTTATGGAAAGATTGTTAAGCTGGATGGACAGAACGTATTATTTACGTTTGTAATCGGATTGTTGGTCATGTGGATGCTCACCAAAGTAGAACTTTGGAGCATTCCGATGTACGGAATCGTATTATTCGGCTGCGCTGCAGCATATTTGCTGCGGGTGGATTACTCGTGGTATGGCATTTTGCTGATTGTAGTATTCTATGTCTTTCATGACCAAAAAACAAAAAGGAATCTGGCAGCTGCAGTGCTGCTTTTTTGGCAGCCGGCTTCGCTGGTAGCACTTTTGTGTATACAGTGGTATAATGGCGAACGAGGCAGAGGAAATCGCACAGTTTTTTACTGGTTTTATCCGGTGCATTTGTTGATTTTATATGTATTACAGTATATATTGATGCCTGCAAGAATGGGGTTCTGATTGGAAAAACCTGCAGAGCAGAAGAAAGGTATGGCTATTGCGATGAAATATTATTATCCTGATTATTTTGATGATTTTGAATGTGTTCCGGGACATGAGTGCCCGGATAGCTGCTGTATTCGCTGGCAGATCGTTGTGGATCCGGATACATTAAAGAAGTATCGGCATGTACAAGGACCGTTAGGAAAACGTATGGCAGAAAAGATTGATTTTTCAACAGGACGTATTTGTCCGCATGGAGAGGATAATCGTTGTGAATTTTTAAATGAGGACAATTTATGTGACATTGTATTAGAACTCGGCGAAAATGCGCTATGTGAGACATGCCATACACATCCGCGCCACGAGGAAGTATATCCAAATGTGCGGGAACGCTCGTTAGCCATGACGTGTCCGATCGCATGCAAACAACTGCTGGAGCGTAAAGAGCCGGTAAACATTGATTGTTATGAAGTGCATGCCCGCAAAGAGTGGGATCCGTTTTTTGATCACAAACTGTTTGCAGAATTGGTGCCGACCAGAGACACATTATTATCAATAGCACAAGATCGTAAATTCAGCATGAACCAGCGAATGGTAATGATACTTGGAATGGCACACGATGTGGAGAGTCGGATCCATCATCGTGCCGAACGTAAGCACACTTCTTTTCCATTGAAAAATCTTCCTTTTTTTCCGGATTTTACAGATCGGGAGAAACATCAACTGCGCAAGATCCGTAAAGCATATTGTGAGGATACTGCCTATGAAAAGATAGAAAAAAGGCTTGATGAGATTATTTATGATGAAAAATATTTTAGACAGGAAAATGAGGAGCCGGTGTCAACGATCATGACAGATATGCTTTTTGCGTTGAGTACGATGGAAGCACTGAATCCTGAATGGCCGCCGCTTTTACAGAGTATATTAAATATCAGGGAAGAAATGTCTCGAGAAGAGTCCAGAGGCCGTATGGCAGAATATACGGAGCAGGAAGATGAGATCGAGTTAGAGCAGATGCTGGTTTATTTCCTATATGTGTACTGCTGCACCAGTGCATACGATGAACAACTGCTTGCTAAATGCAAAATGGCTGTAGTGAATGTTCTGATCATTCGTGAGCTTTGGTTTATGCGCTGGATGGAAAATGATGATATGCTTACGATCGATGAAAAAGCAGAGCTGGCGCACTGGTATGTTCGCGAGATTGAAAATTCGGATGAAAATATGGAACAATGGGACAGTTTGATGCAGCGCAGTCCGCGTTTCGCGATCAAAAAGATCTTAAAAGTGTTAAGACGTGGAGATATATTAAAGCAAACACACTAACAGGGGGATACATATGCAGACAAATGTGCTGGAGTACTTGGAAAATACAGTGGATAGAGTACCGGATAAGACTGCTTTTGCAGATGAAGAAAGTGCATTATCTTTTATACAGGTGTCCGAACAGGCCAAAAGTATTGGAACTGAGCTAAGCAGACAGGGGGCATATCGTGAGCCGGTTGTCGTATATATGAAAAAATGTCCGCAGACGATCGCCGCTTTTTTCGGAGTGATCTACGCGGGATGTTACTATGTTCCGATCGATGAAGAGATGCCGCGAAGACGTATGCAATTGATCTTGGAAAATACAGATGCAAATTATTTGATCTATGATGAGAGTACGAAGGATAAGATTGCTGCGCTTGGCTTTGAAGGAACGGCTTTGCCATACGAAACCTGCAGTAAGACTGAGATGGATGAAGAAGTGTTGGCTAAGATCCGGGAGGGTGCACTGGATATTGATCCGATCTATGTGTTATTTACTTCCGGATCAACAGGTGTCCCGAAAGGTGTTGTGGGGTATCATCGTGGTGTGATCGATTACATTGAAAGCTTATCTGAGGTATTAGGTTTTAACGAAAGTACCGTTTTTGGAAATCAGACGCCGCTGTATTTGGATGCGTGTATGAAAGAAATATATCCAACCTTGAAATATGGAGCAACTACTTGGCTTATTCCTAAGAGCTGTTTTATGTTTCCGGTCAAGTTGGTGGAGTTTCTGAATGACCATGAGATCAATACGATATGCTGGGTTGTTTCGGCATTGACAATGATCTCGGCATTTGGTACATTCGATACAGTGACACCTAAGCATTTACATACCATTGCGTTTGGCAGTGAAGTGTTCCCGGTCAAACAGTTTAATTTATGGAAAATGACAATTCCGGATGCAGAGTTTTTTAATTTATATGGACCGACAGAAGCGACCGGTATGAGCTGTTATTATCATGCAGCACATGTATTTGAGGAGAAAGAAGTGATCCCTATCGGGCGTCCGTTCAAAAATACACAGATTTTGTTGCTGAATGAGCAGGGCGAACCGGTGAAAGATGGTGAGACAGGGGAGATTTGTATTCACGGAACTTGCCTCACACATGGTTATTACAACAATCCGGAAAAAACAGCGGAAGTCTTTACACAGAATCCGTTAAATCCATATTTTCCGGACCGCATTTATCATACCGGGGATTTAGGAAGGAAGAATGAAGCAGGAGATTTGATCTTTGTATCGCGCAAAGATTATCAGATCAAACACATGGGGCACCGAATAGAACTTGGCGAGATCGAGTCAGATGTTGATCTGATAGAGGGGATCAAGACCTGTTGCTGTATTTTTATACAGGAGACAAAGAAAATCGTTCTCTTTTATGTGGGAGATATTGACAAGAGAGCGTTGACAGTGGAACTCAAGGAACGGCTGCCACGTTATATGATCCCAAATGCGATCGTGAGGTTGGAGACATTACCGCTTACGCCGAACGGCAAAATGGATCGTTTGAAGATGCAGGAAATTTATGCGGCTCAGAAACGAAGATCTGTGAAACGCAGTTAAAACTATAATAATAAGATGGAGGACAATGAAATGGATGTAGAGGAGATCAGAGAAGGAGTTTTAGCAATCTTAAAGGAACTTCATGAGGATATTGATTTTGAAGCAGAAGATAAAATGGTAGAAGACAAAATACTGGATTCTTTTGATCTTGTCACGTTGGTGACAGAGCTTGGAGAAGAATTTGATGTTGATATTACAGCGAAAGATTTTATTGCTGAAAATTTCAATTCCGTTGACAGCCTTGCCGATATGATTGCTCGCCTGTTAGAAGAATAAGCTGTGGTGGGAGGAAAGTAGCGTTTTGTTTATTTCATACGAGTTTATCCTGTTTTTGCTGGTATTGTTTGCGGTATATTATGTCATTCCTAAGCGGTTTCAGTGGATCCTATTATTGATCGCAAACTTTTTGTTTTATTATTCTGCGGGAGCATTTTATCCGTTGTTTATTCTGGCAACGTCAGTGACGGTATGGTTTGCCGGTGTTTGTATTGATCGACAGGAAGGACAGTGGCAGTCATACCAGGCTGAAATTAAAGCAGGAAAGATAGAGAAACCGTCCAGAGACGAGAAGAAGGCGGTCAAGGCAAAGATCGGTGGCAAGAAAAAACGCATCATGCTTGTATGTCTGCTCTTTAATTTAGGCATACTTGCTGTATTGAAGTACACCAATTTTGTGATCGACAATGTAAATACCGTTTTGGATGCAGCCGGCAGAACAGAGTTGCCTTATGCGGATCTGATCCTGCCGTTAGGAATCTCTTTTTATACGTTTCAGGCAGTTGCATATCTGCTGGATGTATATTGGGGCAAATGCAGCGCACAGAAAAATCTGCCGCGTTTTATACTGTTTGTGTCTTTTTTTCCACAGTTGATCCAAGGACCGATCAGTCGTTATGGGGATCTGTCACAGACACTTTATGCAAAACATTCCTTTGATGGCAAGCAGGTTCGCTTTAGCTTAGAACGTATTTTGTGGGGATATTTTAAGAAACTGGTGATCGCAGATCGCTTAAGTGGTGCGATCAGCATGCTGATGGGAGATCCGGAATATTATACCGGGGCTTATGTGCTTATCGGGATGTTATTTTATGCAGCACAGTTGTATGCGGACTTTACGGGTGGTATTGATATTACGATCGGTATTGCACAATTTTTTGGCATACATGTGGAAGAGAACTTTATCCGTCCCTTCTTTTCAAAGAATATTGCGGAATATTGGCGCAGATGGCATATCACGATGGGAACGTGGTTCCGTGATTATGTTTTTTATCCGATGAGTATCAGCAAACCGCTCAAAAAGCTGACCTCGACGACCAAAAAACATTTTGGCATGGCAGGTGCAAGACGCGTTGCAGTATATATTTCGACAATGGTTACCTGGTTTGCGACCGGTATTTGGCACGGTGCAGCGTGGCATTTTGTTGCTTGGGGACTGGTAAATGGTGTGATCATTCTGATCTCTGAAGAATGCACGCCATTATATAATAAATTTCACCACAGATTTCCGAAATTAGGAAACAGTTGGGGATATCGTGCGTTTCAGGTGATCCGGACCTTTTTGATGATGTGCTGTATTCGCCTGTTTGATACTTACGCCAGTGTGCGCGGGGCGATTCGGCAGTTTATACATATGTTTACGCAGTTCGATCTATCGAAAGTTACCGGTAAGGAATTGCTTGATCTGGGATTATCGGTGCAGGATTACTGCATTGTAGCATTTGGCGTGGTCGCAATGTTTACGGTCAGTATGTGTGGCAGAAATGGAAGCGTGCGTGAAAAGATTTCACAAAAACCTTATGTCATTCGATATGGTTTGTTTGTCCTCTTATTCTTTGCAGTACTTTTGCTGGGAAGTTATGGCGTAGGATTTGAGGCACAGCAGTTTATTTACAATCAATTTTAACTTCAAGGGAGAAACGGTATTCCTTAAGCAGGTCTGACCGTTGGAAGAACAATTGTGTCTGCGTTTTAATGTGTGCGGACCCGGAAAGGAATGGCAGATTAGAGTGAAACGAGGAAAGAAAATAGCAGTCGGGATACTTTCCGCTGCAGTCGTTGTCTTGCTATTTGCAGTATTGCAGCGTCTGGTGCAGCCAAAATATGCCGATGATATTTTGGAGGGGAATTTTACGGCGGAATACTATCAGGAGACGACAAAGCATGATGTACTCATGATAGGTGACTGTGAAGTCTATGAGAATTTCGATCCGATCTATTTGTGGAAAAATTACGGGATTACCAGTTATATTCGCGGCAATGCACAGCAGCTCACATGGCAGTCTTATTATATGTTAGAGGATACTCTGAAATATGAAAAGCCAAAACTGGTTGTTTATAATGTGCAGGCATTGACACATGGAGAGCCGCAGAAAGAAGAGTATAACCGTATGACGTTAGATGGCATGAAATGGTCTAAAACGAAATGGAATGCGATCAATGCTTCTATGTGTAAAGGGGAGAATATGTTGGATTATATCTTTCCTATCTTGCGTTATCATTCCAGGATCACATCATTATCGCGTAGTGATCTTACGTATTTTGCGAGTGCCAGAAAGGTAACGCACAACGGTTATTATATGCGTATCGACGTACTTCCGGCAAGTGAGTCGGATGTCGCAGATCCAACGTGGCTGCTTGGAAAACAGAACTCCACGATAAACGGTGCCGGAGAGGACATGAGTGGTGCAGATACAGCTGGTGAAGAGGAAGACGGCAGTGCGGAGGATGATGTTTATGATCCGTGGGATGATATTCCGGAGGATGATGCCGAGGAGACGGATAGTTCGGATCCATGGGATGCCGTTGATGAGCAGGAAGCCGGAACAACTGAGAAAGAAGATGATTCGGCTGACGGCGGCGTAGTCTTTGGTAAATATCCAATGCAATATTTGGATAAGATGACAGCACTTTGCAAAAGGAATAATATACAACTGGTCCTTATCAAGGCACCGAGTTTGGCACCACAGTGGTATGATTCGGAGGATGCACAGGTTGTAGAATATGCGAAGAAGAATAAACTGCCATATATTAACTTTTATGAATTGCTGAAAGAAACCGGCATAGATTATGAGACAGATACTTACGATGGTGGTCTGCATATGAATTTAAGTGGTGCAGAAAAGTTATCCAAATATCTTGGAAATGTTTTGGCCAAGGATTATGGGATCAAAGATCATCGAGGTGACAAAACATTGGCAAAGGTGTATGATGAAAAGTGTCGTATTCACGACAATATGATTCGTGCACAGCAAAAGGAACTTGACCGTTATGGCGAGATTCGCAGCTATTAATGTAACAAAAGGAACTTAACGGATATGGTAAGATCCATAGTTATTGGGAATGGAAAGGAAGATGAATATGAAAAAAAGTATTGTGAGTAAATTGGCAGTAGTATGTCTAACGGCAGTGGTTGCTATAGGAGGCGTGTCGATGCCAGCCAGTGCAAAATCTAAGGGATATGTTTTTAAGTACAAAGGGGTATCCGTTACGATGAACGGTGCAGCCAAAAAGCTGATCAAAAAGGCCGGCAAACCATCTAAAAAAACAGTGAAGAAGAGTTGTGCTTATAAGGGAAAAGATCGTACATATACCTATAAGGATTTTCAGCTCAAAACATATTCGAAAACCAACAATGGTGCAGAATATGTCAGTGAGATCCGTTTTCGCAGCAATAAGGCAGTGACAAAAGAAGGGATCCGCATTGGCAGTTCTCTGAAAGATGTCACCAAAAAGTACGGAAAAGCAAAGGCAAGATTCGGCGTGTATACGTTTAAAAAGGGAAGCAGCAAGCTGCAGATCATGTTGAATGGAAATAAAGTGAGTGCAATTCGTTATTTTGCCTCGAAATAATATGAAAAAGCATATAGTACAGTTTTTTCATATGGCAAATTTGTGCCTGTGGCCCAAAGTTTGCGGGATTAGAAAGGCATGAGTGATTGGTATGAAGAAAATAGGGATCATTGGGGGCCTCGGTCCGATGGCGACGGTATATTATTTGGAGTTGCTTACACGAATGGTTGACACGATGGTTGATCAGGGGCATCCCCGTATATTGTTGCAAAGTATTTCAGACAGTCCGGATCGTACGGCATATATAACAGGCAAGAGCACGCAAAGTCCGCTTCCATTGCTGGTAGAGACAGCCCGCAGTTTGCAGAATGCCGGAGCAGATTTTTTGACGATTCCCTGTGTGACGGCACATTATTTTTACGAACAGTTGACACAGGCAGTAGACATTCCCATTGTCAATCTCGTGGAGGAGACGGCGGAGCAGCTCGCAGTTCGTGGTGCACGCAAGGTAGGGATCTTAGCAACGACCGGAGTTCATCAGAGCGGAGTTTTGGCACAGGCGATCCGTGATCGGGGAATCGAGGTCTTATTGCCGGATCCAGACAGCAGAGAGCGACTGATGTACATTATTTATAAGCAGATCAAAGCCGGAAGACCTGCGGACTTGTCGGAATTTGAGCAGATTGCGGAAAATATGTTGGCCAGCGGAGCAGACTGTCTTGTACTAGGATGCACGGAACTGCCGTTATTAAAGCGTGAGCCGGAGCTTGCACAGCATGTACGTACTAAGGAATTATTGGAAAACGATTGTCTGGATGTACTTGAAGTATTAGCGAAGCATGCTATCATCAACGCAGGGGCGAAGCTTAAAAAGTAAAAAATAGAAAAACAATACTTGCGGATGAGGACATCATATACTAAAATTATTGTAATGACAGAAAATACAGGAGGAAGATCATGGAAATTGTATGTTTAGATTTAGAGGGTGTGTTGGTACCGGAGATTTGGATCGCATTTAGTGAGGCAACCGGTATTCCGGAGTTAAAAAGAACGACCAGAGATGAGCCGGATTATGATAAGCTGATGAATTACCGATTAGATATTCTTCGTGAGCATGGACTTGGTCTGAAAGAAATTCAGGAGACGATTGCGGGCATTGATCCGCTGCCGGGTGCGAAAGAGTTCTTGGACGAGCTTCGCAGCCTGACACAGGTTATTATTATCAGTGATACGTTTTCACAGTTTGCAGGACCACTTATGAAGAAACTTGGTTATCCGACCATTTTCTGTAATGAACTCATTGTTGCAGAGGACGGAGAGATTACAGGATTTAAGATGCGTTGTGAGCAGTCTAAGTTGACAACAGTGAAAGCATTGCAATCTATCGGATATGATACGATTGCAAGCGGTGACAGTCATAATGATCTTGGCATGATCCTGGCAAGTAAGGCGGGATTTTTGTTCAAGAGTACGGATGCGATAAAGAAAGAGTATCCACAACTTCCGGCATATGAGACGTATGAGGAATTGATGGCAGCGATCAAAGAAGTTATCTAAAAAAGGTCTATATAGCTTTGCATGAAAGAGCGGAGAGCTTCGTGATGCAGCGTGATAATATTAATGATGAAAAGAAAGAGATCGGTTCTGACGTAAAAATCAGAGCCGATCTCTTTGGATTAATAGGCGTGTTACTGTTTTGTAGTGTGAAAACAGTAATACGCCGCCTTTATTATTTTAGTCAAATAAGTCTCCCGGTTTCTTTTCTCTTTTTTCGGTGAAGGTGAGTTCCGGACTGCTGACGCTGACGCGCGTGCCCGGTGCAACAGAAGAAGTGATAAATGCATTACCACCGATCACAGAACCTTTGCCGATCACAGTTTCGCCACCAAGAATAGAAGCACTGGAGTAGATCGTTACATTATCCTCAATCGTTGGGTGACGTTTTACATCGCGAAGAAGCTGTCCGCTGCGTGTCGATAAAGCACCGAGTGTTACACCTTGATAGATCTTGACATGATCGCCAATCTCTGTTGTTTCGCCGATAACAATACCGGTACCATGGTCAATAAAGAAGTATTCACCGATCACTGCACCCGGGTTGATATCAATACCGGTATGACCGTGCGCATACTCAGACATGATACGCGGAATGAAAGGAACTTTCAGGCGATACAGCTCATGCGCCATACGATATACAAAAATAGCAAACAGTCCCGGATAACAGAAGATGATCTCCTCCTTGGTCTTGGCGGCCGGATCGCCATCAAAAGCTGCTTGAACATCCTTTAACAAAAGCTGTTGGATATGTGCGAAAGAAGAAAAGAACTGTTCACAGATTTCCTCGGTACGTTCATTGATCTCTGTAAGATTTGCCTGTGACTTTGCTTCTCGGATCAGTGCAAAGCGGATCTGCTCAGACAACGTGTCATAGATCCGGATAATGTTGTGTCCTAAAAAGTATTCCGGAATCGTCCGTTCTAAATGTTCCTTGTCAAAATAGCCCGGAAACATGATCTGGCGCAGCCCCATGATAATGTGTATAACTGCATCTCGATTTGGGAGCTGATGCCCGCTTTCTATTGTAAATAAATCTTCCTGTTCGTAGTTATCGGCAATATCACCGATGATTTTTGATAATTTTTCTTCGGATAACATGTGAAACCTCCTTATTATCATCGTAGTTCCATTTTGCAAAACCTATGATAGCATATAATACAGGCTGTAGTCCAGTATATCGAATAATAAGTTTTTACACGAACTTCCCATATCTCAAATTCCCCACAACCACATATTGCTTATTATGTCGATGGGCTAATTATATTTTGCAGCCGCTATATAGTGAGTCCTGCCATCAAGAAACTATAGCAATTGCTTTGCCGCAATTAGTTTTCACAGTGATTTCTAGATTTTGTTGTCTCTGATGATTGATTTACATGCCTTTCGGAAACTCGAAGTCCCGGAAGCAAGGTATTCATCATTTTTGAAAGGGACTTTGCGCTCGTCGTTACTTATGTCTCGTATTTCAGAGACATTAAGTAACGTAACGTAGCGCATCGTAGCGAAAGCGTCCCGTCCAAAAATGGATGATACCTTGCTAAACCGGGACATCTCAGACAATCCTTCAGGCATGTATTCATCAGAGACTTAACAAAATAAGAAATCACTTGAAAACTCTGCGTTCTGCAGCAATTGCTTTAGTATTTTTGATGGCAGGATAATTTACCTTGTTGGCTGCAAAATAGCTACTAGTTTTGTGACATAATAAGCAATATGTGGTTTGGACAATAACTTTTGCTATGGGAAGTTATAGTAAGTTATTGTAATTTGACAAATGAAATAAACTTGCGGTATAATAGTTCTATATTGAACTGTTCAAAAGTATACTAATTAATGGGTGAAAAAGTTATGATTGATGATGGTTTAGAATCGCTGCTGACCGGGCAGCAGTTTAGAAGGTTTCAGGAGCGGGTTTATGCACCTGTGACAGAAACCTATGGACTTTCTTTGCTGGATATCCGTGTATTGCTCTATTTGTCAGAGCATCGTAAGTATAATACAGCTAAGGATATCGTGCAGAGACATCATTGGACGAAGAGTCATGTTTCTAAGTCGATCGAAGAGCTGATCGAAAAGGGATTGATTCTCCGTGTGCCGGACGATACTGACCGACGCAAAGTACGTTTGCTGGTATGTGAGAAAGCAGATCCGGTTCTTACAAAGGTACGGGCACTGCATCTTACCATGTACCAGGTATTGTTTCGCGGCGTGGAAGAGGAGGAACTGGCAGTTGTTAAGCGTGTAGCGGAGAAAATCTCCGGTAATATCGTGCAGGGATTAGACATCGCTGTTATGAATAAGGTATCACAGTAAATTAAATACAGCCTGTTATGACAGGCATGACAACAGGAAAGGAGACAGAAACTATGAGTCAGGAATATGATAAGATGATGCGTCAGTTTGCAGATAAGTATCGTCACGTGTGTGTGGCAAACAATTCAATCGATGCAAAGCTTTTTGAGCAGTATGGTGTGAAGAGAGGGCTTCGAGATAAAAACGGCAAAGGCGTATTATCTGGTATTACAAATATTTCGTTGATCAAAGCAACCGAAGAGAC
This sequence comes from Jutongia sp. SJQ-6, assembly GCF_054161275.1. Next base: position 1,519,265 of record NZ_CP195314.1, on the reverse strand, counting down.
AGAGGATGGACATATTATTCCATGTGATGGGCAGTTGTACTATCGTGGCTATAATATATATGATCTGACAGCAGGATTTCGCGAGGACAAGCGATATGGATTTGAGGAGATCGCATTTCTGCTGTTATTTGGAGAACTTCCTAATAAGCAGGAGCTGCAGGAATTTCAGCAGGTATTGGTGAAAAATCGTCGTCTGCCTACCAACTTTGTGCGTGACGTTATTATGAAAGCTCCGAGTCAGGATATCATGAATTCTTTGACTAAGAGTGTGTTAACGTTGTCTTCCTATGATGATAATGTAACAGATAATAGTATTGATAATGTTATGCGCCAGTGTTTGATGCTGATCAGCGTATTTCCTATGTTAGCGGTATATGGTTATCATGCATATAATCATTATGAATGTGATGAAAGTTTTTATATCCACAGACCGGATGATAATCTTTCAGCAGCAGAGAATATTTTGCGTATGCTTCGTCCGAATAAAGAATATACTGAGACGGAGGCAAGAGTGTTAGATATGGCACTGGTACTTCATATGGAGCACGGTGGCGGTAACAACTCGACCTTTACGACACGTGTCGTTACTTCGGCAGGTTCCGATACGTATTCTGTTATTGCAGCGGCGTTATCTTCTCTCAAGGGACCGAAGCATGGTGGTGCCAATATCAAAGTGGTGCAGATGATGCAGGATCTTAAAGAGCATGTAGATGATGTGACAGATGAAGAACAGGTGCGTGCTTATTTGCGCAAATTGGTGCGCAAGGAGGCCTTTGACCGCCGTGGACTTATTTATGGTATGGGTCATGCGGTATATTCTATATCAGATCCACGTGCTCGTGCTTTTAAACAGTTCGTCGAGCTTTTGGCAGAAGAAAAAAATCATAAGCAGGAATTTGAATTATATTCCATGATCGAGCGCATCGCACCGGAGGTAATTGGTGAAGAGTGTGCGATCTATAAAGGCGTTAGTGCCAATGTGGATTTCTACAGCGGATTTGTTTACAGCATGCTTGGTATTCCACAAGAGCTGTTCACACCAATCTTTGCAATGGCACGTATTGTGGGATGGAGTGCACATCGTATGGAGGAATTGATCAATGTGGATAAGATCATTCGTCCGGCTTACAAGAGTATCATGGTGCCTAAGGTATATGAAAGTCTGAAAGATCGTTCCACGCTTAAGATCGATAGTCGTCAGGCGAAAGAACTCCGCATCCCAATGAAGGGAGATAGCTGCTGATCTGGAACGAGGCAGTGCAAACGTATAAGATCAAGATCATAGATTCACCGGATTTCGGAAAAAAACCGCTTTAGCAGTTTTTTTCCGGCTCCGGTGTTTTTATTTTTGAATCCCCTCAAACTCCCCACCCCCTTAACTCCTCACAACCACATATTGCTTATTATGTCTATGGGCTAATTATATTTTGCAGCCGCTATATAGTGAGTCCTGCCATCAAGAAACTATAGCAATTGCTTTGCCACAATTAGTTTTCAAAGTGATTTCTAGCTTTTGTTGTCTCTGATGATTGATTTACATGCCTTTCGGAAACTCGAAGTCCCGGAAGCAAGGTATTCATCATTTTTGAAAGGGACTTTGCGCTCGTCGTTACTTATGTCTCGTATTTCAGAGACATTAAGTAACGTAACGTAGCGCATCGTAGCGAAAGCGTCCCGTCCAAAAATGGATGATACCTCGCTAAACCGGGACATCTCAGACAATCCTTCAGGCATGTATTCATCAGAGACTTAACAAAATAAGAAATCACTTGAAAACTCTGCGTTCTGCAGCAATTGCTTTAGTATTTTTGATGGCAGGATAATTTACCTTGTTGGCTGCAAAATAGCTATTAGTTTTGTGACATAATAAGCAATATGTGGTTTGGGCAGTATCTTCCGGGGTGGGGAGTTTGAGTAGTAAAATGATGAAGTGAAAAGCTTTGCGGGGATGCGATAAGTTGTAAGATTTTCGTAAAGACTTGCAATGGATGGTTGTGATATTCTGTAAATGGTAAAAGCAGGAGGTGGAATGCGTGGAAAAAGCGAATATACTTGTGGTGGATGATGATAAAGAAATTGCAGAACTGGTTGGCATTCACTTACGCGAAGAGGGATATGAGGTATATAAAGCATATAGTGGCAAAGAGGCATTGGAAATCTTCAAACAGGAACGTATAGACCTTGTTATATTAGATGTCATGATGCCGGTTATGGATGGAAATCAGGTATGCAGTAAGATCCGAGATACAAGCGCTGTGCCGATCATAATGCTCAGTGCGAAAGACGCGGAGATGGATATGGTGTCCAGTTTGTATCAGGGCGCTGATGACTATGTGACAAAGCCGTTTCGGCCGATGGAGCTGATGGCTCGTGTGAAATCTCAGCTTCGAAGATTCCAAAGTCTGGGGGGCGGCGAGCAGGAAAATGCAGGTGTCATTGATCTGCCCAACTTATGGATGGACAAAAAGACGAGAACCGTGAAAGTGTATGACCGTGAGGTTAAGCTGACGCCGATAGAATTTGATCTGCTTTATCTGTTAGCATCACATCCGGGACAGGTATTTGCGACAGATGATATTTTTGAGAAAGTCTGGAAAGAGAAAAGCTTTGAAATGAGTAACACAGTCATGGTACATATTCGAAGGCTGCGCGGAAAGGTTGAGATCGATCCGCGCAACGCCCAGATCATAAAGACGGTATGGGGAGTGGGGTATAAAATTGATGGGTAAAAAATTCAAAAGCATACGCACAGAGATCATAGTGTATTGTTTTTTCAGTGTTATCCTTGCGATGATCACAGACATAGTGTTAGGTGGATTGATCTATACTGTTTCTTCTACGTTAGGCAAGAAGCAGTACGACAAAGTGCCTGTTTCGCCACCAACGGGGAGAGGGGTACGGTTCAGCAGGCATGGGGATGATCTGGGGATGAGCTCGAGTTGGCTGCCGAGGCATTTGAGCCGCGATACGCTGGTTAGTTTTATGCTTGTCACCGTTATTGCAACGATCTGTTTTTTTATCATTTACTTTTTGCTGTTTATTAAACGGATCGTCAAAGACATGACATATATTTCGGATCGGATCATCGATATTGCCGATGGAAAAAGTGACGAAAAGATCATCATAGAGAGACAGGATGAGATAGGAGAGATAGCCGGCAGGATCAATGAGATGACAGCGCAGATCAATCAATTGATCAAATCGGAGAGGGATGCTTTGCAAAGCAATAAGGATCTGATCGCCTGTGTAGCACATGATTTAAGGACACCGATCACATCGGTGAAGGGATATTTGGATCTGGCTTTAGATACCAAGCATTATGATCTGGAGCAAAGACAGAAATATGTGCGTATAGCACAGACCAAGGCGAATCGTTTGGAATATCTGATACACGATCTGTTTAACTATACGAAACTTACGAGTGGAGAGATCACACTACACCGCAGTAAGATCGATCTGGTGCAGCTCGTGGAACAGATGGTGGAAGAGTTCTATCCGTTATTTCAGGAAGAGGAGCTTGAGTGCACAACGAAATACAATATTTCCTATCTGGAAATGAATATGGATGGAGAATTGATCGCGCGAGCCGTACAGAATCTGCTCAGCAATGCGATCAAATATGGCAAAGATGGTAAACACGTATATGTGGAATTGGAATGTTTAGAGCAGGAAGTTCAAATTCGCGTTACCAATTACGGCTTAGTCATACCGGAAGAAAGTATCAAGCATTTGTTTGATAAATTTTACCGGGTAGAACGGTCGAGAAATGTTAAGACCGGTGGGACCGGTCTTGGATTAAACATTGCGCAGGAAATTGTTCATTTGCATGGAGGCAGGATTCAGGTAACAAGCGGAGCAAGTGGTACATGTTTTACCATCGCTTTGCCGTTATATAAAGAAGAGGAGGAAGAGTGATTGAGAGGTAATGAAATGATGAAAGAAAAGCAGACTTCCGGTATGGAATGGATGTACTCTATACTGAATGGTGCGAGTATTGCCATGCTGGTGGCAGTATTAGCGGCCATTGGGATCATGACTTGTATGGCTTTTGCCAGTCATGCAGATGCCAAAGCCAAGTCTTCCAATAACAATTCAATAGGAGAAGTTAGTTTTCGGGCGGGTGACATCAAGATTGATGCGACACTTGGCGGAACGGGAGGTGTTGTTGCACCAAACCGTTATGTCCCGATCAAGGCAACGTTGACCAACAAGGGAGATAATTTCAAAGGTTCTGTTAAAGTAATCTCGGGAGCAGTCAGTGGCACTTCGGTAGCATTTACAAAATCTGTATCAATTGCTGCAGGAGAGACAATTCAGATCAAAAGTTTTTTTACGTTGCCGGTGAGCGGTTCTACAGTACGAGTAGCGTTATATGACAAAGATGATGACATGATTTCATCTCAGACAGCATATTTGCAGATGGCATTGACAACGACTGATGAAAAGCAGATGGCGGTTTTGTCAGATGATATTAATAAGATAGGATATTTGCAGAGTGCAGATTTTGCTGTAGAAGAAATAAATGTTGCGGATGTTCCGGAAGACGTTCGATTACTGGAATCATTGGATGTATTAGTGATCAATAATGTAGATACGCAAAGCTTTTCGGCAAAACAGGTTACGGCGCTCCAACAATGGGTTTCCAATGGCGGACTTTTGGTGCTTGGCACCGGCGCTCAGGCAGAAAAAAGTTTGAAAGTTTTTTCTGGGAAATTGCTAAACGGTACGATTGGTGACGCGCGCTCGATACAGACAAATTTATCCTATGCGAAGGTGGATCAGGCAGAGAAACTGGCGCTGCTCAAAGAAGAACTGCGCAAAGAAAAATTAGATAAAGTAAAAACATTTTTGCGCGAACATTTGCCGCAAACTATGTATCGTGATTATGCACAAGACATTCAGGGCTTAGATTATTCGGATGATTGGGGAGGTACGATCTTTTCAAAAGGTTCGGAAATATACAAACAGCTGAAGAAAGAATATAGCGATGACGATTTGGAGAAGAAATTTCAAGTTACCATAAGCAAGAAAGAAGAAGAGAAGATACGGAAATCTCTTGTTTCTGATAAGTTAACCGTTGATATTACATCTTTAACGCTTGATAAAGCAGAGACATTGGTAGAACAGGATGGGGAGGCACTGGTTTCCAAAATATCTTATGGAAATGGTTCCGTGATCGTATCGGAATTTGACCTCGCACTTGATAACAAACAGTGGTCTAATTATGGTTCTGTTATCCGTAAGATCATTAGCGACAATTGTACCACGACAGAAAATCATTTCTTTGACCAAAATGTCAATACATATTATTTGGATGATAGTTTGCAGGCTGGACTGAAATATAATGAGGTTGATGTGTTGCCCAATATTACCTTATACGCGATTCTGTTGATCGTGTACGTAGTATTGATCGGACCGGTTGGCTATACGATACTGCGTCGCAAGGATAAGCGGCAGTTGCTGTGGGTGATCATACCTGTGTCCGCTGTGTTCTGTTCTGTATTGATCTATCTGATCGGAACCGGAACCAGAATCCAAAAGCCGTTTATCAATTATTTATCACAGCTTGAAATTGGAGCAGAGGGGACGCATGATACGTTAAACACCGCCTTTTCGGTGACGAGCCCGAATAATAGAGATTATCAGATCGTAGTAGAAGGCAGCAAAAATATTGACCCGTATTACAACAGTAATCAGGTCTATTATGATTCTAGTGCAGAGCAGGATAAAACGTATAGTTATGCAATCGAGTATAACTCAGATGAAACCGTATTGCACATGGAAAATCAGGCATCGTTCCAAAGCTCTAATCTCAAAAACAGTCAGACGGTAAAGCAGAAAGGACGTATGGCGTTTACGAACATACAGATCGGAGAGTCTAAAGTATCCGGTGTGGTAACCAACAATACAGGGTATGATCTGGAAGACTGTATGATTGTTAATCATGGAGATATCATTGTATTAGGCAGCTTAAAAGCCGGTGAAAGTATATCTCTTGACCGTATTTCACCGAGCAAATACTTAAAATATGCGGATATCGGTTCTGATTGGGAAGAGATGGTTACGCAGGCAGTGGGTGCAAATGACAATGGATATACAGAAGATGTGCAGTCTCAGCGAAGACAAAGCTTGCTGAAATATTACGGTCATTTCTTCACTTCAGGAGAGACAGGAAGATCAACGACATATTTTTATGGTTTTACAAAAGATCAGCAAAAGACGTCGTTTACCAATATGTTTGATCTGAATCTGTATGGAGAAATGGCAGTATCACAGGAAATTGACTTTAAGGATATGCTTGCAGAGGGGACGACAAATTATGGCGTATTGTCAGACTATATTGCAGAATATAATGATTATCAGACCGATGGGAAATTGGTGCTGCAATCAAATGCTTCTGCGTCCTCTTCGAGCTATGCTCAGAGTATTAATGTTACTTATAACATCAAAAAGTTACTGGGTGAAGGGAAAAAATTAGGACTGCAGTATACGTATCTGGATAATTCGGAGATTACGATCTACAGCAATTATAGTAGTTCGGATATGACGATTAATACGAATCTGTTTATGGGATCAGCATGTATTTATAATCCGAAGAAAGACCGTTATGTTAAGTTCCTGACAGCCGGAAGTGAAACAACGTTAGACAGTCTGGATCAATACGCTGACTCAGAGGGAAATGTCAAGATTCGATATGACGTAAAAGCGGATAGTGGTCTGGATGGAATGTATAACAATATTGCACTTCCGAAATTGCACATTATAGGCAGATAGAGAGGAGAGGGTGACATGGTAGAAATCAAAGGATTAAATAAATTCTATGGTAAATTTATTGCATTAAATAATTTGGATCTGCATATTGACAAAGGGGAGTTATTTGGATTTGTCGGACCAAATGGTGCAGGGAAAACGACGACCATGAAGATCTTATCAGGTCTGCTGAAAGCATCCGGCGGGGAAGCTTACGTTGCAGGGATCGATGCGATCCGCCAAAGTACAGAACTCAAAGCGATGATTGGCTATATGCCGGATTTCTTTGGTGTATATGACAATCTCAAGGCGATCGAGTATATGGAATTCTATGCATCCATTTATGGCATGTATGGAAAACAGGCGACATCCTATTGCATGGAATTGATGGATCTCGTGCATCTGTCGGATAAAGCAAATTTTTACGTGGACAGCTTATCGCGTGGCATGAAACAACGATTATGTCTTGCTAGAAGTTTGGTGCACAATCCGCAGTTGCTTATTTTGGATGAGCCGGCTTCCGGTTTGGACCCGCGAGCACGATTTGAGATGAAAGGAATACTCAAGAATCTACATGAAATTGATAAGACGATCATTATTAGCTCACATATTTTGTCGGAGCTGGCAGAAATGTGTACCACGATCGGTATTATCGATCACGGACAGATGATGGTAAAAGGAACAGTCGATGAGATCATGACCCGGTTAAATACCTCCAATCCACTGCAGATCCGTATTGTAGAAGGAATGGATCAGGCGGTGAAGATCCTCAAGGAGAATCCGACAGTTGTTAATTTGTCTGTGGATGCCAACATGCTGCTTGTTGGTTTTAAGGGAAATGAAGAAGAGGAAGCAGCATTGCTGGCTTCGTTGATACAGAATGACGTACGGGTATCGTCCTTTGTTCGGGATACAGGTAATTTGGAAGAAGTGTTTATGCGTGTCACTGGAAACAAGGAGGTGTTGTCGGCATGAGTAAATGGAAAAAGAAGTTATATAATCCGGTATATGTAAAAGAAACAAAGCTGCGTGTGCGCAACATTAAGTTTGCTCTGACAATCTTGTTTTACAATCTGATCTTGATCGGGATCGCAGTATTTGGATTTGAAGTATTGTTTAATTCCGGTATGAACGATTATGTAAATTATGGAACGGCGATCGGTTTATATGTTGCACTGGTCGTGCTCGAATCTGTTATGGTGGGATTTCTTGTACCATCTTTTACGGCTGGAAGCATTGCAGGAGAGCGTGAAAAGCAGACATTAGAAATTTTGCTTACGACAACTATGAAACCGTCAGAAATCGTTTGGGGAAAACTGATGGCATCCATCAGTATGGTGTTGTTATTGGTGGTTTCCAGTTTGCCGGTGATTTCCATTGTATTCACCATTGGTGGTCTTGCCTTAGTTGATCTGTTGCAGTTCGTTGTATTGGTATTCGTTGCGGCATTACTAATGGGAAGTATCGGCGTTTGGGCATCTACGGCAATTAAGAAAACAGTTCCGGCAACTGTATTTACCTTTGCGGGGATTGTTGTACTGTGTGGTGTGACTGCTATTTTGGATGGAGTTATATACATTATTGGAAATATTATTGAAATGAATGTTAATCATGTGTCCGGTCTGGCTGCCAGCAGCGCAACGCTGCATCTTGGACCGGCGTTATTGATCCTGTTGATTAATCCGGTTGTAACTTTAATCGAAATGTTGATGTGTCAGTTTAGAGGACATGGACTCATTGTTACACTGGAACGGACATTTGGGGGCGGTATCCCGGATATTGTTGTAGATCATTGGTTTGTGATCAGCTTGATCTGTCAGTTGGTTTTGACGTTTTTCATTATGAAGCTTGCAGCAAAGTTATTGGATCCATTGCGTGTGAAGAAGAGCAGGAAGAAAGGAAAAAAGCATGAATCAGCAGTCGGGGATGGAAGCGGACAAAGAGATTGATCGTTTTCTGCAAAAAGTAAAAAAACGTGATATGCGTCAGAAATCGATTTTACTGTTGGGAATGTATGCACTGGTTGGAAGCATTCTTGGCTTTTTGGTACAGTGCGTGGCGATCTGGTATCCGTTTTATAATTGTGTGCCCACAAGTGCCGCAGTGTTTTTGGGATCGATCGCAGTCGGGGGCGTACATTTGTTTCTATGCCGCACAACGACAAGACGTGCAGCAAGATTAGCGGACAATATGGGAATGCAGGAGCGTGTATCGACGAGCATCGAAGGCAGAGGAAGTACCGATGAACTTCGTATCCTGCAGAGAATAGATACGAGAGATCAGCTTCGGAATATCTCTTTGGAGAAGACAATGCCGTATTATATTCCATGGAAGAGATATGTTAGTCTGGGGGTCTTTTTGCTGATGGGATTCATCTGCTTGTTTATTCCGTCAGAGGCAAAGGATGTCGCGAAGCAGAAACATGAATTTGTCAAGAAAGTTGAGAAAGAGCAGGAGAAGATCGCGAAAGCAAAGAAGGTTCTTGATAAGGAAATGGCAAAGGGCAAAATAAGTAAAGAATCCCGCAAAAAGCTGGAGGAGTCCATAAAAACAGCCCAAAAAGATATGAAGCAGGCAAGATCCGTCGATGAAGTGACTGCTGCCCAAAAGCGTTTGGAGACAAAACTTCTTCGAGATGTTCCGGAGAACATTAGCAAAGAGGCCGCAGACAGTTTACGGCCTTTTGTGGACGGCAAAAATTTACAGGCACTTTCGAAATATCAGAAGCAGCTTGCAGATCTGGCCGGTAAGCAGAAAGCCGTTGCGGCAGTGAGTGATGAATTAAAAGAATTGGGAGAGCAGTTAAGCGAGTCTAAGATGAAAGAGCTTATGCAGCAGCTCAATGAAAAGGCACAAAGTGGAGCGTTGACACAGCAAGACATTTCGGAAGTACTGCGAAATCTTGATAATGCCAGTGCTTCCTATACGCGGAGTGCCCTGTTACAGGATCAGACAGATTCCAATGCAGCGACACAGAATCAAAATACACAGGCACAGGGGAATACTTCGAATCAGAATGCTTCACAGAATGCCGATGGACAACAGGGAAACAGTTCCAAAAAACTGTCCGGTAATAGTGCTAAAGGTACTCAAAATGGTGGTCAAAGTGGATCAGGCAGTCAGGCAGGTTCCGGTAAAAATGCCGGCAGTGGGAATGGTGGCAGTCAAGGTAAAAACGGTACCAAAGTTGGAAGTGGATGGAACACCGGTGGTAAAAACGGACTGGAACGAAAAGGTGCGTCGGACAGCGCAGAACAAGTCTGGGTTCCGGAGGATAATGGGAAAGATGGCAATTTGACGGGCAGCAAGAATGGAGAATCCGGTAATCGCACAAAGTCTAACAACATGCCTGCGAAACGCGGAACCAAACAGGAAATCGGGGCGGTATCCGGACAATATAAACAAAAAGCATATTCCAAATTGAAGAAGCAGAAAATACCACAATCCAAGGAGGATATGGTTAAAAAGTATTTCAGCGATCTAGAGTAAGGAGGGGCATTGATGCAGGTAGAGGATATCAAAGAATATAGTACCAAGATCAAACGTACAGAGGAAGAAATTGCCAAGGGGATCATCGGTCAGAGAAACGTGATCCATCACATTTTGCTGGCAATATTGGCAGACGGCAATGTGTTATTAGAGGGTGTTCCGGGACTTGGTAAAACACAGTTGGTGAAGACGTTAGCAAAAGTTATGGATCTTAATTTCTCGCGTATACAGTTTACGCCGGATCTAATGCCGACCGATATTACCGGTACCAATCTGATCATAAAAGAAGGAGATCGAAATCGGTTTCAATTTGAAAAAGGACCTGTGTTTGCAAACTTGGTCTTAGCGGACGAGATCAACCGTGCAACACCGAAGACACAGTCCGCATTGTTAGAAGCGATGCAGGAAAAAACAGTAACAGTTGGAAATCATACGTATGAACTCCCAAAACCTTATATGGTTCTTGCAACGCAGAATCCGATTGAAAATGAAGGTACCTATCCGCTTCCGGAGGCACAGTTGGATCGTTTTTTATTTAAGTTATTGATCGAGTTCCCGTCTCTTGAGGAACTAAAGCAGATCATGCATCTGACGGTAGAAGGACAGCAGGAACAGATCCAGCCGGTGCTTACTGTAGGAGATCTGATGGAAATGCGTCAGGTGGTTCGTGATATACCGGTGTCGGCAGCAGTGGAGGAATATGCGCTGGCATTGGTGATCGGAACACATCCGGACAGTGAGTATGCGGTGAAAGAAGTTAAGCAATATGTATTAGAGGGAGCCAGTCCGCGTGCGGCACAGGCGATTCTGCTGACGGCTAAGGCAAGGGCGTTGTTAGATGGCCGTTACAATGTTTCCTTCGATGATATTGATGATGTGGCAAAGGCGGCACTGAGGCACCGGTTGGCATTAAACTTTGATGCGCTGTCGGAAAATATAGTGGCAGACACGATCATTGCAGCATTGCAGGAGGCACTCAATGGAAGAAAAACTGTTTGATGGTGATTTTTTTCGAAGCTTGAAACGGATTAGCCTTTGGAGTGAAAATCGCTTAAATGGAGGCAGAGGCGGCAGCAGAAAATCTACTGCCAAAGGCAGCAGTGTGGAATTTTCTGATTTTCGAGAATATATGCCGGGAGACGATATACGTCGTATTGACTGGAACGCCTATGGAAGAAGTGAAAAATTATTTATTAAGCTTTTCATGCAGGAACAGGAAGGAATGTACACTGTCGTTTTAGACACAAGCCGATCCATGAAGGCAGACATGACAGAGAAATATAAACTTGCGGCGAAATTAGCAGGAATGTTTGGGCATCTGGCATTACAGTCACAAGACCGGGTCCGTCTGGTATCGGTTCAGGACGGTATGGCACAGATTGAAAAATCTCTGACCGGGATGCAGAGCAGAAACTTATTTTTGGATCAAGTGGCAAGACAGCGATTTGATGGGGTGACAGATCTGTGGCAGTCGGTACGCCATATTCCATTTCCGCGAAAAGGGACTGTTATTTTACTGTCCGATTTTATGGACAGAGATACCAATGGCGGACATATGGAGACAATACATCAGACACTTCGTTATTTGAAATTTTGTAAACAGGACATATTGATCCTGCAGATTTTAGATAAAGAAGAACGGAAACCACAGTTGGAGGGGACGGTCAAACTGATCGATTGTGAGACAGAGCAGGATCTGACAGTAACCATGACCTCGTGGCTGCGCAAGCAGTATGACAACAGACTTACTGCGTTTCAAAAAGGACTGGAGAGTGCAGCCAAAAAGTATCAGGCGCATTTTATGCAGGTGTATACGGACACGTCCTTAGAAAAGATAATTTATGACGGCATGAGAGCCGGCGTTTTTGAACAGGTATAAGATAACCCGGATATAGAGGAGGGGATACGATGGGATTTGAACATTTATGGCCATTATTATTTCTTGCATTTGTGCCGGGTATTGTTTTGCTCTATTTACTGAAGCAGAAGGTACAGACCAAGAAAGTGCCGGCATTAAATTTGTGGCAGGAAGCTTTTGAATCTGTACAGGCATCGACTCCATGGGAGAAATTTCGTAATCATTTGTTAATGTATCTACAGATTGCTGTTTTGCTTTTGCTTGTTTTTGCCATGCTTATGCCGTACATCAAACGGAAGGGCGGCGAGACGGATCACGTTGTTTTGTGTATTGACACCAGTGGAAGCATGAATGGCCGATATAAACAGGACAGTACCAAATTAGAAGAAGCGAAAAAGCAGGCACTCACCTACGTGGATCAGTTAGATCCGGGAACGAAAGTCACCGTAGTTACAGGGGCACAGACAGCGCAGCTTTTAGTGACAGATTCGACAGATACCGGCAGCATCAAGAAAACAATACGAGGTATTGGCGAAACAGACATTGCCGGGAGCTTAGAGGCCTCTTTACAGATTGTAACACCGCTTGTGAAACAGTGGCATAACTATAAAGTGATCGGGTTTACCGATAGTGATGCTGATGTAGGAAAGTTAAATGCGGATATTATTGCGTTGACCGATCAGGAAGGGACGACGAATGCCGGTTTAAGCTGGTTGTCCCATCAGACGGATGCAGAACATAAAATAACAACACAGGCCGGTATTACAAATTACGGAGAGAAAGATTTTAAGACAGATGTAGAACTGTATTTGGGCGACACGTTATTTGATGCGCAGACCGTATCGCTAAAGGCGGGGCAGAGTAAGACGATCACCTTCCAGACGACAACGAACAGTCATTTCCGGAACCTGACAGCAAGCAAGGGGTATTTGAAAGCTCATATTGTAGCAGAGGACGGCAATTCACACGATAATGCGGTCTATGAAATGATTGAAAGACAGAAGAAAAAGACGGTATTATTGGTATCCAAACAAAACAGTTTTATGGAAAGGGCATTGTCTCTGGAAGATTCTATAACTGTAGAACAAACAACTCGGACAAAAAACATAAATCCGGACAAGGCATATGATTTCATCGTATACGATGGAGTTATGCCGACGAAATGGTATCATAATGAGAATGTGATATTACTCGCACCATCGGATAAGGTGGTGATCGGAAAGCAGACTTTAGTTCGTAAAGTACAGACATTCAAAAATGGATCAATTACGTTTCCGCAAAGTAATATTACACAGGATCTGGAGGCGTTTACGGTCAGTGCAGCCAAAGGATTTCGCTACGCACTTCCGTCGTGGGCATATTCTTTTGCCGGGGAAGGAAATCAGTGTGTTGGCTATCTTGGAAAGCTTCAAGATCGCGTTGTTGCGGTGCTTGGTTTCAATCTGCACAATTCGGACCTTCCTCTGCAAATGGAATTTCCGGTGTTAGTACAGGGGATTTTGGCGCAGGCAGAGCAGACGATGTCTTTTGATGCAGCATCGTACGAGCCGGGAGATACGGTCACCCTGCAGCTTGGCAGTGGTAAGCGGGCATCTATCCGCTGGCAAGATCCGGCAGGACAGACAGTTGCTGATCAAAATGCACAGGGGCAGGCAGTATATACCGATACGAGGATGGCCGGTCTATACCATATGACGGTAACGGACACAAAGAGATCCACCAAATATTTTGCGGTGACATTTCCTGAGAAGGAATCTAAGTGCACGAATCGGGTACACATCACACAAAATGGCAGAAAACAGACTGTGACAACGGAAAATGTCAGCAAACTGTATGGCAAGAGGATGCTTGTAAGACCACTGATCCTTATTGTGTTGTTATTGCTGTGTGTGGAATGGATCATATATAGACGTCGAACAAATTCAACGAATCGATTTAATAAAGTATCCACAATCGCATGCCGTATTCTATTATTTGCCGGATTGACCGCCGCATTTATCGGAATATCTATGTCCCATATTTCGGACAGTACAACGACCGTTTTTGTGGTGGATGTGTCGCAGAGTTTTGCTGGAAAACGCAGTGAAATGGTGCAGCAGATAAGAGATGAACTTAAGAAGCTGCCGTCAAAAGATCGTGCCGGAGTAGTTGCTTTTGGAGGAGATGCGAATGTAGAACAGTTCGTGTCGGATACGGTGAAGTTTACAGAACTTAATTCGGTCCGGGTAGAAACGGAAACCAATATTGAAAAAGGACTTCAGACAGCAATGTCCCTTTTCTCGGACAGCGACGGAAAGCGCATTGTTTTACTAACAGACGGCAGACAAAATAGTGGCGATGTGCGTAAAATGAGCAGCAGCTTACAGGCAGGAAATGTGGAATTACAGGTGTTACAACAGGATTGTACTCCGGACAAGGAAGTTTGGTTATCGGACATGACCGTACCGGAACAGATTACACCGGGAGAGCGTTTTACCGTAGAGATCGAAGTAAACGGTAATGTTGCGACTAATGCTGTTCTGCAATTATATAATGACACGAAGCTTCGCAGACAGGAGCATGTCACTATACAAAAAGGAACCAATCATTTTACCTTTCAGGATCAGCGAAAACAGACAGGATTTACCAATTACCGGGCGGTGATCGTTCCGGAGAAAGATACGATACAGGCTAATAATGAGTATGTTGCTTATACGAAAGCGACCGAGCAAAAAAAGGTGCTGCTCATCGAAGGAAAAAGCGGAGAAAGTAAGCAATTTCAAAAGGTTTTGCAGGCAGCTGGCATCAATTATGACGTAGTGACGCCATCTTTCGCCCCGGATACGCTTAAAAAGATGCGGGAATATAGCTCTATTTTACTGGAAAATGTATATGCAGACGATCTAAAGAGCGGATTTATGGATCATATCACCACCTATGTCAAGGATTATGCCGGAGGGTTGATCGCGATCGGTGGAGATCAAAGTTTTGCGCTTGGTGCATATCGGGATACTGCCTTAGAAAAGGTGCTTCCGGTCAATATGGAGATCAAGGGCGACAAGGACTCGCCAAAACTTGCGATGACGTTAGTGATCGACCATTCCGGAAGTATGACGGATGCGTCCGACGGAGGCAAAAGTAAGTTAGAGTATGCGAAAGAAGCGGCCGCAGCTGCGGTCAATAACCTTCGCAGTACAGATATCGTTGGTATAGAATCATTTGACGATGGCTATCATTGGCAGGTTAAACCGATCCGGCTTACAGACCGTGATGATGTCCTAAGCAAGATATATGGCATTAAAGATGGCGGCGGCACCAGTATTTATCCTGCATTGAAAGAGGCTTATGAGCAAATGACCAAGGTGAGCACAAATGATGCGCAGATCAAACATATCGTTTTGCTGACTGATGGACAGGATACGTACCATGGGTATGACGATCTGCTTAAGGACATGAATGATAATAAGATAACCTTATCGACAGTAGCGGTAGGGTCGGATGCCGACGTAAATATTCTGCGCACCTTAGCAGACAAAGGAAAGGGGCGCTTTTATCAAACGAATGCGGGCACCGGACTGAGCAGGATCTTTGCTCAGGAAGTATTTTTGTCGCAGGGAGAATATTTGGTCAACAAGACTTTTACACCGGTCATAACGGCGAACAGTGACATATTAGAGCAGCTTAGAGAAGGTGGTTTCCCGGAGATGCTTGGATATATAGGAACGACATTGAAGTCGAATGCGACAGCAGTATTGATGGATGATAAAAAGGAAAGTCCGATCTTAGCAACGTGGCAGTATGGCTTGGGGACAACAGCGGCATTTACTACAGATGTAGTAAACGAGTGGACAGCTAATTATGCACAGTGGGAGGATTATCCGGCGTTTTGGCGCGGATTGATCAACCAGACGATAGGGGAACAGAATCATCAGGGCATTACCGTAACGGCACGGCAGGAGGGGAGTGCCGGTGTGATCGAGTATACCAATGCAAAAGTTAGTGGTGACGATCAAGTTACCGCAGTTTATGATGATGCGGACGGGAAAACGAATACTGTGACGTTACATTCTGTTTCCGGCAGCCGTTATGAGGGTGAGATTCCGCTTTCTGATGTAGGTGTCTACCAGATCAATGTCCGCCGCAGTAATGGAAAGAAAATACTAGATAACACCAATACGCAGTTGACGATGCAATATTCTGCCGAATATCGTTATGACACGACAGATACGGCATTGAATGAATTGATCGCGTCGGTATCAGGACGTTCGATCAATTCATTAGAGGGCTGTTTTGATACGACACCACAGCGGAATGCCGCAAAGCGTGATCTGACGTTATATCTGCTGATGGCAATGACAATTCTTTGGTTCTTGGATATATGGAATCGGCGTATGCCGGATCTGCTGCCGACAGCATTGCGTAGATTAGGAAATCTTCGTTCGAAAGCAGTGGATACCATATTGTCTGCGGTTGACACGCCACAGGAGGAGTCTGCTGTCAAAACAAAGCAAAAGAAGATAACGAGGCCAAAGAAACAAAAGAAACCAAAACAGCAGAAACAACAGGCGTCACAGGCTATGCTTGATATTAGCAGCTTGAAGAAGGGGCTGCAGGATATGTATGATGACACACAAAAATAAGTTGCAATATTTTGTCAATACGAATACAATAAAAAGCATGAAAATCCAAATGTTATGGAGGGCAAAATGATACCGATTAGTGAGAGAAAACGGATTGTCGTCAAGGTGGGAACCTCGACATTAACACATCGTACCGGAAGATTAAACATACGGCGCGTGGAGCAGCTCGTCAAGACACTTGCCGATCTGCAAAATGCAGGGCACGAGGTGATCTTGGTTTCCAGCGGTGCGATTGGTCTTGGTATGGGTAAGCTTGGCTTGATGGACCGACCTAAAGACACACCCGGGAAACAGGCTTGTGCCGCAGTAGGGCAATGTGAGCTAATGTATTTATATGACAACTTGTTTTCTGAATACAGTATAACGGTGGCACAGTTATTGTTGACGAAATATATATTGTTAGAGGATCGCCGTAAAAATGTGGAAAATGCGTTAGAACGTTTGATCTCACAGGGAGTGATCCCGGTTGTCAATGAAAATGATACGGTTGCCATTGATGAGTTGGAGTTGGAAATGGGCGAGAATGATTCGTTGGCAGCTGTCGTGGCAACGATCGCCAATGCAGATCTTCTTATCATCATGTCAGACATAGATGGACTGTATGACAGTGACCCGCGTCAAAATCCGGATGCCAAGATGATCCCGGTTGTTCGAGAGATCAGTGAAGATATTCATGCGGTTGCAGGCGGCGCCGGAACAAAATTTGGCACTGGCGGCATGGCAACGAAGATTCATGCTGTGGAAATTGCATACGAATCCGATATTGATGTTGTGTTGATGAACGGGCAGCACCCTAAGAAATTGTATGAGCTTTTTGAAGACAAGCCGGTTGGCACTTTATTTCATAAAGGGTAAAGAGTCATAAGCCTATTTTCGCGACAGAGATAGATCATCATAAAAATTAAAATCAAAACCGCTGGAGCGTTATCCGTTCCAGCGGTTTTGCAGTTGTAAGAATAACAGTATTAGTGACTAACATTGTCGTCCTTGATCACCTGTACGAGTTTATGGCGAAATGCCTTCTCTGAAATATTATTATCGTGGAAAGCAAAACGGTTGAAGTCAAATTCCGCATGACATACATCATCTTTGGTGAATATATCCGGTGTACGCTTCTGCTCCTCCGGCCAAAAGATAACGATACAGCCATAAGGTTCCCTGATATTCGCATCCATTTTGTCTGCAAATGGTATGGCAAGGCTTTGATCGATCATGACTACATGAGCGTATTGACCTACAACTTTTGCAAGTCTCGTTCCATTGATCGTAAAGGTATTCATATCATAGCCATCCGTAAACTCACTGCCTTCCGCAGAAGACTGTGTATTTTGCTGGACGATGGCGATCAGTGGCAGGTGGCGATTTGGATTTTTTACCAGTTCGCAGTAAGAAGTAAAATCTTTCGGCGTAGTTATAAATTGTGCCTTTGTGCCAAGTCTGACAACGTCAACGAAACCTACCTTTGAAGAAAGATCATTCATGAAAGATGGTTTGCTAAAACTGATCTGGTGCGAAGCACCGTGTGGCATATCGCGAGATGTCATATGATAAAAATGAAGTTTGCCATCACTCAACATAGCAACAGAAGAATGAATATGCCATAATGTACCGATCTGTTTGCTGTCTATGTGATTTAACTTCATGGAAAATGTCATATCTTCCGGTCGATAATCAATCTTTAATTGGTAGCCTGGCAGTTTGTTCTGATAAGAGCATAGTTCCTCAGGCATATCTTCAAAAACAGGATTCAACTTAAAACGAGCCCATTTATAAATGATATTTGATGCGTTTGTAAATTCGGACGCAAGTGATCTGACTTCTTTATGCAATAAATAGGTTTCCAGATGGAACAATACCGCAGAATCCAGTCTTGCAAAGTGAGAACGCGAACGCATTTTCTCATCACGGATAATAGGAAGTTTGTCACAGATGGCTGCGATCTCCTCATTATGGATCTTACTGTCATTCAAAAGCTTGACGATCAGGTTATAACTAGGCTGTGGCGCATCCAGTTTGAGCAGTTCGCGGATCAGATCCTTGCGTTTGCATTTGAAAAACTGTTTTGCAATCTCCTTGTCCCGGTCAAACAGTTCTAAAATTGCAGGATCAAGTTCGCTGTTA
Organism: Jutongia sp. SJQ-6; assembly: GCF_054161275.1. The sequence goes on along the minus strand of NZ_CP195314.1, from coordinate 1,500,428 downwards.
TCATCCATATGGATTCGGAATTTGCTTTTTAGCATCAATTCCCAGTTGGCATTTTTGTAATGGTTATAAGAGAGTTGTTCAAATAACTGGACAAGTGACCAGTCACTTAGTTCCAAGTTGGCGAGGATGCAGTTCAAAATGCGAGACAATTCTTCGCTGCCACGCCAAAATTCATTGTCTGACAGGAGACTTTTGTAACGCATATCATGTTCAATCTCGTGCCATCCCTCAAAAAATACGGTCCGAAATTGAATCTCAAAGGTTGTATCAATAGGCAGCGTCCACATGTCCTTTTTGTAGACTTTGAAATATTCCGATGGGAAACGGAATACACCGTTGATCTTGGTTGCCTTAAATTCATTGGCAGTGGCATTGGTGCGAGACCAATGGTCTAACATCTGAAAGGTACTCTCCATAATATCACGGCAGATGCTAAGATCATCATAATAATACAAAACGACGCGTATGCCGATCAAATCCTGTATTTTTTTTGGATTTTGTTCGGTCCCGTATTGACGTCTGATCAGTTTGTTGGCAATAGAATCTGTCGATTTCACTCTGGAAAAAATACGAAAATATAAACCGCATGAACGAAATATTTCCTGTACGGCATCCGTCAGATGTTCACAAAATTCTGTTAATTTATCAAAATCGATTTCTTGTTCGATCTGTTGTTGTAGTAACACTTTCTTTTCGTCATCCCTCATTCACATTCCTCCAAAATACATTATATTATATCATACATTAATTAGCCTCTTTCAAACTTGCAAATTCGCTGTTTCAGAGCTTATTCGCTTGTTTCACAAGCTTATTTGCTCGTTAATGAGCCCAGTGTGTTCATTATATCATATTCCTGTATCCGCGTGTATTGTTTTTTGGACGTGTTCTGTTATAATAAGATGGCGAATGCTTTTTTTACAATTGATAGGAAATTGCTGTTATATTGCGTGGCAAAAGCAAAGAGCTGGCTTTGTTTTTTCAGCAAGTTGAAAGGAATGAGATATCATATGAAAGAATTAGAGTTTAACATTGATCTTACGACAGGTGAATTATATCGATTTTCGATGCGTCATACGTATTGCAGCGTGTCCGGCGCGGTTGGCGTATTGATCAGCCTTGGCAGCTGGGTGATCTGTGCGACACGTTATCAGACGTTGGATCGCACGGCGTTTATCGCACTGATCATTATTGGCTGTCTGTTCACCATTGTGCAGCCGGTCATGTTATATCAGAAGGCTTGGAAGCAAAAGAAACAGAATGAGGCGATCAATGCGGTACTACACTATTGTATATCTGAGGACGGCATTATTGTGTCGCAGGGGCAGCAGGAGGCAAAAGTGCACTGGTATGAAATTCGCAAGACGGTGAAGACAAAATCAGCACTTTACTTATACATGTCACAGGTTCGAGCATTTATTTTTCCAAAGGAACAGTTAGCGGACTGCTATGATGAGGTATGTGCTCTGGTGGAGGAGCGAAGAGCTGCCTATAAGGATTATGAACCGACACAGGAGGAACAGATCGATGACACAAAGCATGGAGAGTAATTCGGAGAAAGAGACATGGGAGATCGGCAACAGGATCGCGCAACAGTGTGAGGCGGGAACGATCGTATTACTGCATGGAGATCTTGGCGTTGGTAAAACGGTTTTTACCAAAGGGTTTGCGGCAGGATTGGGCGTGGAAGAACCGGTGAACAGTCCGACTTTTACGATCATACAGATTTATGAAAGCGGACGTCTTCCGTTATATCATTTTGATGTATACCGCATAGCCGATGTAGAGGAAATGGATGAGATCGGTTATGAAGATTACTTTTTTGGCGATGGCGTATGCTTGATCGAGTGGGCAGAGCTTATTCGTGACATTTTGCCGGAACAATGCGTTGAGGTTACCATTACCAAAGAGTTGGATAAAGGGTTTGATTTCCGACGCATACAGGTGACGGGCATAGAAGGAGGTTTGCAGTGAAATTATTAGCAATAGAAAGTTCGGGATTGGTGGCATCAGCCGCAGTGTTTGCAGATGACACGATAGTAGCAGAATTTACAGTCAATAATAAGCAGACACATTCGCAGACCTTACTGCCAATGATCGACCAAGTAGTTACGATGTCCGGTATCGACCTCAAAGAAATCGATGCCATAGCAACAACCTCTGGTCCCGGTTCTTTTACCGGACTCAGGATCGGGGCTGCGACAGCTAAGGGGTTAGGGCTGGCGCTACACAAACCGATCGTTCCGATCACAACATTGGAGGCACTGGCATTTCGACTGGCAGGCAGAGAGGGAAATATCTGTCCGATGATGGATGCGAGACGTAATCAGGTTTATGCAGGAGTTTACCGTGTCGGGGATATGTTATTGGAGTGCGTGACCGGACAAAAAGCAGTTTCCATTGAAGACTATATTGCGGAGTTAAATGATCTTGGGGATCCTGTTACCGTTTTGGGAGATGGCGTTCCGGTGCACCGCGAGGCATTACAACAGGGACTTAACGTAGCGTGGCAGGAAGCACCGGCTCATATGAACAGACAGAGTGCTGCTTCGGTAGCTGTTTTAGGTGCACGTTATTATGACGAAGGAAAGATAGTATCTGCCGAAGCGTTCCGGCCGGATTATCTTCGTAAATCACAAGCGGAGCGTGAGCGAGAAGCAAGGCTTGCCGCAGGAGAAAAGCATGACAGGGATGAATAGCCAAAATAGAATTCGGTACATGACAGACGAGGACGTTGGTGATGTGTGCAGGATCGATGCTGCCAGCTTTGCAAAACCTTGGCAGCAGGAGGAATTTATTAAAGCTGTTCATAGAGAAGATACGATCTATCTGGTTGCGGATAGCGGATCGGCAATCGTTGGATTTTGTGGATTATGGTGTTCCATGGAAGATGCGGATCTATGCCATATTGCCGTAGCGCCGGAGCAGCGTTCCCAAGGTATTGCGACACAATTATTAGGTATGGCAATAACAGAGTGCGAACATCGTGGTGTGAAACGTATTCTATTGGAGGTGCGGGCTTCCAATACAGCAGCAATACACTGTTATCATCAAATGGGTTTTGTGCAGATCGGAATAAGAAAGAAATATTATTCGCAGCCGAAAGAGGATGCGCTGCTATTAGAACATCAAATCACAAACAATTGATATGTTAGGCGGGATACGGCAGAACAATTGACAGAGATTACCACTGTACATTACATTGCGGACACAGTATACTGACGTTGTAAAACAGCAGGCACAGTAAATGTAAAAAGGCGGATCAATGTATAATGTAATGAGCAGAAAGGATGAGAATGATGTATTGCAACGCATGCGGGAAAAAACTGAAGATGCAACATGATGTGTTGTTAGAAGATGCTTTTGAGGCAAAAAAACAATGGGGATTCTTTTCCAAAAAAGATATGAAATTGCATTCTTTTGTATTATGCGAAGAGTGCTATGACCGTATTACGGCGCAATTTGTAATTCCACCTGATGTCAGTGAAGTGACGGAATTATAAGAATATCGGAGTCTGCGAAAGTGCAGAAATGATCGGAGCAGCCGGATAAGAGACCTTGGAAGATAGGAAGGAAAACAGTAATGTTAGATTTGTGCTTGTTAGGAACTAGCGGAATGATGCCGCTTCCGGGCAGGGCGTTGACAGCGCTTATGGCTCGATTCGGCGGCAGCAGCCTGCTTATAGACTGCGGAGAGGGGACGCAGGTGGCGATCCGTGAAAGAGGATGGAGCTTTCATCCGATCGATACCATCTGCTTTACACATTATCATGGCGATCATATCAGCGGGCTGCCGGGACTGCTTTTGTCTATGGGCAATGCAGAGCGCAAAGAGCCGGTGACTCTGATCGGACCACGTGGTCTGCAGAAAGTGGTAGAATCTCTATTAGTGATTGCACAGGGGTTACCCTTTGAATTGCAATATATCGAGTTGACGGACAAAGAGCAGGATTTGGAATGTAATGGATATCATCTGCATGCCTTTCGTGTGAATCACAATGTCACCTGTTATGGATATACGATAGAAATTCCGCGTGGTGGGCGCTTTTTCCCGGAGCGTGCCAAAGAGCAGGGGATCCCGGTACAGTATTGGAACCGGCTTCAGCATGGAGAGACGGTGGAATCGCCGGAGGGCATTTATACACCGGACATGGTGCTTGGTGCCCCTAGAAAGGGACTGAAAGTTACATATTGTACAGACACCAGACCAACAGCCGGCCTTACCAAGAATGCTTCCATGTCAGATTTGTTGATCTGCGAAGGAATGTACGGTGACAAAGAAAAGAAAGCTAAAGCGGTAGAAAATAAGCATATGATGTTTTTGGAGGCTGCACAGATGGCAAAAGAAGCTGAGGTTAAGGAACTTTGGCTGACGCATTACAGCCCATCGTTACTGTATCCGCAAAATTACATGCGGGAAGTATGCAAGATCTTTCCAAATGCAGTGGCAGGCAAAGATGGAATGAGTTGTACCTTGGAATTTGAGGATTGATATTTGACGATCACCTGTGTACAATAAAGAAAACAGACTATGGCAACAGATGTGAAGTTTTCGCAGGAGTCGATATAGAGACAACTTCATGGAAATGGAGGAAGCAGCATGAACAAGAAAAAGATTGGCATTACTTTTGTGGCGCTGGTGTGTCTTGCTGTAGTTGTTTTAACGATATTTTATATGATCAGTAACGGCAAGATCAGTGGGAGCAGAGAAAGTAAAAGCTCGACAACGGAAGTTGATAAGCTGATGAGTAAAGATTTGGATAATGGTTATCCGGAAACGCCAACGGAAGTGTTGAAGTTATATTGGAGATATAATAAATGTTTATACAACACAACTCTGACTGATAAAGAATATAACAAATTGTTAAAGCAGCTGCGTAAATTGTATGATGCAGAATTACTGGACGTCAAAGACAATGCGTGGGAGAAGATGTATAAGCGCCTGGCAAAGGAACAGAAAAGTTACAAAAAGAAAGAACAAACGATTTCTACATATGTAGTGCAGCCGGCAGGCAGCATCGAGTACACAACGATCAATAAAAGGGAATGTGCAACGGTCATTACCGGAACTTTGACGAAAGCAAAGCAGAAACGTATGCAGATATATGAAAAATTTCTCTGCCGCAAGGATGCCAAAGGAAAATGGCGTATCTTGGGTTGGGAGCAGACGACCGACAAAGAGGAAATAGCGACATTAGGAGATAATTAACAATGGAACAGGATGTATTAATATTAGGAATTGAGAGTTCATGCGATGAAACAGCAGCCTCGGTTGTGCGTAATGGCAGAGAGGTACTGTCGAACGTGATCTCCTCGCAGATAGACATTCATACCTTATATGGTGGTGTGGTGCCGGAGATTGCGTCCAGAAAGCATATAGAACGCATCAACTATGTGATTGAAGATGCATTAAAGCAGGCCAAAGTTACAT